>CALCIB010000146.1 GCA_937907525.1 uncultured Planctomycetales bacterium | reverse complement strand
TCTTCTGGGCCTCGTCGCCGAAGACGAGGATCGGCATCGTGATCGTCCAGAGCGAGGCGTTGAGCGAGAAGAGCAGCCCGGTGTCGATGCAGCCGTAGCCCAGGCCCTCCATCGCCGCGACGGCGTCGGCGATGGTTCCGCCCTGGCCGCCGTACTCCCTGGGGACGGGGATGCCGGCGGCGCCGAACTTGGCGCAACGCTCGTAACCTTCGCGCCAAAACTCGGCGCGTCGGTCGCGATCGACGGCGTCGGGATCGACGAGATGCTCCCCCGCGAAGGCGACCGCCGCGTCGTACCACTTGCGTTGTTCGGCCGAAAACTCGAAATCCATCGCAACGACCTCCTTGCCCACGTTCGATCCGCCGGGACGGCGACGTCTCGACGAACCGCGACTCGGCGATCAGGGCGCCGCCGTCCCAGGCCGACCGGGGCGGCCCGAAGCCGCCTTGACTCCGCGAGACGGCATGATGGCCGAAGCGACGTCGTCGGGCAAGGGCGCAACCCGGCGCGGTCGCGGGTCGGCCGGAACCCGGTTCGTCGACGCCACGGTCCTCTCGACCCCTCCGCCAGGCTTTTCGAGCCCGCGCGTTCGCCGCGTGGTTTTTGCGAGTCTCGGGCCGTCACGCCTCGGAACGTCGCTCCACTAAGTGGAAGAAACGTGGAGCGCGGGCGCGGGGGCGCTCGGTGATCCGCGATCTTTTCACGAGTTCGCTAGCGATTGCATCAAGGCTCGTGTAAAATGCGCATTTGGCTCATTGCTTGGGGGGCACGTCGCTGGTGCCCAGCCGATCCGTGGGGGGAGCGTCCGGTTCGCCGCGTCGCCCATGCCGGTCCCGCAATGACCGTCGCGTCGCTCGCGAGGGAGCGAGTGACAATCCACGGCGCGTCCGGGCGGGATGACGCTCGGAATTCCAGGGATCGACCCAACCTCTCTGACGATTGGTCCGTTTTCTTTTTCAGCGTCACCGAAGGAGATCGTCCATGTCCGGTTCGCGTCGCGGGTTCACGCTCATCGAACTGCTCGTCGTCATCGCCATCATCGCGGTCCTGATCGCGCTTCTTCTTCCCGCGGTGCAGGCCGCCCGCGAGGCGGCCCGACGCTCGCAGTGCGTCAACAACCTCAAGCAGATCGGCCTGGGGGTCCTCAACTACGAAAGCTCCATGGGCGCCATCCCCTGGGGCGAGCCGAGGCGGGTCCTGTACAACAGCGCGCCTTCGAGCCTGTGCCTGATCCTGGGCGCGATGGAGCAGACGGCGCTCTACAACGCCTGCAACTTCATGAACGTCGGCAACGCCTTCTGGAACAGCACGAACCCGGCGAACTCGACGGTGCAGTTCACGACGGTCAACGTCTTCCTCTGTCCCTCGGACATGAACCGCCTGAGCTACGGCTACGGGCCCTCGAACTACGTCAGCAACGCCGGGGCGGACGCCTACAGCTTCAGCTACGCCAGCCAGGTGAGCACCTGCGGCCCGTTCTTCGGGGTCGGCAACCCCGCCGTGACCTTGAGCGCCATCATCGACGGCACCTCGAACACCGCGGCCTTCAGCGAGATCGTCAAGGGGCTGGGCAACGGCACCGCGGGAGCGGGCAATTACGACTCGATGAAGCCGCCGGCCTCGCCGGCGAAGCTCTCGCAGGCCAACTCGGGCGCCGCCCAGACCGACTACGCCGCCTGCAAGGCGACGATGCCGATGACGACCAACATGTCTGGCGGCTTCGCCGTCGGCGCGGCCTGGTGGTGGGGTCGGTCGGGACAGACGCGGTACACCCACGTCATGCCCCCCAACACCTGGCACTGCAACTTCTCCAACTCGAATTCCGACAGCGACAACGGCGCGTTGACCGCCATGAGCCGCCACTCCGGCGGGGTCAACGTGCTGTTCATGGACGGCTCGGTCCACTTCGTCAAGAGTTCGATCAGCCCGCAGACCTGGTGGGCCCTCGCCACCATGGGCGGAAGCGAAGTCGTCTCGTCCGACACCTATTGAGCCCGGATCGGGGCGACGGAGGAAGTCTTCCGCCGTCCCCCCCCTCCTTGTTTCGAAACATCACGAGAGGACCGCGCATGAGGCTGTTTTCGTTCGCCGCCGTGATTTTGACCCTGGCCGCCGCCGGCTGTGGAGGAGGAGGCTCCGGCGCGCCTCCGGTCTCCGACTCGATGGAGGAGGCGACCGTCAGCGGCAAGGTCTTGATCAACGGCAAGGCGCCGACGAAGGCCGAGATCACCTTCGACCCGGCGAATTCGTCGCGCAAAGTGCTGCCGCGGGTCGCGCCCATCGACGCGGACGGCTCGTACACGGTCAAGACTCTGGTGGGGCACAACTCCGTGACCGTCCACGGCCCCAAGATCGACTCCGACCCGATCCTCTCGACCGCGGGCAAGGACGTGGACGTGAAGCCGGGCGAGAACGAGATCCCCATCGAACTCCCTTGACGGTTCGCGATCGGAGCGGGCGCTGGACTTCCGAACGACGAGGTTCATCCCGCTCCCGTCCGCGCCATCGGCGGTCGGCGCTGGCTTCCGGCTTCGATTTCCGGCGGCCCCACCCTCCTCTCACGGTGAGGCGCCATACGTCGACTCGACCCACTCCCGTTGCTTTCCCATAATCCATATTGTAAAAGGGGGAAAAGGGCGGGGCGAGATATTCGTGGGAGCGAACCAATGGCGGACGCGACGGCGAGGGAGCGGGTGGGGTTGGACGTGTCGAGGCTGCGGGCCGACTTCCCGACGCTGGTCGAGGAGGTGCGGCCGGGCGTTCCCTTGCGCTATCTCGACAACGCGGCCACGGCCCTGAAGCCGACGGCGGTGATCGAGGCGGTTCGCGAGTGCATGGCCGATTACCCGGCCAACGTCCATCGCGGGCTGCACGCCCTGAGCGAGCGCGCGACCGCCGCCTTCGAGGACGCCCGCGCCAGGGTCGCCCGCCGGCTCGGCGTCGGCGACGACCCCGCGCAAGTGATCTTCACCCGCGGCTCCACCGAGGCGATCAACCTCGCGGCCCGCGCCTGGGGCCGGACGACCCTCAAGCCCGGCGACGCCATCGTCCTGAGCGAGTTGGAACATCACGCCAACATCGTCCCCTGGCAGATGATCGCCGCCGAGACCGGGGCCGTGCTTCGATACGTCGATCTGTCCGACGAGTTGGAATACGACCTGGACTCGTTCGACCGCCACTTCGACGACGGCAAGGTCCGCATGGTGGCGACCACGGCGATGTCGAACGTCACGGGCGTTCGGCCTCCGGTCGAGGAGATCGCCCGCCGCGCCCGCGACCGCGGCGCCCGCGTCCTGATCGACGCCGCCCAGAGCCTGGCGCACGAGCCGTTGGACGTGGCGAGCCTGGGCGTCGATTTCGCGGCCTTCTCCGGCCACAAGATCTTCGGCCCGACGGGCGTCGGCGTCCTCTACGGCAAGCGCGAGCTTCTGGAGGCGATGGAGCCGGTTTTGGGCGGCGGCAACATGGTGCTTCGCGTCGAGCGCGACCGCGCCGTCTGGAACGAGCTTCCCGACAAGTTCGAGGCCGGCACCCCGCCGATCGCCGAGGCGATCGGCCTGGGCGCGGCGATCGACTACCTCGAGGGCCTGGACGCCGACGCCGTCGCCCGTCACGAGCGGGCGCTGATCGAACACGCCCACGAGGCGTTGGGCGCGGTCGAGGGTTTCCGATTGTTGGGGCCCTCGGACCCGACGGCGAAGGGGCCGATCGTCGGCTTCACGCTCGACGACGCGCATCCCCACGATCTCGCGCAGTTGCTGGACCGCTTCGGGATCGCGATCCGGGCGGGGCACCACTGCGCCATGCCCCTGCACGCGCGGTTGGGAATCCCGGCCTCCGCGCGGGCGAGCCTCGCCCCGTACAATACCACCGAGGAGATCGACCGCTTGGCCGAGGCGCTGGAATCGATCAAGACCATGCTGAGGCGGCGCTGAGGCCGCCTTCCCGCGTCGCCAGGGGAACGCCGATGGAAGACCCGTTTTACCGCGAAGAGATTTTGGACCATTACTACTCGTCGGAGCATCGCGGCCGGCTGGAGCGGCCCGACCACGTCTGCGATCTGGACAACCCCTTCTGCGGCGACCAGATCCACGTCGAGTTGGCCGTCGAGGGCGAGCGCGTCGTCGAGATGCGGTTCGACGGCAAGGGCTGCGTCATCAGCCAGGCCGCCGCGTCGCTGTTGGCCGACCGGATCGAGGGGGCGACCGTCGAGGAGACCTTGAAGCTCGGCCCCGACGATGTCCTCGCCATGCTGGGGATCCCGTTGACTCCCAACCGCATGAAGTGCGGCCTTCTGGGGTTGAGGGCCGTCCGCCAGGCGCTGACGGCCCGGAGCGCCGCCACTTGAACGATCCGGTTCGAGTCCTCTTGCCCGGATCGAGGGAAAGGGACCGTCCGAGCCGCGTCCCGCCCCGAATCCGCCGCGTCAGCCTGGTTCCTCCGCGGCGGGGGCGTGGTCGTTGTAGCCCTTCACGACCGGCCGAACTCCCTCGTAGGTCTCCGCCTGGTCGCCCCAGCAGGTCCAGCCGGGAACCCGCCGGCGGGCGAACAACTCCAGGTAGGGGCCGGGGCTGCAAGCCTCGATGACGCGGTATTGATCGTCGGGCTTCCAGGAGTGTTCTTGCTTCCGAGTGATGATGACGTTGGTCTGGCGTCGGCCCGCCTCGCGGGTGCGGAGCTTCCCGCGGACGCCGAAGAGGACCAACTCCGTGACGTTGCGGAAGTAAAACCCGACGCCGCGGCCGTCGGGTCCGCCGTCCTTGCGGACCTTCAGCCACGCGAGGTTCGTCTTGTAGGCGAACCCCCAGGCCGACATCACCCCGAGCGCCTCCGGAAGCAGGGCGTTGGGCGTCCAAAGGTAGAGGTGGCTTTGGGGCAAGGCGAAGTCGCCGACCGGCAGGGCGGATATCTGCTGGAACGTCATCGTTGGATAGCGACTCAGACGACGATGCTCCGGCGCGACCTTGCCGGTGCGATTCCGGAACCGCCACGGCGGGTCGACGAGGATCGATCCGAATCGGCCGGTCAAGCCGTGGAGCGGGTCGGCGTCGGCGGGAGTGTCCATTTCCGCTCCATCGGCCAACGGATCGCGGCGATTGAAGACGACCATACTCCCTCGTTCTAACGTCTGAAACGACGTACAGCAAGTCCCACCCGCGCCGCGATTCGCGACCTTGCGGCGGGCGGGGGGGGCGTCTACCATGGAGCGTTCGCGGTCCTGGAGGCCCCGGCCCCGCCCACGACGGACGGCCCGCCCGGCTCGATTCGATTCGATGAGACACGTCCCGGCAAGGAGCCCATGCAGTACAACCCGGCCAATCCGCTGATCGTCCAGGGGGACAAGACGATCCTCCTGGAAGTCGACAACCCGCTGCACGCCGAGGCCCGCGACGCCGTGGCGCCGTTCGCCGAGTTGGAGAAGAGCCCCGAGCACATCCACACCTACAGGCTCACCTCGTTGTCGCTCTGGAACGCCGCGGCGGCGGGGATGTCGGCCGACGAGATGGTCGCGCGGCTGGAGAAGTTCTCCAAGTTCGCGCTGCCGACCAGCCTGCCGGCCGACCTTCGCGAACTCGTCGGCCGCTACGGGCGGGTGAAGCTCGCGCGCGTCGACGGCGCGTTGCGGTTGACCGCCGCCGATCGGGCGCTGATCGAGGAGTTGGCCCGTCAAAAGGGCGTGCGCGAGTACCTCGGCGAGCGCCTGGACGACGAGAGCTTCGCCGTCGAGGACCTTGACCGCGGCGTGCTCAAACAGGGATTGATCGCCGTCGGCTATCCGGCGGAGGACCTGGCCGGCTACGTCCAGGGCGCGCCCCTGGCCGTCGCGCTGCGGGAGGTCGCCAGGTCGGGGCGGTCGTTCGAGGTCCGCGACTACCAGCGCGGGGCCGTCGAGGTCTTCCACGCCGGCGGCGACGTCCGGGGCGGCTCCGGGGTGATCGTCCTCCCTTGCGGCGCGGGCAAGACCATCGTGGGGATCGCGGCGCTGGCGGAGTTGAAGACCGAGACGCTGGTGTTGACCACCAGCACGACGTCGGTCGAGCAGTGGCGGCGGGAGATCCTCGACAAGACCGATCTGGACGACTCCCAGGTGGCCACCTACACCGGCGACTCCAAGGGAATCGCGCCGGTGACGCTGGCGACCTACCAGATCGTCACCTACCGCCCCCGCAAGAACGGCGAGTTCCCCCACTTCGGGTTGTTCAACAGTCGGGACTGGGGGCTCATCATCTATGACGAGGTCCACCTGCTGCCGGCGCCCGTCTTCCGGATCACCGCCGACATCCAGGCCCGCCGCCGGCTCGGCCTGACCGCCACCCTGGTCCGCGAGGACCATCGCGAGGAGGACGTCTTCAGCCTCATCGGCCCCAAGAAGTACGACGTCCCCTGGCGGGTCCTGGAGTCCAGGGGATGGATCGCCGAGGCCCAGTGCCACGAGATCCGGCTGGGCCTCGACCCCGACCGCCGGATGGAGTACGCCGTCGCCGAGTGGCGCGACAAGTTCCGCCTCGCCAGCGAGAACCCCGGCAAGGACGACCTGGTCGAGCGGCTCCTGGAGCGTCACGACCATGCCGAGGACCGCGTCCTGATCATCGGCCAGTATCTGAAGCAACTCAGGAGGATCGCCGACCGCTTCGACCTCCCGCTGATCACCGGCTCCACCGGCAACGCCGAGCGCGAGGACCTCTACGGCCGGTTCCGCGAGGGGAAGGTGCGGCGGATGGTGCTCTCGAAGGTGGGGAACTTCGCGATCGACCTGCCGGACGCCAACGTGATGATCCAGGTCTCCGGCACCTTCGGCAGCCGTCAGGAGGAGGCCCAGCGCCTGGGGAGGATCCTCCGGCCGAAGGAGGGCGAGCGACCGGCTTGCTTCTACACGTTGGTCACCCGCGACAGCCGCGAGACCGATTTCGCCCACCACCGCCAACTCTTTTTGACCGAGCAAGGTTATAGTTACGAGATCCTCGACGAGGCCGACGTGGGCGACGAGGCCCGGCGATCGTCGAAGTCCGCCGTCTGACGCTGGAATCACCAACCGCGCTTTTGGGCCCCTCGATGTCGCGCGCCAACGTCCGAACGCCCGTGAAGATGCACCGCAACGTCACCTTGATTCGGACGTCGGAGCCGGTGATCGCCGAGGAGATCCTGGCGCGGAAGGCGATCGCCCGGCTGGTGCTGGCGCGGTTGTCGGACACGGTGCTCCTGGTCAAGCCCGACGAGGCCGACGCGGCCCTTGAGGAGCTTCGGAAGATGGGCCACACCCCCCGGATCGCGCGCTAGGGCGAGGAACGACGAAGACATGGCCTCGACGCCCAGCCCCGCGACCGGCCCCGACCCCGCCCCCGCCCGTCCCGCCAGCCCGTTCGCGGCCGACGCCGACCCCCGGTTCGTCTTTCGGACCCTGCTGGGAAGGCTCCCCATGGCCGCGCTTCGCGCCGCGGCGGAGGCCGGCGGACTTCAGTCGCAGGCGACCCGCGCCCCGACCCTCGCCGGGGAGCTGACCGACCGCCTCGACGATCCCCTGGGACTCCGCGAAGTCCGCCGCGGCCTCTCCGACGCCGATCGGACGGCCCTGGGACTGTTCGGGCTGACCGAGACGAGGTCGTGGTCCCTCGCCGGACTGCGACTGGCGCTCGCGGCCCTGGCGGTGGACGCCGACGCCACGATCGCCGGCCTGATCGGCCGCGGGCTCATGGCGCTTGAGGCCCCGTTCGAGCTTCGATCGATCGATCCCGCGGCGCTGGCGGCCTCCGAGACGGCCGGCGACGTGGAGGTCTGGGCGCATCCGTCGCTGACGCGGGAAGGACGCCTGCCGATCGTCGCGGCGGCGCCGGCGGCCGCGGGGCCGGTCTCGCAAATCCGAGAATCCGACGGTCTGGAGCCGGTCGTCCGTCTGGCCGCGCTTTGGCAGCGCGCCGGAACGGGCCCGCTGCGGCGGACCCTCCAGGGAGCCCTCTACAAGCGCGACCGCGAACGGATCGAGGAGGGGGGGCTTCTGGCCGCGGCCGGCGACGACGCGCCGGTCGATCTGCCGGACCTGCCGGCGCTTTGGCTGGGCCTGGCCCGTCGCGTCGGCCTGCTGACGATCGACCGCGACGACGACTCGTGGCGCGCCGCGGCGGCCGAGTTCTGGACCGAGAACGCCGTGCATCTGCCGCAAATGCTGGCCTCGGCGTGGCTCGGGCTGAGGACGTGGGACGAGCGCGGCGAACCGACGCCCGGCTCGTCGCCGTCGCCGGGATGCCTGCGGCCGACGGTCCTGCTCCGACTGGCGGCGCTCGGGCCCGACGATTGGACCACGCTCGAGGCCCTCGCCGCCGCGCTCGACGCCGACGCGCCCGGCTGGGACCGCGCCGGCGGTATCGACGACGGGGCGGCGACGACCGCGAGGCGAGGCAAACGCGGCGCGGGCCCCGAGCGCCAGCCCCCGGGAATTCGAATCCTGGAGCGGATCGTGCTGGGAGGGGCGTACGCGCTGGGGCTGGCGCGGCTCGGCGAGGAGCAAGGCTCGCGGCGGCGGGCGGTCCAGCTCACGCCCCTGGGCCGTTACGTCCTGGCGATGGGCCCGCCACCGCCTCCCCGGCCGACGCTCGACCAGTTCCTGTTCGTCCAGCCGAACCTGGAGGTCATCGCCTATCGCCAGGGGCTCACGCCGCCGATCATCGGCCTGCTCAGCCGGTTCGCCTGGTGGTCGCGGATCGGCGCGGCGGTGGAGTTGAAGCTCACCCAGGAGTCGGTGGCGCTGGGCCTGGATTGGGGGATGACCGCCGGGGAGATCCTTGACGCGCTGGCCAGGCACGGCCAGCACGGCCTCCCCCCGGGGGTCAAGGACGCCGTCGAGCGTTGGGCGGATCGTCGCGAGCGGGTGACGTTCCACACGGCCGCGACCCTGGTCGAGTTCAACTCGCGCGAGGAGCGCGACCGCGCCCTGGAGGCCTGGCGGGTCGACGCGCCGACGCGACGACCGTTCGAGCCGGTGGCCGACCGCTTCGTGCTGGCCGAGGACGCGCGCGACGTCCCGACCGCCCGAATCAGCACGACCGCCTCCCGCGACTACCGCCTCCCCCCGGAGCGCTGCGTCGCCGTCGAGGCCGACGGCGTCACGCTGACCCTGGAACCGGCCCTGTCCGATCTGCTGGCGGAGGCCGAGCTGTCGCGATTCGCCGACGAGGAACCGGCGGCCTCGGGGCGGCCCGCGGCCCGGCGGCGGTTCGTCGTCTCCGCCGAGTCGCTCCGCCGGGGGCTGGAGGCCGGCCTGACGTTCGGCCTCCTGGCCCACTGGTTCCGGCGTCGCGTCGGCCAGGACGTCCCGCCGGCGATCCGGCTGATGCTCCGGCCGGCGACGCCCCTCGACCCCGACGCGGGGGCCTGGTCGGCGCGGCGGCTGCTCGTTCTTTCGTCGCCGTCGGCCGAGATGCTTGACGGCGTGATCCAGCACCCCGATACTCGCGACCTTCTGGGCGAGCGCCTGGGACCGACGACGGTCGTCGTTCCCGAAACGAACGTCGACGCCCTTCGCGAACGATTAAGGCGTTTCGGGGTCGTCTTCACGCTTCCCTAGCGCCTCCCTCCTCGCGCCCGGGGCCCGTTCCTAGCACCGGCCGAGAAGTGTGGTAAGTTGTACCTGATGAGAGCCGTTCCCCATCCCGACCGTGCGGAGCCTGGAAGTCATGGAGATCGATAAGGTCATCACTTATTCCGCGGTCGCGGTGGCGGCGATCATCATCCTGATCTTCTCCTTGGACCTCGCCGCGGGGATCTTCGGCCGCTTCATCGCGATGGACGTCCTGTTCATCCTCGGCGGCGGGTTCCTGCTCTGGCAGGGCGTGGAGACGTTGTTCGAGCTCCGCTGACGGCGGACCCACCCCGGCGACGTCCGGCGGAGCCTTGGAATCTTCAGCCGGAGACCCGGCCGTCGGCGACGTGGGCGACGAGGGCCTCGACCAGTCCTTCCCAGGTGTGCGCGGCCGCCTCGACGGCGACCTCCCATCCCAGCGCGCGCGCCGCGGCCGTCGTGACCGGGCTGATCGCCGCGAGCTTCGCCTCGCGGCCGACGCGCGCCCGCGCCTCCGGCGACAAAAGCGCGTGCAGCCGCGTCGCGATCGCCGGGCTGGTGAGCGTGATCCAGTCGATCGAACCTTCCTCCAGGCGGCTTAGGACCCTCTCCGGGATCGACTCCGCGTCGGCGTTGCGGTACACGGCCACCTGGTCGACCTCGGCCACGCGCCGCAGCTCGTCTTGCAGGACGGTCCTGCCGCGATCCGCGCGCGCGAGCAGAATCCTGGTTCCGGCCGCGACCTTGACCAACTCCTCGGCCAGCGACTCGGAGCGGAACGACGGGGGGACCAGGTCCGCCCGCAGGTGGAAGCGCCCAAGCGCCTCGGCCGTCGTCGCGCCGATCGCCGCGAGCTTGACCCGGCCCAGGGCGCGTAGGTCCTTTCCAAGGGCGAGCAGCCGCTCGAAGAACCGATCGACGCCGTTGACGGAGGTGAAGACCAGCCAGTCGTAACCGTCGAGCCGGCCGATCGCCGCGTCGAGCGGCCCGAAATCGGCGACGGGGAGGATCTCCACCGTCGGCGCGATCAAAACCTCCGCCCCCATCCTCTCCAGGGCCGTGGCCCCGCGCGCGGCTTCCTCGCGCGGTCGGGTGACGACGATCCGACGGCCGAACAGCGGTCGCGCCTCGTACCATGCGAGCCCCGCGCGGCGGGCCGCGACCTCGCCCACCACCAGCAGGCCCGGCGGGTGGACCTGGGCCTCGCGGGCGCGGTCGGCGATGGTCGCCAACTCCCCCTCGACGACCCGCTGGAACGGCGTCGCTCCCGACTCGATCATCGCGGCCGGCGTCTCGGGCGGCTTGCCCCCCTCGATCAACGCCCGGGTGACGTCCGGCAGTTGGGTGACGCTCATGTAGAAGACCAGGGTGCCCGGAAACCGGGCCAGGGCGGACCAGTCGATCGCCGCGGACGAGTTCGGCGCGCCGGGACTCGGTGCCCGGTGCCCGGTGACGAACGCGACGGCCGACGCGACGTCGCGGCTGGTCACGGGGATCCCGGCGCAGGCCGTCGCCCCCACCCCCGCGGTGACGCCGGGGACGATCTCGAAGGGGACGCCGCGCCCCCGGAGGAAGCCGGCCTCCTCCGCGCCGCGGCCGAAGACCAGGGGGTCGCCCCCTTTCAGCCGCGCGACCGTCCGCCCCGCCAGCGCGTGCTCGACGAGGATCGCGTTGATTCGGTCCTGGGTCATGTCGCGGCGGCCGATCGACTTGCCGGCGCTGACCCGAAGCGCCTCCGGCGGCGCCAGGTCGAGCAGCCGCTCGTTGATGAGATGGTCGTAAACGACCACGTCGGCCATGGCGAGGGCCTCGGCGCCCCTGACGGTCAAAAGACCGGGGTCACCGGGGCCCGCCCCGACGAGGTACACGGTTCCAGGGCGTCGCGGGGGCGTCATGGCGGCGGGGGCTGCTCGGGTGGGATCGGGATTCAAGGAACCTGACCGTTACGGATTTCGGGGCGGCGAACAGGACGGCCTTCTCTCCTTGAGGGAGAAGGTGGCCCGAAGGGCCGGATGAGGGGTGGACGAGCGGGAAACCGTCGCGGTTCGCGCGAGGCGCTCCGGATCCGACGGCCTGGGCCGTGCTTCGAAAGGCGACGCTCCCCGCGCTCGCCCCCCCTCATCTGACCGCTTCGCGGTCTGTCTTCCCCCGCGAGGGGGGAAGAGCGTTTTCATCGCGCGTCCCCAAAACTTGGTGTCGGTCAGCCAAGAACGGCCAGGGGGCCGCGGGTGACGCCGTACTGGTTCGTCGCCCGCAACTCGCGCCAAAGGTCCTTGCCGTCGCGAAGGCCGGCGACCGTCTCGCGGTAGAGGGCGAGCGTCCGGGCGACCGCGGCGGGGGCGTCGTCGAGGAACTCGACGCGAAGGTCCCGAACGCCCCTGGCGATCAACCGCGGCAGGAACTCGGCGGCGCTTTGGGGGATGGCGTTGAACAGGGTGTTGCGACAACCCACGTCCGCCTTCAGCGGATGCTCCTTGCCCACCCGGTCGCGCAGCTTGACGTCGTGGAAGTCGCACGGCCGGCCGCAGTTGGTGTGATCGGTCCCCGGCGAGAGGAACGCGCAGAAGACGCAGTGCTCCATGTGGAACATGGGGATCTGCTGATGGATCACGACTTCCAGCCAGTCGGCCGGGGTCGCGTCGATCAGGTCGAACAACTGCCCCGCGTTGAGGTCGTAGGAGGCCGTCACCCGCCGCGCCCCGCGTTCCTTGATAAGGGCGACGGTCAGCGGATTGGCGGCGTTGAGGGCGAAATCGGCGACGAACGGGATGCCGCGTTCGGCGCAGAAGAAGACGCCGCCGGCGTTGCGGACGAGCAGGCCGTCGGCGCCGGCCTTCTCCAGGGCGAGGAACAGGTTGCGCTCGAACGGCTTCTCGATGCGGGGGGTGGCGACGAGGATCGGCAAGCCGACCCGGCGGGCCTCGGCGACGGCCGCCTTGTACTCGCGAACGTCCTGATAGTCGGCGTAAATCGCCGTCGCTCCGGCCGTCGCCGCCGGCTCGATCTGGTCGGTTCGTCGCACGAGCGCGACCAGCCGCGGAGCGTCGTTCGCGGGGCGCGCGGCGCGTTGGCGTTCGGCCTCGTCGCGAAGCGGCGCCAAGAGCGCGGGGAGGACCGGCTCGGGGGCCGTCGGCCGCGGGGGCGGGGTCTCGGCCAGCGCGTCGAGCCGGGCGACGAGGTCGCGGCGAAGCTGGTTCAACACGCTCTTGGGGACCATCGGCCCGCCTTCGAGCTCGACCGTCAGGGCGTCGAGCCGGTACGGCGTCCCGCCGAGCCTCCCCAGTTGGTCCTGGAAAAGCGCCTCGTCGGCCGGGCGCGACGTGGCCGTGGCGAGCGGGGCGTCGCCGACGGCCGCCGCGGCGCGGCCGGTCGTCGCGCGGGCCTCCACCCGGATCGGCTCGCCGACCGCGGCGCGGACGCGGAACGCCAGCCCGACCAGGCCCGTCGCCGTCCCCTCGAAGGTCCGACGGAGCCGGGCCGTCAACTCGGGGTCGTCGGTTTTCCAGGCGCGCTGGCCACGATGCAGCCGGCCCAGATCGACGTCGCCGCGGCCGAAGCGAAGCTCCACCACGTCCGGCTCGCCGGCGACCGGCTCGACCTCGTAGACCCGCCCCCCTTGCTCCGGGACGTCGAGCGATTCGTCGCCATCGAAGACCAGGCCGTCGCCCGGCTTGATCGTCGTCGCGAGCTTCACCCGGACCCCCGCGCGGCCGACCGACTCGACCTCCCCCAGCATCACCCCGCGCTTCTTGGCGTAGTCCCCGCGAACGAGGACCTTGTGGTCGTTCCCGTCCAGGAAGCCGTGGCTGAAGCCGCGCGAGAAGGACATCTCCATGTCCTCGACCTCGCGCGGGGAGAACGCGACCGGACGGCCCGCCCACGCCTCGTCGATCGCCCGGCGGTAGTGGCGGGTGACGTTGGCGACGTACTCCGGCGATTTCAACCGCCCCTCGATCTTGAGGCTGGCGACCCCCGCGCGGATCAACTCGGGAATCAGGTCGTGCGCCGCCAGGTCTTGCGGGCTCAGAAGGTACTGGGTTTTGCCGAGATCGACGTCGTCGCCGTCGCAAACGATCTGGTACGGCATCCGGCACGCCTGGGCGCACTCGCCCCGGTTGGCCGATCGACCGCCCAACGCCTCGCTGGTCAGGCACTGGCCGGAGTACGCCACGCACAGCGCCCCGTGGACGAAGACCTCCACCGGGATCGTCGTCTCCGCCTGGACCTTGCGGACCTCCCGCAACGACAGTTCGCGGGCCAGGATCACCCGCGAGCAGCCGAGTTCGGCGGCCAGCCGGACGCCCTCCTCGCTGGTGATCGACATCTGGGTCGACCCGTGGATGTCCAACTCGGGAGCGACCGCGCGGATCAGCCGGGCCAATCCAAGGTCCTGGACGATCACCGCGTCGACCCCGGCGTCGTTGAGCTCGCGGACGCTCGCCTCGACGCCGGCCAGTTCGGCGGTGAAAATCAGGGTGTTGAGCGCGACGTAGCCCTTGACGCCGTGACGATGGAGATAGGCCATCGTCGCGGCCAGGTCGAGGCCGTCGAAGTTGGTCGCGCGGATTCGGGCGTTGTGCCGCTTGAGCCCGAAGTAGACCGCGTCGGCGCCGTTGGCGACCGCCGCGCGGACGCAGTCGCGGTCGCCCGCCGGCGCCAGCAGTTCGGGCTTGACCCGCCCCGGCGCGGGGCCGTCGCCCGCGCCGTCGAGGGCCGTCGTCGTTCCCATGCCCGTCGCCGTCGCGTCCAAGGTGTCGGATCTCCATCGGCGGTCTCACGGCCGCGCCCCGCCGGCGCGTCGCGATCTCCATTATGACCGCCGGCTCCCCCGATCGAACAGGGGACCGTGTCACGACGCGGAAGGCTCTCCGTATTCCCTCGTGGATTGCCGAGGCCGAAAGGGCCGGGATCCGCGCGGTCGTGGGCGAGTGAGTGGAAAAAATCCGCCGCTCGGCCGCGTCATGCTTGCAAGCTACGAACGTGTTTTGTAAAGTTGGATATCGATTCCGTCTTTCGATGGAAATGTTTCCCGCGCGCCAGGAACTCCTCCCATGAGTCGCCCCGCCGTTGTTCCAGGGATCGTTCTGACGGTCGTCCTCCTCGCGGGGGCGGGCGCGGCCCGCGGCGGCCCCGTCTTCAGTTCGGAGGTGAAGGTGGGCGACACGGTGCTGGGGACGTTCGCGATCGACACGTACCAGGAGTCGTCGGTCGTCGGCAAGTCGTTCGGGATCTCGGTCCAGGGGGGCTTCAATCCCTCCGGGGATTACACGCCGCCCAGCGGTTACGAGTATCGTTGGATTCAAACCGTGAGCACGTCGATCCCCGCCTACTCGTGGCAGGACGCGGGCGGGGTCTACGTCGATCGGACGCGCGAGGACGGGATCCACGCCCGGTCGAACACGCCGTTTTACGGCGACGGCATCGTCACGCCCACGCCCTCGTACGCGCTTCCGTTCGCGGACAACCCCTCGCGCGACGTGGGGCCCGCCTCGTTCCAAGGCGCCTGGAGTCTCTCGCTGGTGCTGGTGCAGGCCGGCGCGGATCCCGACGTCTTCAATCAGGCCGATCCGGGTTCCGAGCGCGCGATTTACCAACTGGCGACCTACGTCTGGGGCTTCGACCTCGACGATCAGGGGGCCGCGGTCCCCCGGCTGCCGATCCTGGAGGTCGCCCCCGATCCCGCGGCGCTCGCCGGGATCTTCGCCGCCGATCCGGACGAGGGGACGTTCGGCAACGACGCCTGGGTCGTTCGATCCGGACTGCCGGGCACGCCGCCGACGGTCATTCCGGAGCCGTCGTCCAGCCTGCTGGCCTTCTCGGCGATCGCCGCGGCCGGAGTCCCCGCGCTTCGACGTCGTCGAGGCCGCCGGGCCGCCTGAGCGGCGCGCCCGCCGGGGCCCTGGCGAGCGGCCGAAGGGCCGGGTACGATCAGGATCGCGGAGCGCGACCGACCGGGGCCGTTCCGCGCGGTCCATCCGGTCGACCGATTCGGGAGCGAGCCGTGTTCGATTTGGCGTCCGTCCAGGAGAGCCTGCGCCAGTTCGGCGTCGACGGCTGGCTGCTCTACGACTTCCGCGGCTCGAACGCCCCCGCCCGGCGGCTGCTCGGGCTGGACGCCAAGCCTCCGGGCTCGCGACGCTTCTTCTACATGGTCCCCGCCGAGGGGGAGCCCAAGAAGCTCGTCCACGCCATCGAATCCAGGGCGCTTGAAGACCTGCCGGGCCCTCGGATCGTCTATAGCTCCTGGCAGGCGCTTCAGGAAGGCGTCGCGGCCCTGGTCGGCGACGCGCGACGGGTGGCGATGGAGTACGCGCCGGAGCTTTCCAACCCCTACGTCTCGCGAGTCGACGCCGGCACGGTCGAATTCGTTCGCACCCTGGGCGTGGAGGTCGTCCCCTCGGGCGATCTGATCCAGATTCACGAATCGACCTGGGACGACGAGCAGTGGGCGACGCACCTGGCGGCCGACCTGGTGACGACCTCGGCCTACGACGTCGCCTGGGCCTTCATCGCCGATCGAACCCGCGAGGGCGGCTCGGTTCGGGAGACGGAGGTCCAGAAGGTCATCCTGGACCACTTCGAGACGGGGGGCCTGACCACCTACAGCCCTCCCAACGTCTCGGTCGGCCCCCACAGCGGCGACCCCCACTACGAGCCGACCGCCGGCGGCGACGGCGAGATCCGCGCCGGCGACTTCGTCTTGATCGACCTGTGGGGCAAGCTCAAGAAGCCGCGGTCGGTCTACAGCGACCTGACCCGCGTCGGCTTCGTCGGGGCGACCGTCCCGGAAAAGTACGAGGCGATCTTCCGGATCGTGGCCGACGCCCGCGACGCCGCCATCGCCCTGGTCCGGGAGCGGTTCGCCGCCGGGATTCCACTCCGCGGCTTCGAGGTCGACGACGCCGCCCGCGCGGTGATCCGCCGCGCCGGGCGCGAGGACCGCTTCACCCACCGTACCGGGCACAACATCGGCCAGGAGGTCCACGGCGACGGCGCCCACATGGACAATCTGGAGACCCACGACGAACGCCTGGTGCTGCCGCGGACCTGTTTCTCGATCGAACCGGGGATCTACTTCGAGGAGTTCGGCGTCCGCTCGGAGGTCGACGTGTTCGTGGACGCCGCCGGCGAGGTCCACGTCACGGGGGGGCTCCAAAAGTCGGTGGTCCCGATCCTGGCGTGAGTCCGTTCGTGGCGAAGTCGCGTCGAGCCGGGGAGGCGTCGCGGTGTCCGAGTCCGTCGAGGACGTGGAGTTCCGACTGCTGCTGGAAGCCGTCTTCCGGAAGTATCATTACGACTTCCGGGGCTACTCCAGGGCCTCCCTGAAGCGTCGGCTCCGCCAGGCGCGGGAGCGGATGGGCTGCGCCACGTTCTCCCAGGTCCAGGACCGGGTGCTCCACGACGCGACCGCCTTTCCCGAGTTGCTCACGTTCCTGACGGTCCAGGTCAGCGAGCTGTTCCGCGATCCGGACTACTTTCGCGCCGTCCGCGAGAAGGTCGTCCCGTACCTGCGGACGTACCCTTCGTTGAAGGTCTGGGTCGCCGGCTGCGGCGCGGGCGAGGAAGTCTACTCCCTGGCGGTCCTCTTCCGCGAGGAGGGCCTGGAGGAGCGGACGATGATCTACGGCACCGACATCAGTTCCCAGGCGTTGCGCCGGGCCGAGGCGGGGGTGTACGGGCTGGATCGGCTCGCGTTGTTCACGGAGAACCATCGTCGCTCCGGGGGCAAGTCGTCGCTGTCGGACTATTACACGGCGGCCTACGGCGGGGCCGTCTTCGACAAGGATCTGCGGCGTCGGGTCGTCTTCTCCGATCACAGCCTGGCGACCGACCAGGTCTTCGCCGAGGTCCAGTTCGTCTCCTGCCGCAACGTGCTGATCTACTTCGACCGCCCGCTTCAGGACCGCGCCCTGGGGCTGTTCGGGGATTCGCTGTCGCGCCAGGGGTTCCTCGGACTGGGGGCCAAGGAGAGCCTCCGGTTTTCGAGCCGCGCCGACGCCTTCGAGACGTTCGACCGCGAGGCGCGGATCTACCGGAAGCGAGGCGAGGCATGACCGCGGCGCGAACCGAGGCGGTGGCCGTGGGCGCCTCGGCCGGGGCGCTCGAGGCGCTTTCGGTCGTCCTGCCCCGGCTCCCGGCCGGCTACCCGTTGCCGGTCCTCGTGGTCGTCCACCTGCCGCCGGATCGGGATAGCCTGATGGTCGGGCTGCTGGGGGACTCCTGCCGCCTTCCGGTTCGCGAGGCCCAGGACAAGGAGCCGATCGAGCCGGGGACGATCTACTTCGCGCCGCCGGATTATCATCTGCTGGTCGAGCCGGATCGCCGGCTCTCCCTCTCGGGCGAGGAGCCCGTCCTGTTTTCGCGACCCTCGATCGACGTGTTGTTCGAGACGGCCGCGGAAACCTACGGCGCGGGCCTGGCGGGGGTCGTCCTGACCGGCGCCAACGGCGACGGCGCCCGCGGCCTGCGGGCGATCCGCCAGGCCGGCGGGACCGCCCTGGTGCAAAGGCCCGAGACCGCCGCGGCCGCGGCGATGCCCCTGGCGGCCCTCGACGCCTGCCCCGACGCCGTCGCCTTGACCCTGGAGGAGATCGCCGAATATCTTCGTGGCATGGTGCCCCCCCGATGAAAACCGCGACCCACGCCCCCGTCTACTTCCTGATGGTCGACGACCGCGAGGAGAACCTCGTGGCGCTCGAGGCGCTTCTGCGCCGCGACGGCCTGGTCCTCCTGCCCGCGCGATCGGGCCCCGAGGGCCTGGAACTGCTGCTCAGGCACGACGTCGCCTTGGCCCTGATCGACGTCCAGATGCCCGAGATGGACGGCTTCGAGCTGGCCGAGCTGATGCGCGGGATGGAGCGCACCCGCCGCGTGCCGATCATCTTCCTCACCGCGGGCGGGGCCGACCAGGCCCGCCGCTTCCGCGGCTACGAGACCGGCGCGGTCGACTTCCTCAACAAGCCGCTGGAGCCCGACGTCCTTCGCGGCAAGGCCGACGTCTTCTTCGAGCTGGCCCGCCAACGCGACGAACTGAAGTCCGCCCTCGCCGAGAACTCCAGACTCCTTGAGCAGACCCGCCGCCACGCCCGGGCGCTCAAGGAGGCCGACCGTCTCAAGGACGAGTTCCTGGCGGTGCTCGCCCACGAGCTGCGCAACCCCCTGGCCGCGGTCTCCAACGCCGTCCAGGTCTGGAAGCGGAGCGACCGGGCCGAACACCAGCAGTGGGCCAGGCGGGTCGTCGAGAACCAGATCAAGACGTTCTCGCGGCTCATCGACGATTTGCTGGACGTCTCGCGGGTCAACCACGGCAAGATCCGGATCCAGAGGCGGCCGCTCGACCCCGGCCCGATCCTCGACGGCGCGGTCGCGGCGGTCGCGCCGTTGATCGAGGAGCGGCGGCACGAGTTGACCGTCGAGCGGCTGCACGGCGAGGCCCTGGTGGACGTCGACCCGGTGCGGATCGAGCAGGTGGTCGCCAACCTGCTGACCAACGCCGCGAAGTACTCCGACGACGGCTCGAAGGTCCGGCTCGTCAGTCGGATCGAGGCCGGCCGGCTGGCGATCTCCGTTCAGGACCAGGGGATCGGCATCGCGCCGGAGCAACTGCCGAGGATGTTCGACCTCTTCGCGCAGGGCGACGACTCCCTGTCTCAGTCCGAGGGGGGGCTGGGGATCGGCCTGACCCTGGTCAAGTCGCTGGTCGAGCTTCACGGCGGGGCGATCGAGGCCCGGAGCGAGGGGGCCGGCCGCGGCAGCACGTTCACCGTCCGCCTCCCCCTCGCCGCCGCCGTCGCGGACGCGGTTCCCGAACCCGCCGTCGGGGCGGACGTCTTCCACCGGCTCCGGGCGCTGGTGGTCGACGACAACGCCGACACCGCCCTGGGCCTCTCTCGGCTGCTCCAGTTCCACGGCTTTGACGTCGCGACCGCTCGCGACGGCCCCGCCGCGATCGCCTTGGCGCGCGAACGCCCGCCCGACGTGGCGCTGCTGGACGTCGGCATGCCCGGCATGGACGGGTTCGAGGTCGCCCGGGCGATCCGCCGGGAGCCCGCGTGCCGGAACGTCCGCTTGATCGCCGTCACCGGCTACGGTCGCGACGAGGACCGCGCCCGAGCCCGCGCCGCGGGTTTCGACGAACACCTGACCAAGCCCGTCGATCCCGACCTGCTGCTGGCCAGCTTGCGGGAGGCTCGACCGCGCGCGGAGGGAGAGGAGCTACCCGGCCTGGATTCGAACCAGGAACGACAGGACCAAAACCTGTTGTGATACCGTTTCACCACCGGGTAACGACCTCGGCATTCTAACCGCCGCGACGCCCCGTGGGAAGCCGAGTCAGCCGGCGCGGGGCACGCCGTCGTCGATCGACTCCTGGACCTTGTAGGCCAGGTTCTCCAACTGGATGCTCAGGTCCACGGTCGTCACGCTGACGTGCGGCGGCGTGGACAGCGGCGCGGGCGCGAAGTTCAGGATCCCTCGAATCCCCGCGGCGATCATCTGCTCGGCCACGCGCTGCGCCGAGTCGGCCGGGACGCAGAGCAGCCCCAGGGTCGTCTTGTGCGCCGCCACGCTCTTGCGAAGCGCCTCCAGCGGCTCCACCGTGACCCCCTGGTGCGTCTGGCCGACCTTTCGGGGGTCGTTGTCGAAGACCGCCACGATCCGGAAGCGTCGCGACGGGAAGCCGCGGTATCGCAACAGCGCGCGGCCCAGGTCTCCCATCCCGACCAGCACCAGCGGCCAATCCTTGTCGACCCCCAGGATCCGCCGCAGGACCGCGGTCAACTCGTCGACGTCGTAGCCGATCCCCGGCCGGCCGAACTGGCCGAAGCACGCCAGGTCCTTGCGCACCTGCGCGTTCTTGATCCCGAACGGCTCGCCGAGTTGGTCGCTGGACGTCGTGGAAAGCCCCTGGCGTTGCAGCGACTCCAGGTGGCGGAGGTACAGGCTGACCCTTCCCACCACGGCCTTGGGCGCCGGCTTGGCGTGGGGATGTCCGTCTCGCGAGGAGTCCACGGCGCGCCTCCGAAATCAATCGTCGCGGCGGCAAAATCCATGCCGCCCTCGCCTAGGATTTTAGGGAACGCGGGAACCGTCGGTCAAGTCGGGTCGCCGTCGCGCCCGGCCTCGTCGATCAGCGCCCGGAGTCCCTCCCGCCAGGCCGAGGGGACGATCCCCTGGATTCGGACGTCGCGTTCCCCGACGAGCGTCCGCCGGACGTCCCGGAGTCGCGCGGCCTGGGCCATCAGGCTCCGCCCGCGCCCCCGCGCGGGGGTCCGAAGGTGGTCCCCCCCCTCGATCAAGGGGGCGACGTAGACGTCCACCTCGTCGACCTCGCCGGCGTCGAAAAATGAGCCCAGGAGGACGCCGCCCCCCTCGACGAGGACGTATGTCAGGCGTCGTCCCAACTCGTCCAGAAGCGCCAGGAGCCGAGCCCTTCCGTCGCCGGGGAAGGTCCACACCTCGCAGCCGGCGCGTTCGAGACGGTCCACGTCCTCCGCCGTCGCGGCGGGGCCGACGACCACGTCCGTCGGGGCCTCGCGGGCCGTGCGGACCAACCGCGAGTCGAGCGGAAGCCGGGCGCGGGCGTCCAGGACGATCCGTTTGGGCGTGTTGGGCCCCGGCGGTCGGGCGGTGAGCAGGGGGTCGTCGGCCAGGACCGTGCCGATCCCCACGATGATCGCGTCCATCCGGCCGCGGACCTCGTGGACCAGGGCGCGCGACTCCTCCGAGGAGATCCAGCGGCTGTCGCCGCCGGCCGTCGCCGTCTTGCCGTCCAGGGTCATCGCCCACTTGGCCAGGACGTAGGGGCGTCCGGTGGCGAGTCGTTTGAGGAAAGGCGCGTTCAGCGCGACCGCCTCCGCGGCGAGGACGCCGACCGTCACCGCCACGCCGGCCTCGCGGAGCCTGGCGAAGCCGCCGCCGTCGACCTTGGGAAACGGATCGCGGTGGGTCGCCACGACTCGCGCCACGCCGGCCTTGAGGATCGCGTCGACGCACGGCGGGGTCTTGCCGTGGTGGCGACACGGTTCGAGGGTGACGTAGAGCGTCGCCCCGCGCGCCTCCTCGCCGGCCGCCGCCAGCGCGACGACCTCGGCGTGGGGGCCGCCGTACTCGCCGTGACGGCCCAACGCGACGAGTCGGCCGTCCTTCACGACCGCCGCGCCGACCATCGGGTTGGGCTCGACCGACCCCCGACCCTTGGCGGCCTCGTCGAGGGCCGTCCTCATCCAGCGCGCGTCGGAATCGTCCACGTTCGACTCCGGGGGTTAAAACGGGGCCGCCGGGCCCGCGGCCTTGGGGGCGGGTGGCGGAACCTGCCGCGGCGGGCCGACGGATTTCCCGGCGGGAGCCGTCGCGGGCTTCGCGGCCGGAGCCGGGGGCGCCGGCTGGAACTCCTCCGGGAATGGATAGAGCAGGCGATACACCACTCCCAGGCGGTGGCGGACCTCGGCGCCGGGAAAGGCGCTGAAGGTCGATTGGATCCACGGCGGAATCGCGACGAAGAACCGCTCCAGCCGGGCCGGATCGACGGGGTGGTCGAGCGCGTGCTCCTGAACGTAGAGGTTCTCGGCCAATCGACGTCGGAACGAGCGGACGCGGCGCGTGGAGGCGGGGTCGTCGCCGTTCTGCTCGAACTTCGTCTCGATCTTGGCGAGCCAGTCGCGAGGGCCGGCGCCGGGCTCGCGCAACTCGCGGATGCGGGCCTCGGCCTCCTCCATCCAGTGGGCTTCGTCGAAGTCGGCGGGGCGGATCTCGCGGGGAATCCCGTGGTCGCGGCCGCGGCGGGCCAGTTCTTCCTTGCGTTTGCCGACCTCCAGCCCGTCGACCGCCTTGCGATCCGTCGGCGAAAGCGCCAGCCAAGCCTTGCACAGCGCGGCCAGCTCGAAGGCGCCGGTGCCGCCGACCTGGATGAAGTCCATCGACGCGGTCGGCCGCCAGTCGGGCGGAGGGTATTTGACCGCCAACTCCCGGATCCGCTTCAGACGACTCTCGGGAGGTTCGGCGAGCACGTCGCCGCGCGATCGCTCCGGGAGTTGGTGGAGCCAGTCGTGGTAGCGCCGCAGCGTCGAGAGGTATTCGTCGCGCCGGTCCTCGGGCATTTCGGCCAGGCGGGCGTCGATCTCGCGAACCGCGCGCTGCTCGCGATCGGTCAGCCGGATGTCGAAGCGGCGTAGCGACTCGCGGAGCCGTTCCCGATCCGCCCGGCCCTTCATGAGGAACCGCGCCCGACCGCCGTCGAGCGTCGCGGCGCCGACGACGGCGACCGCCGCGAGGCTCAGGCCCAGTGCGGCCGCGCGCCGCCACGTCGAGTTGCTTCGGGAAAGGTCGGTCATGGAGCGAACCTTACGGACTGTCGGGACCGAATTCGGGAGTATTCATCAACGCCTCGAGGACGTCGAAGCCGCCGACCTCCTGATATTCGTCGAGATGTTCCGCCAGGGACAACTCCCGGACGACCCGTTCGTCGGGGTCGGGCCACAGTCCCCAGGCCGTCAGATAGCCGCCGCCGCCGGCGAGCGTCGCGATCAGCGCGCAGACGGCGAGTTTCCAGCCCGTCGCCGCCGCCGCCGTCGCCGAGGCCAGGCGGGCCCCCCGCCGCGCCTCGTCCGAGCGGACATGGCTAAGCGTCCGGTCATGGAACTGGTCCGAGACGTGGGGCCTGGGGAGCTTGTCCAGCGCGTCCCAGGTCTTCTTCAGCAGATCGACCTCGCGCCGAGCGGTGGCGCTGTGGGTGATCTTGGTGCTCAGCGCGCGCGCCTCGACCTCGGTCAGCTCACCATCGACGTAGGCGACCAGGTTGGCGCGATCCTCGGGACGTAGACGCTGGTGCTCGGGACCGACGGACATGGTTCGAATCCCCGATGGATTTCGGTCGGATCGAATCAGCCCGGCATGCCCATCCCCATGCCGCCCATGCCCATCCCGCCCATCCCCATCCCGCCCATCCCCATCCCGCCCATCCCCCGGCCGCCGCGATGTCCTCCCGGGCCGCGGCGAGCGCCGGACGCCACGTTGGCGTTGGGGCCGCGGCCTTGCCGCAAGGTGGGGAAATACTGCGCGGCTCGACCGTAGTATGCGGCCGGACCCGAACCCGTGGCGTTGGACGGGTCGAGCGCGAAGCGATACGGATTGGCCGAGCGCTCCTGGCCCTGCTGGCGAGCGTACGGTTTCAGAGGGTCGTAGGGTTCGGCGGTGTAGGGGGAGATCGGGTCATAGACCCGGGGCTTCTCCATGTTCGCGTAATACTGTCGCTGCATGACGGCCTGGTTGATCGCGTCGGTCGGCCGCGGCCGCATCGCCTGGATCTGCTGGTTCGGCAGATAGTAGGCGTAGTAGAACGCGAACGGATCCTGCATGATGTCGCCCATGCCAAACCCCCCCAGGGCTTGGGCTTGGGCCGAGGCCGAGAACGCGCCGAGTCCCAGCAGCAAAAACGCCAGCGCGCGGCAGCGGCGAACCATGAGACTCCCCCTTGTTCCTCGGATCAGCGGCGCGTGGGACGTCCTCTCCCACGGGGAGCGTAATCGACCCGACGCGGGACGCGACCGCACTGGAATCGGGCGCGGAGACTCGCCGCGCTCGCCGAATCCTCTATCAATCAGTATAATCGTCGCCGCCGCGCCGACAAGTCATCGGGGATCGAGGCGGGCCTGGGGAGGGGGTGGACCGTGGCGGGACGTGGTCTGATCGTCGGGGCGTTCCGACCGTTGGCCGAACGGTTCGAGACGCCCCCGTACTACTATCTCGGGCTGGTCGCGTTGGTGGCCGCCCTGTTCTGGGGGGTGATCCTCGCCTATCGCTCGTGGGAGGAGGCCACCGAGGAACTCGATCCGGCCAGCGACGACGAGATTCTGGAGGCGCTTCGACGGGCGAGGCGCGACGGCGAACTGGACGACCCGGAATTCGAGCGGGCTCGTCTCGTCGTCGAGCGGCGGAAGCACGGCGACGGCGGCCGGGCGTGACCTCGGCCGCCCCGTCTCGCTTCAAGCGACCTGGTAGTTCTCGCGCTCGCTGGAACGCGCGGGATTGATCCCGAGCCGAGACGCCCGGACGAATTCGACGAACTCGTTGACCTCGGCGATCTCGCCGAAGTCCGCCATGATTCGGTCCAGCGCCGCGGAGACCGGCCTCCCCTCGCGGTAGAGCATCCGGAACGCCTGTCGCATGCCGTTGACCGCCTGGTTCGAGCAGCCGGCGCGACGCATCCCCACCAGGTTCAACGCGGTCACGCAGTTGTACCCTTGCTGGAGGATGAACGGCGGGATGTCCTTGGACGTGGCGCCCATCCCCCCCAGCATCGCCAACCTGCCGACGCGCACCCGCTGCTGGACGGCCGTGTTGCCCGAGAGGATGCAGGAATCCTCCAGGACGACATGGCCGGCCACCAGCGCGTTGTTCACGACCGTGCAGTCGTCGCCGACCTGGACGTCGTGGCCCAGGTGGGAGTTGCACATGAAGAGGTTGCGGTCGCCGATGACCGTCTCGCCGTGGCCCTGGGCGGTGCCGCGGTGGACGGTGACGAACTCGCGGAACACGTTGTCGTCGCCGACGCGGACCCCCGTCGGTTCGTCGCGGTAGCCGCGGTGCTGAGGGCTCTTGCCCAGCACGGCGCCGTGGCCCACGAAGTTGTTTCGCCCCAAGGTCATCGGTCCACACAGGCAGGCGTGGGCCTCGATCACGCAGCCGGGGCCGATCCGAACCGGTCCCTCGATGATCGCGTAAGGTCCGATCCACACGTCGGGCGCCAGCACGGCCTCGGGGTCGATGATGGCCGTCGCATGCACGGTTTCCGAAAAGAGCAGCGCCATTCCCCTCCTCCTGTTTCACGGCGTCCAGCCATCAGCCGCATGGCACGTTCGACCGTTTCCATCGGTCGATCCGGATTTGCGGCTTGAGATAAAAACGCCGAGGGCGCGTGACCGGGGGGAGGCTGTCCGATGCGGTCGGTCACGGCAACGCGGGTTTCCTCGGGGGCGGTCGCCGTCGCGATCACCGGCCCGCGCTCCAGGCGGCGTGGGCGGCCTGTTGAAGCGGGTTGGAGCCGTCGGGGAGGCGGTCGCCGTCGATCTGCCAGAAGAAGACCCCGCGCAGGCCCTTGGACATGGCCCATTCGGTCTTCGCCTTCATCGACTCGGCGTCGTCGTAGCCCAAGACCTTGGTCTTGTCCGGGGCGATCAGCCAGGGCGCCTTGATCTCGTCGTCCCAAACGCGGGTCCAGCCCTCGGCCAACAGTTTGCCGACCCCCTTGGCGTTGACGTTGAAGGTCTTGAAACCCTTGGGAAGCGGCGCGCGAGGCTCGGCGACGGGGAACCCCCGGCCGTAGAGCGGCAGGCCCAGGGCCAGGCGATCGGCCGGGACCTTGCGTTTCTCAAGCAGGTGGAGGATCGTCCCCGCGCTCGACCCGGCGCCGGGCCCTTCCGCGGACGACGCGAAGAGCGGCGAGTTATGCCCCGCCCGCGTCGACCAGCCGCCGGCGAAGTCGTAGGTCATGACGAAGCATGGCCTTGGGATAAGCCGCCGCGTTGTTGATCAAGACGTCGATCCGGCCGTGGACGCGCATGGCCTCGTCGACGAGTCTCTCGACGTCGCTTCCGAGGCGACGCTTCCGGCCACGCGCGTGACCCGTCCGTCCGGGACGGAACCCGCGGTCTCGGCGAGCCTGTTCGCGTCGCGCCCGAAGGCGACGACGGCGGCCCCGTCCCCGGCGAAGTCGACGGCCAGGGCCCGGCCGATCCCGCCGGCCGCGCCCGCGGCGACGACGACTTTCGGTTCTGGATTCATGGCGGCGATTCCTCCGAACCCCGCGAGTCCCGCCGACTCAAGGCGGGGACGTCCGATCCTAAGCTCCACTCGCGTGAAAACCAAGCCGCTTGGGAAGATCGGGCTGGCGATCCACGGAGGGCGAGCGGGCCGAGCGGCTGGCGGCCCTGCTCCGGGAGATGGGCGTGGACCCGGATTGAGACTCGGCGCCCGCGGCGTCGCGCGGTTGATGTCGACGCCCGCGAGCGTCTACCATGGGCGGATCAACGTCCAGCGAGGGGGCCTCATGTTCGTCGTCATCGTCAACGTCCAGATCAAGCCGGAATGCGTCGAGGCGTTTCGCGAGGCGTGCGTCGCCAACTCGCGGGGCAGCCTCCGGGAGCCGGGCTGTTCGCGGTTCGACGTCCTCCAGGAGCGCGACGAACCGACCCGGTTCGCGCTTTACGAGGTCTACCGCGACGCCGAGGCCGTCGCCGCGCACAAGGCGACGCCCCACTACGCCGCTTGGGCCGAGAAGGCCGCCGCCATGCAGGCCGCGCCGCGGGCTTCGGTCAAGTACGAGAAGCTCCATCCCGAAGGCGCGTCATGACGTTCGAGTTCGCCACCGCCGCCCGCATCGTCTTTGGATGGGGGACGTTCCAGCATCTCCCCGATCTGGCGAGGCCGTTCGGCTCCAGGGCGCTGATCGTCACGGGCCGCGAGGGCCGCCGGGGCGACGCGCTGGCCGCGAGCCTGGCCGCGGCGGGGGTCCGGAGCGTCCCGTTCCACGTCGACGGCGAGCCCAAGGTGGCGACCGTCGAATCCGCCGTCCGCCTGGCGCGGGCCGAGGGCTGCGACCTGGTCATCGCCCTGGGAGGCGGCGGCGCGATCGACGCCGGTAAGGCCGTGGCCGGGATGGCGACGCAGGCGGGCGACGTCCTGGAACATCTGGAGGTCGTCGGCGAGGGGAAGCCGCTGACCGCTTCGCCGTTGCCGTTCCTCGCCGTCCCGACCACCGCCGGCACCGGCGCGGAGGTGACGCGCAACGCCGTGCTCGACGTCCCCGAGAAGCGCGTGAAGGTCAGCCTTCGAAGCCCCGCGCTCCTGGCGAAGGTCGCCGTGGTCGATCCGGAGCTGACGCTCTCGATGCCGCCGCGGGTGACCGCCTTCACCGGCATGGACGCGCTGACGCAACTGATCGAGCCGTTCGTCGGCGTCGCCGCCAACCCGATCACCGACGGCCTTTGCCGCGAGGGGATCGCCCGCGCGGCGCGCTCGCTGCGGACGGCGTTCCAGAACGGCGCCGACCGCGGCGCCCGCGAGGACATGGCGACCGCCTCGCTTCTGGGCGGCCTGGCCCTGGCCAACGCCAAACTGGGCGCGGTCCACGGCTTCGCGGGAGTGCTGGGAGGCGCCTACGGCCACCCCCACGGCGCGATCTGCGCGCGGCTCCTGCCGTTCGTCATGACCGCGAACATCGCCGCGCTTGAAGCGCGCTCGGCCGACGAGCCGGCCCTGGCGCGCTACCGCGCCGTCGCCCGAATCCTCACGGGCAAGCCGGACGCGACGGCCATGGACGGCGTCCAGTGGGTCGCCCGGCTTTGCGACGACTTGAAGATCCCGCCCCTGGCGCTGGACCACTCGCCCGCGGCCCTCGACGCCGTCGTCGCCGGCGCCAAACGCGCCAGCAGCATGAAGGGGAACCCCGTCGAACTCCCCGACGACGTCCTGCGGCGCATCCTCCGGGGGTCGTCGACGGTCTAGCTCCGTCGGACGACCCCCGAGCCGACGCGACGGTCAGGTGGTGTAATCCGCGTTGAGGCGGACGTATTCGGCGGTGAGGTCGCAGGTCCAGAAGCGGATCGAGGCGGTCCCCCGCTTGAGGTGGAGCCGCAGGTGGACGTCGCGGTGGGCGCGAAGCTCCGCGGAGAGGGCGTTGGCGTCGAAGTCGGTCGGGGCGCCGTGGTCGTAGACGCGGACTCCGTTGATGCCCAGTGACAGTTCGCGCTCCTCGAAGGGGACGCCCGCGTAGCCGGCGGCCGAAACGATCCGGCCCCAGTTGGGGTCGGCGCCGTGGATCGCCGTCTTCACCAGCGGGCTGTCGGCCACGGCGCGGGCGAGGGTCCGGGCCTCCTCGCGATCGGCGCAGCCCTCGACGTCGATGGTGATGAAGTGGGTCGACCCCTCGCCGTCGGCGGCCATCGCCTGGGCGAGCGTCTGGCAGGCGTCCTTAAGCGCGGCGGCGAAATGCTCAAGCGCCTGGCCCGAGAGTTCCTCGCCGGCCAGGCCGGAGGCCAGAAGCAGCACGGTGTCGTTGGTGCTGGCATGACCCTCGACGGAGAGGCAGTTGAAGCTCTCCTCGACGGCTTCCGAAAGGATCGGCTGGAGCGTCGCCGACGGGATCCGGGCGTCGGTGACGAGGAAGGCGAGCATCGTGGCCATCCGGGGGCCGATCATCGCCGCCCCCTTGGCCATCCCCAGGAGCGTCCAGCCGTCGCGCGCGTGGGAGACGATCTTCGTGTGGGTGTCGGTGGTGAGGATCGCCTCGGCCGCCGCGTGGAAGCTCGCGGGCGCCGTCGAAAGCGCGGGGGCCGCGGCGCGGAGGCCGGCCTCGATCCTGTCCATCGGCAGGTGATGGCCGATCACCCCGGTCGACGCCACGAGAACCTGATGGGGCTTGCAGCCGAGCAAGGCCGCGGCGTCCTCGGCGGTTCGGCGGGCGTCGGCCTCGCCGCGCGCGCCGGTCGCCGCGTTGGCGTTGCCCGCGTTGACCACGACCGCCCGCGCCGAGTCGGTCGGCACGATTTCGCGGCACCACTTCACCGGCGCGGCGCACACGCGGTTGGTGGTGAACGTCCCGACCGCGGAGCAGGGGACGTCGGCGACGATCAACGCCAGGTCCAGCCCCCCCGAGGGCTTCACCCCCGCCTTGACCCCGGACGCCCGGAACCCCTTCGGAACGACGATCGCCGACGCTTCGCTCATGATCCAGGACACCTCGCTGACGGAGATCGAACCGACGCCGCGACGTCGTCGCGCGCCCTCTCGAACATACCTCTCGACCCTTCCGGCGACCAGTCGCCGCCGCGGCCCCTTTCCCGACGGCCTGGGGCTCGGTTTGGTTCGCCGACGAAGACTTCTTCGGTCGCGCGAATCACTCCGAAATCGGAGACTTTGCGGTGGATGCCGATGGTGGCGTTCCTTGGGTAACGCATGTAAGCAACGCGCGTTCTGGGCGACTTCGGGTGTTGGATAATTTGGTCAAACCTTTGAAGCGGGCGAAGGGGGCGAGACGAAGTTTAGGCTTGGTTGACGGCCCGGAGTCCCGAGGCGGAGTCTCGGACCTCGCGCCGCATGAGCGCCGAAGTTCGTCGGGAGTGTACCGTGGAGCGTCCGATGTCGAGAAAACCAACGTGGCTCGCCCTGACGGTCCTAGGATTGGGACTGGGGTTCGCCGCGCGCCCGGCCCAGGCCAGTTACGGCGGCGGTCTTTCGCCGCGAGGCTGCCCGGATCCCCAGGACTGTGGGGGGCGGCATGTTGAGTATCAAATCCAGCGCCAGACGGTCCTGCGCAACGTGCAAGAGACCGTTTACGAGTCCCAGCAGGTCCCCTGCACGCGAACCGTCGCCGAGACGGTGATGCGGCCGAAGACCGTGCAAACCGTCCGCAACGTCGTCGAGAACCACGTCCGCCAGGAGCGGTACACCGTCAGCAAGCCGGTGTACCGCACGGTCAACCGGACGGTGAACTACACCGTCCAGCGGCCGGTGACGCGGACGGTCTGGAAGGACGTCGCGTACACGGTCAGCCGCCCGGTGCGCGAGACCCACTACGAGACGCGGACGTACACCGTCCAGCGCCCCGTGCGCGAGACGCACCTTCAGACCCAGTATTACAACGTCAACCGCCAGGTGCGCGAGACGTCGTTCAAGGACGTCACCTACACGGTCTGCCGGCCGGTGCAAGAGACGATCCTCAAGACGGTCAACCAGGTGATCTGCACTCCGGTCCAGGAGACCGCGTACAAGACGGTCTGCTACACGGTGAATCGGCCGGTTCAGAAGACCTGCCACCGCACCATCCCCTACACGGTGCAAGTGCCGGTCCAAACGACCGTGATGCAGCAGCAGCCGTACACCGTGACGGTTCCCGTGCGGTCGACCGCGTACAAGCAGGTCGCCTACACGGTCAGCCGTCCGGTGCGCGAGACGGTCATGAAGGAATGCCGCTACACCGTCCAGGTCCCGGTGAAGCGCACCGAATACAAGCAGGTCGCCTACACGGTCAGCCGTCCGGTGCGCGAGACGGTCATGAAGGAGTGCCGCTACACCGTCTGCCGTCCGGTCCAGACGACGACCATGAAGACCGTCTGCAAGACGGTCTATCAGACGGCGAACGAGACCGTGATGAAGGACGTGTGCGAGACGGTCTGCGTGCCCCGGACGATCGTCAAGCAGGTTTGCAAGACGGTCTGCGAGCCGGTCGTGGAGACGTACTTCGTCCCCGGCAAGACGGTCTGCGTCAACGGCTGCCTGGTCGAGACGCCCGGGACCTGGTGCCAGCGGACGGTCTATCGTCCCCGGACGATCGTCGAGAACGTCGAATGCACGGTGTACGAGCGCCAGACGGTGACGAAGCAGGTGCCGGTGACGATTTGCAAGACGGTCCCGGTCACGGTCACCGAACAGGTGCCGGTGACGACCTGCCGGATGGTCGCCGAGGAGATGGTCAAGCAGGTGCCGGTGACGGTCTGCAAGACGGTCCAGGAGACTTGCACCAAGACCGTCCCCTACACCGTCTGCGAGTACGTCCCGCGCGAGGTGGTCAAGCAGGTGCCGGTGACGGTCTGCAAGACGGTCCAGGAGACTTGCACCAAGACCGTCCCCTACACCGTCTGCAACATGGTCCCCCAGACCCGGACGCGCTGCGTGCCGGTCAGCGTGACCAAGATGTGCTCCAAGACCCAGTTCCGCCAGGAGCCGTACCAGGTCACGACCTACGTCCCCGAGCGTCTCACCAAGCAGGTGCCGTACACCTACACCCGGATGGTCCGTCAGACGGTCGCCAAGCAGGTTCCCTGCACGATCACGAAGATGGTCGCGGAGCCCCGCGTGAAGCGGGTGCCGATCACGATCTGTCGCGTGGTCACGGAGACCTGCTCGCGCCAGGTGCCGGTGACGACCTGCCGGATGGTCGCGGAGACCCGTAGTTGCCAGGTGCCGGTGACGACCTGCCGGATCGTCCAGGAGCAGCGCGTCAAGCAGGTGCCGCAAACCGTCTGCGAGACCGTCGTCGAGCAACGGACCAAATGCGTGCCGCAAACCGTCTGCGAGATGCAACAGGTCGTCTGCACCCGCCAGGTGCCGTACACGACCTGCCGCCAGGTGGTCGACACCCACGTCGTCCAGGAGCCGGTGACCGTCTGCCGACAGGTCTCCGACGTCAAGACGATCTGCGTCCCCAGGACCGTCTGCCGGCAAGTCCCCGTCGAGGTCTGCGTCAAGGTCCCCGTGGTCGTCGTCTGCGAGCCGCCGGCGGTCGCGCCGACGTCCCAGATGGTCGTCCCCACGCCCCAGGGCGCGGTCGCCTCGCCCCAGGCCCATTGACCCTCGACTCGATCGCCGGGCGGTCGGACCGCCCGGTCCCTTTCAACCCCTCCGCTTCAGGCCGAGGAACCTTCGGCGCTCCCTGAAACGGCGAACGCCCCGCCGGTGGGAAACCATCGGCGGGGCGTCTTCGCGTTCGAACCCGGCGACGCGCTCGTCCGCTCCTCGTTGAGTGTTATTCGCTCGGAAGGACGTCTCGGAGCGTGCCGCCCAGCGCGAAGAGGCTACGGAACATCAAATCCAGCGAGACGCCGGGCGCCGCCGTCTCGATCCTGGAGACGTTGGGCTGGCTTGTCTTCAGCGCCCTGGCGGCCTCCGCCTGGGTCAAGCCCCGACCCGCCCTCGCCGCTCGCACGGCGCGGCTCAGGGCGACGCGCAACTCGACCAGGCGACGTTCCTCGACCGTCAGCCCAAGGAAGTCCTCGGCGTCGCCGATCACCCAGCCGTCCGCTTCAAGGGCTTTCCGCTTCGAAAAGACGGCGTCATTCATCCAGCACCACCTTCGACCCGTCCGGGAACTCCGCCGAAGCCCTCAACTTGCCGCCCATCGCGCCGACATACCGGCGAAGCTTCTCGGCCTCAAGGCGAAGGAGTTCCGCCCGGCACTCTGACGGAAGCGAGGCGAACTTGGCCTTATATTCGGGCGTCTCCCGCGTGAGGTCGTCGGCGGCCTTCAAATCAAGAAAGATTTCGTATTCGGCGATCAGATTTTCGCTTAACTCGGCGATCCGGGCTCGACTCTCGGGAGACATCCGCGCCAGGACGTCCTCGGCTCGCACGGTCGACATGGCTCATCCTCCTAGATGACGTCCGTATCGTTCGTCGGCGACGGTGATGGCCGTCTCGTACCAGCGATCATCCCCCGCCTTATCGCCTCCCACGAGCAAAACGGCCCGCCGGGAAGGGTCGAAGGCGAACAAGACTCGCCAGGGTCGTCCGCGATGGACGACGCGAAGCTCCTTCATATTGGGGAACCGAGAACCTTTGACGGTGTCGACGTAAGGTCGTCCGAGATTCGGACCGGTTGCTCGCAAAAGGTTGATACGCCCGAAGATGGCTCTCTGGACCTCGACGTCCAGGGCATCGAATTCGGGCACGTACTCCGCGTGAAATAACACTTCCCACATCGTCCGCTCCGAATGACCATCCCCAATTCTATGCCGAATCGGATATATCGTCAATGAAACGTGGAGCGCCGGGTCGGCCGCCGCGTTCAGTGCCAGTCGGCCCCGCATGCGAAACACTGCCTGGCCGCGTCGGTCCTGAGCGGTTGGCCGCACGAGGGGCAAGGTTTTCGCGCTCGGCCAGCCCGTTCGTCGCGAGCCTCCTGTTCCCGGACGATCCAGAGGAAGGTTTCTTGAACACTCCAAGCGGCCCCCTCGCACAACCGCTTGACCGCGAGCGCGTTTCGACCTTGATCGAGAATGGCCCGAACTTCCGCGGCGAGCGCCGGGTCGTCGAGCGGGGGCGGTACGGGTTCTTCCCTCATCGCGCGGCCTCCTCGGTTTCGAAACGCCGAAACCCCCGACTCGCGACGGGGGCCTCGGCGTGATCGATCGAACTTCGCTCACCAGCCCCGCGAGGCGCCGGCGCCGACGCAGGCCAGGGCTTCGGCGTCGTCGTCCTCGTCGTCGCGTCCCGCCTCGGACCATTCGTCCTCGGGGGAGGTGGCTTCCAGTTCGGCCTTCAGCCGCTTGCGGGCGGTGTGGAGCCGGCGCTTGACGGTCCCCAGGGGGACGTCCCACTCCTCGGCCATCTCGACCAGCGACAACTCCCGGATGTAGAAGCCGACGAGGGCCTCGCGATCCAGGGGCTTCAAGCGATCCATCGACTCCCAGAGCCGCTGGGCGCGCTCGCGGGCGATCAGGGCGTCGATCGGCTCATCCTCGGTCTCCGAGGCGCTATCCAGCGTGGCGGCCTCGACCGCGAAGACCGCCGGGCGGCGGGTGGCGTGGTTCACGGCCATCCGCGCGGCGATCTGCCGCAGCCAGCCGGCGAACCGCTCGGGCTCGCGAAGCTGACCCAGCCGTCGCATGACGTGGAGGAAGACCTCCTGCGTCAACTCCATCGCCTCGCCGACGTTCCCCAGCCGGCGCAGGGCGATCGCCCGCACCGTCGGCTCGAACTGCTCCACCAGGCGGCCGAAGGCGTCGCGGTCCCCGGCCTGAGCCTTCCGGACCAGGGCCGCGACGGCGTACCATCCCCGCGTGTCTTCCTCTCGCTCCAGCATCGTGGCGATCAACGGACCCACCTTCCCCACTCCGGGGGGCGACCGGACTTCCTCGCGCGATCGGCCCGATCTTCGGGACCGTCTTTAAGTGGCGAAGCTCCGGCGACGTCACGGACCTGTAACGCTCGCGAGACACGGACGCGGAACGACCGTCACGGAGGCCCCGCCCATCAAACGGCGGGCGACCTCCGGGGCGTTCGGCGCGTCCGAGACGCGGCGACGCGGTGGATGCGCGTGCGCGGCGCGGCCGTTCGAGTCCGACGAACCCGTTTTCAGCCACTTCCGCGCCGAGTCTGGTCCCGCCGGATCGTTACGATCGACTCGCGGCCGCGGAGACGGGGCGCGGGGAGGGAACCGAACCGAACGGGTTCCCGTCGTCGCGAGCCTCGCCTCGCCGACGACCGTCGGCGAGCGTTCAATCCAGGCGGTTCGACTCGTTCAAGACCCGGCTATCGCCGCGAAGGCGGCGATCTCAGCCGTCCGACCGCGTGCGGCCCCAGCCGCGCCGGCCTTACCGATCGATTTACCCGCGCCCCGGCCGAGCCGGGGCCTGGTAGCCGAGGCCGCCGTACAGGCGGCCGCGGATCGGGATCGGAAGGACGGCGCCCGGCCGGACCCAAGCCCGAGACCCTGGCTCAGTCGCCAGCTCTCCTGGGATTGGGACGACCTTGGGGACGCGCAGGCCGGAGACGCCGGATCGCTCGCGGGGCGCGGCGCGTCCGGAATCGCCGGGTCGGTAATGGGCGGCGCGGGATAGACGAAGAAATCGCCTACCTTGAACACCGCCATGGAATCGCGCATGACGTCGTGATGGGAGTGGCGGATGCGCGAGGCCGTACCGTTGTTGACGCCCGTGTTGAGCACGAGCGACCGCGTCCCGAGATTCAGCCGGTTCGACAGGGCCGACAGCGTCAGGTTGGTGCGGGTCAACATGGCATTAGCCTCGCATCCGCCCCAGGTGGGGGCGGGCTCACGGTGCGGGTCGTCGTCGGGATCGTCGCGTTCGGGGCGGCCGATGAAGCCGGGCCCGGAATCGCGACGGCGACGAGTTCCGCGGGGAAGGGGCGTTTTCAGCAGCCCCAAGAGCGCTTACCGAGTCGAGATCCGATGACCTCCGGTCCTCGATGGGGCCGGGCACGCGCCCGATCCCCTTCAATCCAATCAAACCACCATCGACCGCGGCGGAAGCCGGGCGGCTGGCGCGACCCCCGCATGGGGAGTCTCCGCGGCCGACTTATGCCCTTGGACATCTTACCCTGGAGAGGGGTTCGCGCGAAATCGAAAAAAATCCTCGGGCCTCGCGTCCTTCGCGACGTCCGCCCAGGCCCGGACCCGGTCGACCAGCCGCGCGGCCAGGTCGGCGCCGGGGGGGAGGGTTTCGACGTCGCGGTCGGGACGGACCAGATGGAAGGCGTGGCGGCCGGCCCGGATCGCCTTCAGGTCGTTGGCGACGGTCAGGTCGGCGCGGTTGGTCCGGCACGCCTCGCGGGCGACCCGGACCAACTCCGCCTCCGACGCGCCCGAGAGGAGTTTGAAGCCGACGAGGTAGACCGACGGCGCCCAGTCGCGTACCGATCGGATCACCTTGGGCGTCCGTCGCATCGCGACCGCGAGTTCGTCCCGCCGCGAGTCGATCTTGCCGGGGCGGGGCTCGGGCTCGTAGTCGGAGACGGCCATCGCCAGGAACGCGACGTCCGCCGCCGATTCCTCCAGGGCCCGTCGCAGGGCCTCGGCGTACTCGGCCACCGTTCCGACTTTCAACGGCCGAAGGCGCAGCCGGTCGCGCCGGGCGGTCCATCGCGCGCGGAGGCGGTCGAGGCGGTCGCGCTCGGCGGCCGGGTCGGCGTCGAGGTCGATTCGGGCGTGGCGGAGCAGGGGGAGGGCGGCGGCGGGCGCGTGGACGTGCCAGACGTCGTCGCCGCGGTCGAGGCACGCCTCGGCGATCGCCGCGGCGGTGCGGCCGGTGGAGACGTTGGTGACGACCCGCACGTCGTCGATGGCCGCGGACGTCCCGCCGCCGGTCACGACCACCCTCATGACGATCCGGCCCCCCGCGCGGCGTCCCGACCCTTTACGTCCGGCGCGGCCCCGGCTAGGCTCGCGGAAAGCGAGTCCCGCGCGGGTCGGCGCCGCTCCGACCCGTCCGCCCCTTTTCAGGCAAGGCCGACATGACCGCCGAGAGCCCCTTCCGCCGCGTCTCCGAACCCGCCCGCGAACTGCTGGAGGAGATTCGCCGCTGGCCGATCTTCGACCCCCACTCGCATATCGACCCGCACCGGCCCGCGGCTCGCGACCTCGACGAGATTCTAGGATACCATTATTACACCGAGCTGGCCCATTCCGCCGGCATGCCCGCGGCCGACGTCGCCCCGGAACTTCCCCCCCGCGCCCGCGTCGAGAACCTCGCCCGTCGGCTGGCGACGTTGGACAACACGGTCCAGTACTCCTGGCTGGTGGAGATCGCCCGGACGTTCCACGGCTTCGAGGGGGACCGGATCGGTCCCGAGGACGTCCCCGGCCTCTACGATCGCGCGCTTCACGACCGCGACGGCGCCGCCTGGGACGAGAAGGTCTGGAGGACGACCAACCTGGAGGCCGTCTTCCTCACCAACGACTTCGACGACCCGCTGGAGGGCTGGGACGTCGAGAAGTACGTCCCCTGCCTGCGAACCGACGATCTGGCGCTGAAGCTCCACCGGCCCGGGACGGTCGAGCGGCTGAAGGCGGCGACCGGCGTGGACGTCGGCGACCTGGAGGGCCTGCGCGCGGCGATCGGCGCGTTGTTCGAGCGGTTCGTCGCCAGGGGGGCGCGGGCCTGCGCCGTCAGCCTGCCGCCGGACTTCGCGCCGCGGCCGGCCGCGCCGAAACGGGCGGTCACGCCGATCCGACGGGCGCTCCGCGGCCTGGACCTCCGCCCCGACGAACACGACGAGATCCGCGCGACCGTCTTCTGGATGCTGGCCGAGTTCTGCGCCGATTTCGGCCTGCCGTTCGACCTGATGATCGGCCCGGTTCGCGACGTCTACCCGGCGGGCGTGGCCGGAGGCCGCGACCTGTTCGACCGCCGGGTCAGCCTGTACGAATATCGCGCGTTGTTCAACCACTTCTCGGGGGTGACGTTCCCGGTCTCCACGCTCGCGCCCGACGCCGGGGCCGAGCTGGTGGCGTACTCGTGGATCTTCCCCAACGTCCTGCCGATGGGCCACTGGTGGTATTCGAACGTCCCGGCGTTCATCGCGGCCGACCTGAAGGCGCGGATCCAGGCCGTTCCCAAGGTGAAGCTCCTGGGCTACTACTCCGACGCCTACAAGCTCGAATTCATCCTGCCGAAGTTCGACATGTACCGCCGCGTCCTCGCCGAGACCCTGGCCGGGGAGGCGGTCGTCAAGCAAGGCTGGACGGTCGAGCGGGCGCTGGAGGTCGCTAAACTCGCCCTGGTCGACAATCCGCGACGGGTCTTCGAAAAGCCGTCGCGAGCGGCCCGGGCCGCGATTTGACCGCGGGGGGAACGCGGGGCATCCTTGAGGTCGTCGGCCGCGCGCCGACCGCGTCTTGAAGATCCGCCGGTCGAAAGGGGCGACCCGAATCGTCGGCCATCCCGAGGATCGGACTTGAGGATAGACCCCATGCGGCCCCGACACCCGATGCTCCGATACGCGGCGCTCCCGCTGGCCCTCGCGGCGGCCGGGGCGCTTCCGCCCGCCACGACCCGCGCCCAGGACGTCGCCCCCCTCTCCTCCGGGAGCGGCGCGGGGACGGGGACCGGCAGGTCCTCGGTCCCGGACTACCGCCCGGACGCGCCGTTGCGCGAGTCGCCGGGCATGGAGGGCCCCGACGCGCCGGGCCCCTTGCCTCCGCCCGACGCCGGGCGGATCCCGCTGGGCCCGGGCGTCAACGTCCGCTTCCCGGACGACCCCGGAATCGCGCCGTTCCTGCTCCAGTCCGGCGGCTCGGGCGGCGGGGCCGTCACGGGGGGCTTGCGGATCACCCCGGAGATGATCGACACCGCCAGACTCATCTCCGAGCCCGGCGAGCGCGGGCGGATCATGCTCCAGATCGCCCGCGGGGCCATCCTCAGCAACCAACTCGTGCTGGCCCACCGCGCGACCGAGGAAGCGGCGACCGCCGCGCCCGAGGAGACCAACGACCTGATCCACGACCAGCTCATCATCTCCATCGTCACCACCGCCGGCCAACTCGCCGACTCCCTGCTTCGCGAGGGCAAGCCCCAGGTCCGCCTCTTCCCCGACGATCCCGGCGGCGGCCTCCCCCACATCGACGGCCGCCTGGCGATCCGCACGGCCCGCCTGGAATGGCGCCGGGCCGCCGCCATGGCCTCCCAGATCCGCAACCCGACGTATCGCAGCGAGTACCTCGACCGCGCCGTCGAGAACATGGCCGTCGGCAGCGCCGTCGTCGCCCTGGAGTACGCCGCGGCCTCCATCGACGACCGCGGCCCCCAGTCCAGCGAGGAGGACCGCGCGGCCTATGCCGACCAGGCCGACGAGATCCTGGAGGAAGGGGCGACGCTGGCCGACGAAATCGAGCGGCCGATCTGGCGCAACCGCGCCAAGGAGCGGCTGGCCACCGCCGCCGGCGAGTCCGGCCAGTACCAGCGCGCCACCGATCTGGCCGATCGGATCCGAAACGCCGAGGCCCGCGCCCGCGCCCTGGTCCTGGTCGCCGAGTTCCAGGCCCGTCGCGGCCGCGACGACGACGCCACCCGCAGCTACAATCTCGCCGCCCGGGCCGTCGCCTCCGTCCAGCAGCGCGGGCTCCGCGGCGTCCTGATCGGCATCCTAATCGACAGCCTGATCTCGACCGGCCGGTTCGAGGACGCCCGCGCCAGCCTCGTCCTCTATCAGTCGGAGGCCGAGCGGTTCGTCGCCATGGGCGCCATCGCCGAGTCGCTGGGCGTGCGCCGAATGCCCGACGAGGCCCGCGCCTGGATCGACCGCGACGCCCCGGCCGCGTACCGATCGACCCTGTACCGCCGCCTCAACAACGGCCTGCTCCGCGCCATCTCCGAGGCCCGCGCCCGCGAGTTCCAGGGCCACGACTACGGCGACGACTCCCGCGTCCAGTGACGACGGCGGAGCGAGAAGGCCCTCAGCCGGCCGCCGGGGGCCGCTTCGCCAGTCGGCGAGCGACCTCGGCGGCGACGGCCGCGGTGAAGCTCGCGGTCGTCTCGCCGCCTCCCAGGTCGCGAGTGCGCGTCCCCTCGCGGAGCAGGTCCAACGTGGAGTTCTTCACCGCCTGGCCCAAGGCGATCTCGCCCAACTGGTACAAAAGCAGGGAGAACGCCAGGAAGATCGCCGTGGGGTTGGCCAGGCCCTTGCCGGCGATGTCCGGCGCGGTGCCGTGGGCCGCGTCGAACAACGCCACCCGGACCACCGCCGAGGCGTCGAACGCCAGGTTGGCGCTCGCGCCTATGCCCAGCGAGCCGGCCAGCCCGCACGCCATGTCCGAGAGGAAGTCGCCGTACTCGTTCAACACCAGCACGATCTGGAACTTCTCCGGCGCCATGATGACCTTGCCCAGGAGCGCGTCGAACAACTCGACGCCGTGCGGCACCTCGGGGAACTGGCCGGCGACCTCCGCGGCCACCTGCTCGAAAAGACCGTCGGTCGCCTTCTGGATCGTGTACTTCGACGAACTCGTCACCCGCTTGCCGGTCTTCCGCGCCAGGTTGAAGGCGTAGCGGGCGGCCTCGCGGACGGGCCGGCGCTCGACGATCCGGAGGCTGACCGCCCCATCGTCGCCGATCATCCTCCCGGGGTCGTCGTAGGTGCCGCCGGTGGCGATCCGCACGATGTCCAGGTCCAACTCCCGGCGGAAGTTGGTCGGGACGCCGGGGATGGTGTAGACCGGGCGATGAATCACCGAGAGGTCCAGCCGCCGCCGGAGGACCGCGTTGGGGCTCTCCTCGGTCGTCGCCGTCGGGTGCTTGAGGGCGACCCGGGTGTCGAGGATCGTCGCGACGGCCTCGTCGTAGACCACCTTCCCCTTGGCCCGGCGGTTCTCCACGCGGAGGTCCACCGGGACGAACTCCAATCGGATCGGCAGCGCCTCGGCCAGTTGGTGGACCGCCTCGGAAAGCTCGGCGCCGATGCCGTCGCCAAGCAGTTCCGTGACGCGATACGACGGACGGTTCATCGACTTCCTCTCTCGTCGCGAGGTTTCCGGCCGAGTCCTCGACGGCTGGACGGGATCGACTCATTATAAGCCGGCGGGTCGCCGTCGCGAGCATGCGGGCGATGAAACCCGGGGCGACCGCCCGCCGACCCTCTTCTCGGTGGTGTTTGGCGACGAGTGTCGAAATTCCGACGGAATTCTGAAATCCCGCGAGTTCCGCCCGCGATCATACCGGGTGGATCGTCGTTCTTTGACAATTCGATTGCATGAATGCAGTTCGAGACCGCGGCCGACGACCGCCCGGGCTCACGCCGACCCGGTGATCCGCCGCCGCCGGGATCGCGGCGACGACAAGTCGGAGGAGACCTTCGAAAACACATCTCGACCACGACGAACGAAGCCGCCGAGGTCGCGCTTAATATTTTGTGGCGTAACATGATGCGTCGTCGAAGCGGCGGGCGTCGCGGACGAACGAACCCACACGCGCTTCAGTCTGGTGTGGATCGATTCGTCACCGGGGCAGTTCCAGGACCTCCAGCCGCGAGGGGGCGGAGGCGTCGCGGAAGACGCGCTGGACTGCCTTTTGGAAGTCCTCGGGGGCGGCGGCGGCGATGTCGACGAACTTCTGGGGGTTGCGGTCGACCAGGGGGAACCAGGTGCTCTGGATCTGGACCATCACTCGATGGCCGGATCGGAACGTGTGGGCGACGTCGCGCATCGTGAAGTTCACGGCGGTCGGTTGGCCCGGCTGGAACGGCTGGGGATTCGACAGACCGTCGCGGAAGCGTCCACGGATCACGTCGCCGCGGACGAGGCCCTGGAAGCTCGCCAGGGGTTCGTCGTCGACGGTCTTGCCGGCGAAGTCGTCGGGGAAGACGTCCACCAGCTTGACGATCCAGTCGGAGTCGGTCCCCGACGTCGAGACGTTGAGTTTGACCTGGATCGGCCCGACGAGGGTCAGGTCTTCGGCCAGGGGTTCGGTCTGGTAGACCAGGACGTCGGGCCGACGCGCGGCGAAGCGTTGGTCCTGGATCATGTAGTCGGCGGTCATCCGGTTGGAGATCGCGTCGATGAACGGGACGGGCTTGGCGGGGTCGCTGACGTACTCGTCGTAGGGCGGCCCGGCGTCGGGCTCGGGGGGGGAGAAGGAGACTCGGCCGCCGGCGGCCAGGAAGAGGCTCTTGGGCTTGGCGGCCTCGGGGGGCCAGGCGTCGAACTCGCGCCACTGGTTGGTGCCGGTCTCGAAGACGCGGGCCTCGGGGAAGTGCCGGGAGTCCTGGTCGCCCCCCTTGAGGATGGAGCGGAAGAAGGGGAACTCGATGTTCTCGCGATAATACGCGGCGGTGTCGGAGTTGAAGGCGATCGGCCCCAGCGCCGCGCCGTCGCCGCCGGCCCAGCCGCCGTGGAGCCAGGGGCCCATGACCAGGACGTTGGTCGTCCCGGGGTTGGCGGCCTCGACGGCGCGGTAGGTCTCCAGGGGTCCGAAGAGGTTCTCCGCGTCGTACCAGCCGCCGACGTTGAGCACCGCCGGCTTGACGTCCTTCAGGTGGGGGCGGACGTCGCGGGCCTTCCACCAGTCGTCGTAGTTCGGGTGTCCCATCATCTCGTTCCAGAACGCGACGTCCCCCTTGAAGTAGCGGGCGTCGACGTTGGAGAGCGGGCCCAGGTCGAGGAAGAAGGCGTAGCCGTCGGGCTTGTCGTTGTACATATAGCTATGAGTCGCGTACCGCTTCACGGGCTCCGGCCGGGGATGGCCGAAGCCGGACATGAAGTTGAAGGCGTGCGCGAGGAAGAGCGCCCCGTTGTGGTGCCAGTCGTCGCCGGCGAACCAGTCGGCGATCGGAGCCTGCGGCGACGACGCCTTGAGCGCGGGGTGGGCGCCGATCATCCCCATCGTGGTGTAGAAGCCGGGGTAGGAGATCCCCCACTGGCCCACCCTGCCGTTGTTGCCGCCGACGTTCTTGACCAACCAGTCGATCGTGTCGTACGCGTCGCTGCTCTCGTCGATCTCGGCCGCGTCGGTCTTGATCGGCCGGACGGGACGGACGTTGACGTACTCGCCTTCCGACATGTACCGTCCGCGCACGTCTTGATACGCGAAGACGAAGCCGTCGCGGCTGAACGGCGGGGAGGGGCCCAGCTCGGAGCGGTAGGCGTCGGCTCCGTAGGGGGCCACGCCGTAGGGCGTCCGGTTGAGCATGATCGGGTACGTCAGCGACCGATCCTTGGGGACGTAGACCGCCGTGAAGAGGCGGACGCCGTCGCGCATCGGAATCAGGAACTCGTACTTGGTGTAGTGCGCCTTGACGTAGTCCTCCTCGGCCGCCGCCGGGACGGCCAGGAGGAGCAGGGCGGCGAGGGCCGCCAGCGGGACGCGCGATCGGACGGACGACATGCGATTCCTCCCGCCCGGGGGCGGCTCCGGTCCCGTGGAACGTCGGGTCAGGAAGTCAGGGTATCGCAACCGTCCGGCCGAGTCAGCGCCCCAGCCCCAGCCGGGCGCGATGGTAGGCCAGGCGGTCGACCGGGCTCATCTTGGCGAAGTCGGGGCGACCGTCGGCGGTCGCGGCGAACGCCGCGGCGGCGCCGCCGTTCTCCCGCGAGGGTCGCGACTCGGTCACCAGCGGCCTGGCCGGCACGCGCCAGCCGTTGCCGAGCGTCGCGCCGTTCGCCGAGGGCTTGCCGTTGGTCGACGGCTTCGCCGCGACGAGCGACGGGGCGACGGCCGTCGCCGCCGGCATCGCCGGTACCGCGACCGACGTCCCGCCGTAGCGCATCGACTGTTCGGTGGTTTGCAGGTCGTCCTCCAACCGGCGGTTCGGGGCGATCCCCAGCTTGCCCAGGACGGCGTGGTACGCCTTCACGGCGTCGACGGGATCGATCTGGCCGTCGGCGATCAGGCGGAGGAACTGGACGAACGCCAGTTGGTTCTCGGCGTTGTTGATCTTGCGGCCGTAGAGCGCGGCCCTGCCGCCGTGCTCGCGGCAGTCGTGCAGGAGCTGGAAGGCGTCGCGGGTGGTCCCCGCCGAGCCTCCCATGATGCCGACGACCAGGTGGGGGTCGAACCGGACCAACTCCTCCATCGCCCTGGGGCCGTGGTAGACGACCTTGAGGAACACCGGCCGGCCGGCGGGGGCGACCCCGGCGAGCATCCGGGTGATCATGTCGTTGAGGTAGCCCGGCAGGACGTCGGGCGAGAGTCCGGTCTCGACGTTGGGGTCGAACACCTCCAGGAAGTAGCGGAACCCCTTGCGCTCGGCCTCCTCGCGGAAGGCGTGGAAGCGTTCCATGGTCGCCAGGTCGTGGCCCAGGTCGTTGTTGAAGGTGACGCTGTAGAGTCCCAGGTTCGCCCCCAGCGCGCGTTCCTCGGGCTTGCAGTCGAGGTGGCCGCACATGGCGTGGTCGAGGCTGGCGGTGCGGAACGGCCGCGACGGCTCCGCGGCGTAGGAGGAGCCGCGGGCGAGGAAGATGTCGGTGGTGTCGTTGGCGCGGATGGCGGGCGTCACCGGCGAGTCGGCGAAGAGCCGTTCGCCGAACGTCAACGCATGGTTGGAACTGGCCGACATGAGCATGATGTCGACGAGTTCCTGCCTGGCCACCAGCCGCATCTGGCGGCGGTACTCTTCGAGGGTCTTGAAGCGGACCTCGCCGTCGTGGCGTTCGGGGCTCTCGCCGGGGGCGCCCAGGCCGGTGGCCATGTCGGCGTCCTTGGCGTCGGCGAGGATGAACTCGCGGCAGCCGCTCGGGTCGGCGTGGATCGCGGCCAGCTTTCGATCGAGTGATTTCTGCATCTCAGCGGCCCCCCCTCGGGCCGTAACCGTGGACCGTCGCCGTGTTCGCCGCCGCGTTACTTCGAGCCGCCGAGCGCCGCCATGACCTGGTCGGTGATCGACTTGACCAGCGCGTCGACGTCCGAGCCGGCGGCCTCGCCGTTCGGGGACGGCTTGGCGTCGGCGGCGGCGGGAAACTCGGCGCGGCCGGCGGAGCAGCCGCACGTCGAGGTCTCGCCGGCCCGGGCGGCCTGGTCGACCAGCTTGGGGTGGACGAAGACGCGGGGCTCGGGGGAGAAGTCGCCGTAGCCCTCGCGGAAGAGGCTGTTGCCGCAGAGGTCGCAGTTCTCAAGTCCGCGGGTCAGACGCGGATCGGGGATGTTCAGCCGGGGCTTGATCTTGATGAGTTCGGCCGCCTGTTCGTCGCCGTAGTAGTTCACCCGGCCCAGTTGCTTGGCCAGAAGCAGGATTCGGCAGTAGGCGTCGATGATCTCGGTCTTGAAGTAGGCGTCCTCAAGGTCCGTCCCGGCGGTGATGGTGCCGTGGTTGGCCAGGAGGATCGTCTCGGTGTCCTTGATGTAGGGGACGATGGTGTCGGCGAAGGTCTGGGTGCCGGGGGTCTCGTAGGGGGCGATGGCGACCTCGCCCAGGAAGACCTCGATCTCCGGCAGCACGCACTTGGGGATCGGCTCGCGGGCGACGGCGAACGCCGTGGCGTGGGGCGGATGGCAGTGGACGCAGGAGCGAAGGTCGGCCCGGACCTTGAGCGCGGAGAGGTGCAGGAGGATCTCGCTGGAGCGCTTGCGCTTGCCGGAGACCTGCTTGCCGTCCATGTCGACGATGCACAGGTCGTCGGGCTTCATGAAGCCCTTGGAGACGCGCGTCGGGGTGCAGAGGACGCGGTCCTCGCTCAGGCGGTAGCTGATGTTGCCGTCGTTGGCCGCCGCGAAGCCCTTGTTGTAGAGCCGGCGGCCGATCTCGCACATCTGCTCCCGCAGCTTCCACTCGTTCTGGACGCTCATGGCCGCCCTCCTCGCCTCGTCATGGTCGGAAAGATCGTTTCGTGAAGTTCCGCTTGTATGCCTAGAATGAGATGTCGTCGACTGCTTCTTGTAGGCTGGGTCGAGACCCAGCTTGGAGAAGCCTCGGCCTCTGTGGGCTGGGTCCAGACCCAGCCTACGGGAACCACGCTGAATCGAGTCGTGACAAAGCACTAGAATGAGATATCGTCGATCAGGCAGGCGCAGTAGGCGTCGACCGGCGTCAAGGTCCGGCCGAAGGGGTTGGCCGCCTCGCCCCCCTCGCTGAGCCCGACCAGGTCGCCCGGCGCGACGCCGAGCCGGTCGTAGGCCACCAGTTCCTCGCCGCGGACGTCGGCGCCGTCGCGGAGCGCCTCCAGGGGCATCGGCCGGACGATGGGGAACCGCGCCCCGGAGAGGCTCGGGTTGACCCGCGACAGCGTGACCCGTCCCACGACCTCGACGATCCTCACGGCGTCCCTCCGATCCCGCGGCCGGCTTCGAACGGGTCGCGCGGCGCGCCGGCCCTTCGAAACGCGGTCGCGAGTTGCTTGATCCAGGCGATCGACTTGGCCGCCGGGTCGATGACGATCAGGTTCGCCCCCAACGTTTCGGTGGCGCGGTGGACGTCGGCCGGCTCGCTGGCGAACGCGGCGCGGACGCCCGGGCGTTGGCAGCCTCGCCACACGGCCGTGGCGCCGTCGCTGGTCACCAGCAGCGCGCCTCGCCCCGAGCCCGCGCCCAGCCAGGCGGCCGCGGCGTCGACGTCCGGGTCCAACTCGCGCCAGAGTCCGGCGTCCTCCAGCAGCGACCGCCGAAGAGCCGAGAGCCAGCCCGCGCCGGACTCGATCGCGAAGGCCCATTCGCCCCTCGCCGTCGCGGCGACCTCCGCCAGCCCGGCGAGGCGGACGACGACGTCGTTCTTCTTCAACAGGTCGCGGGCCAGGGGGGTGACGACCGTTCCCGCGGCGATCCGGATCGTCGTCCCCGGCGCGAGCGCCTGGGCTTGCTTGAGTCCGAGGAGGCGATCGGCGAAGACCGGCTCGACGGCCGATCGGGGAGGCGTCGGCGTCGCGGCGCGGGCCGGGCCGAACATCTCGGCCAGCACGGCGCGAACGGCCTCGTCGACGGCCCGGATCGGATCGTCGGCGCGCGCGACGGCCGGGAAAGGCCCCGGGGCCGTCGTCCTCCGCGTCGTCTCGAATCCGGTCCACGCCTGGGTCGTCACGATCGTTCCGCCGAATCAGGGTCGTCTTCCGTCCGGCCTTCTCCC
>CALCIB010000145.1 GCA_937907525.1 uncultured Planctomycetales bacterium | reverse complement strand
CCCCTCATCCGGCCCTTCGGGCCACCTTCCCCCGCGAGGGGGGAAGGACGTTATGGCGGCCGCGACGCCCTTATGGGACAGACTCTAAGGCCGGGAACTCCGGCCCAACGGCGACTCGTCGTACTCCTTCAACAACTGGGCGACGTCGTCGTAGACGGCGATCGCGCCCTTGAGGTCGGCGTCGCCCCAGCCGCCGGAGCGGACGGCGACGACGTCCACGCCCGCCCCGGCGCCGGCCTCGACGTCGTAGGGGGTGTCGCCGATCATCACCGCGCGGTCGGCGGCGAGCCCCCCCTTCTTGAGCGCGGCCTGGACGATGTCCGGATCGGGCTTGGACTCCTGGACGTCCTCCGGCGTGGTATGGCGCTCGATCAAGTCGGCGACCCCGGCGACCTTCAAAAGCGGCTTCAACTCCTTCTCCCGGGCCGAACTGGCGACGACGATCGTGAGGCCGTCGGCCCGGATCCGCTCCACCAGCGCGCGGGCGCCGTCGAACGCCCTAAGGTGGGGAAGGTACTCGTCGAGGAAGAGTCGGGAGCGGTCCTCGTCGATGGCCTTCGCCCTGGGGTCGTCGTCCTTGTCGAGCCCGGCCACCTCGCGTACCAGCTTGTCGCCCCCCTTGCCGATCCGCGCGCGGACCCGGTCGAACGGGACCGCGAGACCGTGCGCGCGGAAGGCGCGGACCCAGGCCTCGGCGTGGGCGTCGTTGCTGTCGACCAGCGTGCCGTCGACGTCCAGTAAGACTCCCTCGTAGCGCGGCATGGCTCGGCCCTCCCGACGTCGTTCGCGTGTGGGAACGTCGCCGCGGTTAGGCCGCAATCGCCGTGCCCGCCGGAACCGAACGGCAAGGCGCGCCGACCCGTCGCCTCGCGCGTCGCGGGCATGGCGTTTGCGATCGTGGAACTTCGCGTCGCGCGGTCCACATCGATACGTTTGGAAAGCGGCGTTCGACGACGCCCCCGCGGGCCGTCGGCTCGGCGTCGTCTCGTCAAGGAGTCCAAGCCATGATGAACAGCCGATTCAAGTTCCTCGGCCACTCGGTCCACCAGATGTTGATCGTGTTCCCGTTGGGTCTTCTGATGGCCTCCGTGGCGTTCGACGCCCTGTATTACTTCGGCGGGCGCGAGCGGCGCTGGGCCGAGGTGGCGTACTGGATGATCGCCGCGGGGTTGATCGGCGCCGTGGCGGCGGCGCTGCCGGGGTTGATCGACTGGCTGGCGATCCCGGCCGGGACGCGGGCGAAGCGGATCGGGCTCATGCACGGCCTGGCGAACGCGGTCGGGGTCGTGGGGCTCTTCGGGGCGAGTTGGCTGCTGCGGCGGTCGTCGCCGACCTCGCCCTCGGACCTCGCGCTTCTGCTGTCGGCGGCCGGGCTGATCGTCGGCGGGGTCGCCGGCTGGCTCGGCGGCGAGTTGGTCGATCGTCTGGGCGTCGGCGTGGACCCGGGCGCGAACCTGGACGCCCCCAGTTCGCTGAGCGGCCGTCCGGCGTCGGGGAGGCCGGTCCCCCACGCCTGACCGCCTCCGGGCCCGGCCCGCGACGCGCCATCACGCGCCGCCGCCGACCATGGCGAGGATCTCGGAGGGCCGCTGGACGATCGCCTTCGCGCCGTGCGCCTCCAACTCCTCGACGCTCCGGAAGCCCCAGGCGGCGCCGACGGCGAACATCCCGGCGGCCGTCGCGGTTCGCATGTCGACCGACGTGTCGCCCAGATACAGCGTCTCCGCGGCCGCCACCCCCATCCTCGACGCGGCCTCGACCGCGCCGGCGGGGTCGGGCTTCCGCGGGACGCCGTCCCGCATGCCGAAGACGACGTCGAACGACCGCCCCGGAAAGAATTTGCCCACGCACTTAAGCGCGAAGTCGTGAGGCTTGTTCGATAACACGCCCATGGGGATCTTCCGCGCGCGCAAGGCGTCCAGCATCTCCAGAACGCCTGGGTAGGGCTTGCTCGCCACGTCCCAGCCGGCGTCGTAAATCCGGCCGAACGTCGCGGCGCAGCCCGCGACGACGTCCCGATCCTTCCCCGCCTCCGCCGGCAGCGCGTGCTGGAACAGGGCCGCCACGCCCTCGCCGACGAACCGGCGGTAATCGCCGACCGGATGAGTCGGGAAACCCCGCTCGCGCAGGGTGTCGTTGGCGCAACGGCCGATGTCCTCCAGAGTGTCCAAAAGAGTCCCGTCGAGATCGAACAACGCCGCGCGGAGTTTCATGGGGGGGCCGAGCTTTCAAAGGGAAGGGAGGAAGGGGTTCGGCCCCCCGCGGCGTCTGGTCGATCAGGCGAACTGGGGGACCTTCAGGGTCTCGCCGTCCTTGAGGGCGGACTGGTGCGCGATCACGCCGGCGACGGTCATGTTCAAGGCCGCGGCGACGTCCACCAGCGGCTTGCGCTTCTCCAGGATGGCCGAGACGTACTCGTCGGTCAAGTAGCCGTGCGATCCGCCGTGGCCGCCGGAGGCCACCTCCTTGGGCAGCGCCGGCCGCGTCAGGTCGGGCAGGTTCTTCTCCTCGCCGAAGTAGCTCATGCCGATCATGGACCCGCGCTGCCCGTAGACGCGGCCGGTCTCGCTGCCGGGGATGTGGGTGTCCCAGCTCACGCCGATCCGCGACATCCCCCCCTCGCTCGTGCGGAACAGCGCGATCTCGGTGCCGAAGGGGTTGTCGTAGCGGTTCGCCCCGGGCAGGAACTTCTCCTTGAGGCTGGGCATCGCCTTGCAGGTGACGTCGACGAACGACCCCCCCGTCACCGCGACGTAATACGCCGCGGCGTGGGTCGGATACCACATCGGCGGCAGACCGATCCGCCACCCCTTGTACGAGTCGATCTGCTCGACGCTGTCGTGGTAGTATTCGCCCTCGCTGTAGACCAGCTTGCCGAGCGCCCCGGCCCGGTACGCCTCGCGCATCGCGTGGCATTCGTCGTGGAACGACGAGGTCTCGAACATCATGTAGGTCAGGCCGGTGGTCTTCACCGCGTCATACAACTCGTGGGCGTCGTCGACCGACCCGAACACCGCCGGCACCGCCGTCGCGACGTGCTTGCCGTGCTTCATCGCCAGGAGCGCGTGACGGCAGTGGCTGGGGGCGTCGGTCGCCAGGAAGACGGCCTCGATCGAGTCGTCCTTGACCATCTCCTCAAGCGACGGATACGTCTTCTCGCAGCGGCAAGCCTTGGCGAGCGCCGCGCAGCGATCCGGGAACAGGTCGCTGACGGCCGCGACCTCGACGTTGGGATGGTTCTGGAATCCGAACGCCGCGCCGAACTGGCAGACGCCGTAGCCGACGATCCCGACCCGGATCCTCCGATCCGAGATCGGCCGCCAGACCTTGTCGGTCTTGGCCGTCGTCTTGACCCCCTCGGCCCCCAGGACCTCGGCCCCCGGCGGCTGTTGCGCCCGGGCCGACCGCCCCAGCGCCGCGAGCCCCATCGAACCGACCCCGACCGTCCCCAGAAAATCACGTCGCGAAGCCATGGCGGACTCCTTGTCTCGTCCCTCGCCGCGGAGAAGACCCGTTCCCATCGCATGATGGTAAGACAAGGGTTCAACAACCGCCAGGGCTTACCGCGTCACGTCCTCCGTCAAACGTCGTAGGATGAGACGACGTCACCCGAGGAGGCGAGGCCGTGGACGAGCCGGACGATCGGTTGGAGGCGACGCTGCTGGGCGCGGCCCTGGGCGACGCCCTGGGGTTGCCGTGCGAGGGGATGTCGTCGCGGGCGATCGCGCGGCGGTTCGGAACGGTCGACCGCTTCCGCATGCTGGGGAGGACGGGGTTCGTCTCCGACGACACGGAGCAATCGGCGCTGGTGGCGCAGAGCCTGGCGCGGCATCCGAACGATCTTGAGGCGTGCGTCGCCGATTTCCGCCGGGCGTTGTTCGGCTGGTTTCTCCGGCTCCCCTGGGGCGTGGGGTTGGGGACGGTCAAGGCGTGCCTGCGGATCGGTCTGGGTTTGCGACCGTCGGGGGTGATGTCGGCCGGCAACGGCGCGGCGATGCGGTCGGCGATCGTCGGCGTCTTCCTCCGCGACGAGCCCGACGACCGCCGCGCGTTCGCGAGGGCGCTGGCCGAGGTCACGCACCGCGACCCGAGGGCCGTCGAGGGGGCGGTCTTCGTCGCCGAGGTCGCCGCGCTGGCGGCGCGGCCGGGCGAGGCGCGGACGCCGTCGGATTTACTCCTGGAAGCGAGGGGCGTCGTCGGGAACGGCCAACTCGGCGTCGCGATCGACGCGGGCCTGGCGGCCGCGGCGTCGGAGCTCGACACGCTCGACGCCGCGAAGGCGCTCGGGACGTCGGGCTTCATCGTCCCCACGCTGGCGTTCGCGAGCTTCATCTTCGCCCGGTTCGGCGACGACCCGTTGCGGGCCCTGACCGAGACGATCTCCGCGGGGGGCGATACGGACAGCATCGCCGCGATCGTCGGCGCCTGGTCGGGCGCGCGGCTCGGGGCCGCGTGGCTTCCGGCCGACCTGATCGGCCGCATCCACGACGGCCCCTTCGGCCCTACTCATCTTAAGAGGCTGGCGCGCGCCCTTCGCGACGCCGCCGACGGCTCGCCGGCCGTCCCGCCGCGGTATTCGATCGCCGCCGCGACGGCCCGCAACCTGGCGCTCCATCCCGTGGTCCTGGCCCACGGGTTCCGCCGGCTCGCGCCGTTTTGACAGTCCGCGACGGCGTCTTGACGAGCGCCTCGGAGAGCAGACGCGCCCCCCTTCTCCCCTTGTGGGAGAAGGTGCCCCGAGGAACGACGCCGAAATAACTTCCCGGAATTTAACCACAGAGTCACAGAGGACACAGAGAGGAAATCGAGAATTGGAGAATTGAGAAATTGTGAATTAAAAGGTTGGTGACGGACGAACTGCTCCTCGTCTTCACTCTCCGTGCTCTCCGTGACTCTGTGGTTCCCTATCTTCCGCCCATGGATTCGACAAGTTGTTTCGGCGGCGTTCCAAGGGGCGGATGAGGGGTGGACGCGACCGGAAGCCTTCGGAAACGCCCCCCTCATCCGGCCTTCGGCCACCTTCTCCCACAAGGGGAGAAGGGATGACTAATATTCACGTCCTTTGATTAAAGCCCAAAACGGCGCCGCGCTCGCTCAATAATCCGTCACGCCGATCTTCGCCGGCACGGTGAATCGACCGGGGCGGGACTTGACGACGTGGCGGAGCCATTCCTCGGGATAGCCGACGGCCCGGGCGTCGCCGTCGGCGTCCTTGACGTAGCCGTCGACGTGCTTGGTCAGGATCGTTTCGGCCAACTCCCGCCAGTTCTTGAAGACCTTCTCGGCGGTGGAGACGCTGTACGAGGTCAAAAACGACCGCGCCAGTTCCGGGTCGGTCGCGGCGAGCTTGGCGGCGGCCTCCTCGACGGCCTCGCGCATCCTGAGGATCTCCCCTTCTTGCCTCGCCTGGGCGGCCCGGACGTCCGGGAAGACATGCGACCAGCGGTCGTAGGCCAGGTTCGAGACCAGGTTCATGATCCAGAACGCGGAATCCCATGAGAACTTCTGGTAGTCGTCTCCGCCGCCGACGTAAGATTCGGGCAGGGCGTCGATGCCGCAGTAGAATGGCGTGAAGCACGAGGTGGAGGCGTCGTCGGGGGTGAACCAGGTCACGCCGCCTACGGCGTCCGGCAGGTTCGCCCGGCTCTGGTGGACGACGGTGAACCCGGCGTGGGGCGAGGCGACCGGGCGCTCCCACATGTACTCGTTCCCATCGACGTGGAAGACCAGCGGCCGGAGTCGGAACGGGCTGTTGAACGGGCCGGCTTCGGGCCCCTTGGTCATGTCGTGGGGCGTCCCCTCGAAGTGGTCGCGCATCAGTTCCATCACGTCGTGGACCGAGAGCGGCTTGTCGGGCTTGATGAACAGCGGGTAATCCTCGCAGCCCTCCTCGCCGCGGAACCAGGCGTCGGAGAAGTTCGCCGAGGGCGCGGCGCGACGGTAAACGCTCCACACCCTGCCGGCGCACGCCCGACGGGCCGAGGGGCCGTGGTCGGGGTGGTAGGCGTCGCGATAGCTGAACGGCTCGCCGGAGGCCGGGTCGTAATACCCCTTCTCCACGGCGAAGGAGATCACGTCGGGCGCGTAGAGCCAGTTCTCGGGGTCGTCGAGGGGGAACGTGGTGATCCGGCTCATGTTGGCCTGGGCGGTGATGCAATCGTCGGGCACGCGCGCGGCGACCCAGACGATGCCGTTCCGGCCCGGCCCCTTGTTGATGAGTTCCACGATCCAGGCTTCGTTCTTGTCGGCGACGGTGATCGTCTCGGCGCCGCTGCCGTAGCCGTGTTCGCGGCAGAGCGAGTCGATCAGGGCGATCCCCTCGCGGGCGGTCTTCGCGCGCTGAAGGACCAGGAGCATGAGGGCGTCGTAGTCGAGCAGGCCCCCGCGGTCGCGGAGTTCGCGACGGCCGCCGGTGGTGGTTTCGATGATGGAGACCTGGTTCTCGTTGATGAGCCCGACCACCGAGTACGTCCGCCGCGCCTGGGGGACGCGGCCGCGGACGTCGTCGAGTTCCCAGCCCTTGACTTCGACCGTCTCGCCCTCTTCATGCTCGCCGCCGGGGATGCGAAGGAGCTGCGGCATGATGGTGATGTCGGACGAGTACGCCGCCATGACCGAGCCGTCGCGCGACGCCTTCCGGCCCACCACGATGTTGGTGCAGGCCGAGGCCCCCCCCGCCGCCGTCGCGGCGACGACCGCCCAAGCCACGATCATCCGCGCCCCGGTCATGAATCCACCCCTCTCCACGTTCCAATTCCACCGATCGCCCCGCCCGCCGCGGGCGCTTCCGAGGATAGCGCGGCCGCCGCGCGCGACGCAAGCCCGAGGGACCTCAACGCGGTTCGACGAGCAGCTTGTCGGCGGCGGCGGCGCCGAGGGCGACGTCGCGGCCGTCCAGGCGGCAGACGACGGCGCCGGCCTCGGGACGGTTCTCGCGCAGGAGGCCCTCGGCGCCGAGGGCCAACCCGCATTCGGTGAGGTAGCGGAGGAACGCGGGGTCCTGGTCGGTCACCCGGACCACCCGGAACGTCGCGCCCGGGCCGCAACGCGACAGCGGAATCCCCCTGGGAGGGTTGAGCGCGCCGTCGGCGGTCGGGATCGGGTCGCCGTGGGGGTCGACCTCGGGGTGGCCCAGGAACCGCTCGATGCGGTCGACGAGCCGCTCGGAGACGGCGTGCTCCATGTGCTCGGCCTCCTCGTGGACCTCGTCCCAACTCATCTCCAACGTGCGGGCCAGGAAGAGTTCCAGCAAGCGGTGGCGGCGGATCACCATCAAGGCCAGCCGCCGGCCGGCGTCGGTCAGCCGGGCGCCCTCGTAGGGGGTGTAGGTCGCCAGCGACGCCTCGGAAAGCGTCTTGAGCATCGCGGTGACGGTCCCCGGCGAGACCCCCATCGCCTGGGCCAGCTCGCCGGTGGCGACCGCGGCGTCGGGAGGGTCGCGGTCGGCGATCAGGGCGATCGTCTTGACGTAGTTCTCGACGGTCAGGCTGGGCACGGCGGTCGTCTCGACTCTTTCAAAACGGTCTTCGCGGTCACGATTCGGGGGACGACGGCGACGGCGGGACGATCGGCTCGGGAAGCCGCTCGCCGACGCGGAGCCAGGCGGCCTTGAGGTAGGCGCCCTCGGGGGCGTCCAGGGCGACGGGGTGGTCGGCCGCCGCGCCCGTCATCGCCAGGAGTTGCACGCTGCGGTTGGCCTTGCGCGAGGCGGCCTTCAAGAGCCCCTGGAATTCGGCCGGGTCGAGCAATCCGGAGCAGGAGCAAGTCAAAAGCAGCCCGCCGGGCTCGACCAGGTTCATCGCCAGGACGTTGAGGTCGAAGTACTTCCGCTTGCCGGCGGCGACCTCCTCCCGGTCGGGGATCAGTTTGGGCGGGTCCAGGACGACCACGCCGTATTCGCGGCCGTTCTGGGCCATCTGCCGCATGTAGCCGAAGGCGTCGGCGTGGACCAGGTCGAGCCGGACGTTGTTGGCGTTGGCGTTCTCGCGCGCGAGCGCCACGGCCTTCTCGTCCAGGTCGACGCAGGTGACGTCCCTGGCTCCGCCGCGGATTCGGGCGTTGAGGCCGAAGCCGCCGGTGTAGCAGCAGGCGTCCAGGACGGAGCGGTCCTTGCAAAACCTGGCCAGGTCGCGGCGGTTGTCGCGCTGGTCGCAGAAGAAGCCGGTCTTGTGGGAGTCGGCGAAGTGGATCCGGTGGCGGACGCCGTGCTCGGCGATCGTCACCCGCGGCGGCAGCCCCGGACTGTCGACCGGACGACCCGCGAAGTCCTCCTGCAACGCCACGCGCTCGTCGACGTGGACGCGGAAGTGCTTCGTCCCCAGCCTAGCGGCCAGGACGTCGAGGATCGGCCCGATCCGCTGGTACATCCCCAGGCTGAAGACCTCCACGGAGAGGACGTCGTCGAAGCGGTCGACGATCAACCCGGACAGGCCGTCCCCCTCGGCGTGGATGACGCGGTAGGCGTTGGACTGGTTCTCGATCCCCAGCAGGTCGACTCGGAGTTTCACCGCCTCGTCGACCCGGCGCGCCCAGAAGTCGGGGCCGGGGGTCTGGGGCTCTCGGGAGAGGATTCGCAGGCTGATCTGGGACCGCGGGTTCCAGAGCCCGTAGCCGATGGGCGCGCCGGCGCGGTCGATGACCTGGACCAGGTCGCCGGGGCGCGCGACGAGCGGGCCCTTGGGGCCGTCGATCATCTTGCGAAAGATGAACGGGTGGTTGCCCGGCGAGCGGATGGCGACGATCGGCAACGGCGTCTCGGGCTCCAGCGAGCGATCCGGGACCGGGATCGCGGGGGGGGCCTCGGACGTTCGGGGCCTCGGCCGGGGTCGGGCGTGGGGCCGGTTCATTCGTCGTCGCCCTCGTCGTCCAGGTCGTCGGCGCCGACCTCGCCCTTGCGGAGCAGGCGGCGGAGGCGGACCAGCAGCGACGTCGCGTAGCGCTGGACGGAAAGCTGCTGGCCCATGACCTCCTCGTCGACGGCCGAGCGGGGGATCTCGGCCATGATCTTGTGCGCCTGGACCAGGGCGTCCCAGCCGGCGTCGAGGGCCTTGGGCCCGAACGCCGGGTCCTCCCGCGCCATGCGCAGGGCCTGGCGGGCCTTCTTGAGGTTCGCGTGGGCCTGTTTCAACCGCCGCAGTGCCGTCGCCGGCGTCATCTCCGCCATGGGGCGTCTCCCCGTCGGGGCCGGGCCCCGGCGCGATTTCGATTCCAATCCCGTGAGGAGACAGTATAACCAGTGGAAGGGAAATCGCGCGCGAAAGCCTTCGGGCGGGAGTGGGAGACGATGTCGGACGAACAGGGATCGGCCCCCGTCGAGGAGCAGGAGACCTCCGTCGCCGTGGCCGTCGAGGAGGAGCAACGGACGCGGACGCGGAAGCTGCCGCCGTACAACGTGATCATCCTCAACGACGAGGAACACACGTTCCAGTACGTCATCGAGCTTCTCGTCAAGCTCTTCGCCCATCCCTTGCCCGCCGCCGAGGCGCTCACCTGGGAGATCCACAACCGCGGCCGCGCCGTGGTCTACACCACCCACAAGGAAAAGGCCGAACTGAAGCGCGAGCAGGTCCTCGCATACGGCGCCGACCCGCGCATGAAGGTCTCCAAGGGCCCCCTGGGCTGCTACATCGAGCCGGCGGAGGGGTGACGAATTGGGCGCGGTCGGGAAACCGTCACCGTCTGGGATTGGGGGACGGCCATGCACATGGTGATCGATTACAGGTCCGGCACCTATCCGTTCGACGCCGCCGTCACGGACAAGGACGATCGGGTCGTGGCGCTGGTCGAGGTCAAGGAGACGCCTCGATCGAACTGGCCGGAGATCCTCGCCCCACGCTTGAAGGGAATGTCCGAGGGGGTCGAGTTCATCCTGGCGGTCGATCTGGGCGCGATTCGCGTCTATCGGATCGAGCGGAACGTCCTCGGCGATCCCGTCGCCGTGTTCGGCACGGCCGGGATCCTGTCGCACTACGACGCGGATTTCTCCAAGCGCCGCGTGTTCCAGCCCTACCTGCTCACGCTCGTCGAGGCGTGGCTTAGGGACCTCGCCTACCACTGGAGATCGGAGTCGCCCCCAGGCCAAGACGAACTGCGGGAGTCGGGTTTTTTAAGCAGGCTGGAGGGTGGCGGCACCAGACGCCTCGACGTTTGACATGAGCGTCCTCGTCTACGTCGAGACCAACTTCTTGATGAGCGTGGCGACGGGCCGCGAGAAGCGCGGCGACGACCTCCTCGCGACGGCCTCGCAGTCGGTTCGAATCGCGATCCCGTCGTCTTGCTACATGGAGTCCTTCTCGGCTTTCGAGGCCGAGCGGAAGAGCCGGAATCGGTTCCAGGAAGAGTTGGGGCGGCAGGTCGGGCGGTTGCGCCGCGACGTCACCTCGGAGAACGCCCGCGCCTTGCTCGATCACGTCGAGAAAGCCCGGATCGCCAACGGTCTGTTGTTGAACGACGTTCAGGAGCGGCTGTTCCAATTCGTCGGCCGAGCCGTCTCCGTCCTGGAGGCGATCGTCGAAGCCGCCTCCGTGGTCCGGAACGCGGTGAATGAGCGGATCATTCTCGATCCGACCGACAACCTGATCCTTCACGCGATCCTCGACCACGCCCGACGCAACCCTGGGATCGAGAAGGCGACGCTGACGGAGAACGCCAGGGATTTCGATCTCGGCGAGGTCCGCGAGGCTCTGGCCGAGGCCGGCGTGACAAGGTCGTTCCGATCGGCGGCCGATCTTTTAGGCTGGCTGGGGTCGGTCTCCAAATGACGCATCGCCCTCCCGCTTGCGGTCGCGATCCGCGCGTGGCAACCTGGGGCGGATCGATTCTCGCCCCTGGTCCGTCGGAGACTCGCGATGCGGCGCGTTCGGATGGCCTGGTTCCTCGCCCTGACGTTTCTTGCGACCGTCACCGGGGCGGAGGAGGGGAAGCGCTACCTCATCATCCACGGCGACGACGCCGGGATGTGCCACGCGGCCAACCGCGGGACGATCGAGGCGATGGAGAAGGGGGTCGTCTCGTCGTGCAGCGTGATGACCACCTGCCCCTGGGTCCACGAGTTCGCCGAGTACGCCAGGGCCCACCCCGACGGTGACTACGGCGTCCATCTGACGCTCAACTCCGAGTGGGCCGGCTACCGCTGGGGCCCGGTCGCCGGCCGCGACCGCGTCCCCAGCCTGCTCGACGAGGACGGTTGCCTCCCCCGCGGCGTCGACGCCGTCGTGAAGAACGTCAGGGCCGAGGAGGTCGAGATCGAACTGACCGCCCAGGTCGAACGCGCCCGCCTGCTGGGAATCCCGCTCAGCCACCTCGACACCCACATGGGCGCCGTGGTCGCCCGACCCGACCTGCTGGACGTCTACGTCGGCCTCGGCCTCAAGTACGACCTGCCCGTCCTGTTCATCCGCGACGTCGAAGGCCCGATCGGCCAGGAGTATCCCGCCATCCAGAAGCGCGGGCGGGAACTGCTCGCCAGGCTCGACGCCCAGGGGCTGCCCGTGCTCGACGACCTGCTCCAGTTCTACGGCGGCGACTCCCACGAGCAACGCCTGGCGACCTACATGAAGGCCCTTCGCGAACTGCGTCCGGGCGTGACCCAACTCATCATCCACTGCGGCGTCGACGGCGAGGAACTCCGCGCCGTCACCGACAGCGCCCCCCGCCGCGACGGCGACCGCCGGATCTTCTCCGACCCCGCCACCGCCGCCGAGATCAAGCGCCTGGGGATCGAAGTCATCACCTGGAAACGGTTCCGCGCGATGACCGCCAAGGTCAAGCCGTGACCCGCTCCCGCGTCGGAGATGAAACAGTCCTCCAAGGGCCCGCGGGGTCGCCATGTCGAGTCGACGGGAGAGTTGGTTGAGCGCGGTACTTCAGGTCGCGGATTGGCGCGGGGGGCGTCAACTCGGCGGCCATTCCATGATTTCGGTACTCATCGGATGGTCTTTATTGATGAAATCCCAGATCGGCCCGCAGTATTCGATGGGGTCGGACATGCCGAGGACATTCAAATATTCCCGTAGGATTTTGAAAGCCCGGATGCCTTGATTTAGCAACGTGATCCCGGCGATGCCGTGAGCCGGGATGACCAACGACCCTCGCCCGGACGATGTCGACCAGAAGGGATACTCGGTGTTTTCCCGAATGATTTCCAACGACTGCAAAATCCCTTGTTGACCCGCGACGACCGATGGCGGCCTGGGCGCCAGAGCTTCCAGCCATTCGAGTTCGCGAACGAGCGTCTTGCTTCCTCGCCTCATGCCCTCCTTCAGCCGCGCGAGGGCCTTCTTATGGACTTGGGGCTGATCCTTGACGACCTCCGTAAAGGGCGAATGCCCCTTCGTCGGATCAAAGGACTGCGAATGCCAGAGCAGATAGCCCTTCGTCAACTTCTCCACGGACTGCTGGGATTTTGAGACGACGAGGTGCGCGAAGGTCACGGGCTCGCCGAAGAGCGTCAACTCGACGGGACGGAGGGCGAACCGCGCCGCCAGGCAGTCGGCCAGCCCCTGATTGCGCAGCGCGACCGCCAACTCCCTGTTCTTTTCCCAGAGCATGATCAGACCCTCATCAGGTCTGAAAACTCTTTTCGAAACGCCTCGCCGCCGTCGTCGGGACGGAGGAATTCGCAATTGCCGCCGCGAAGATCGTGGAACAGCGGATGGTCGGGATTCACGCGGGCCGCGGCGTACAGGTCGTCGGGATTGGCGAGGTAGAGCTTCAGCGAGTACGCATGCGGGATGAGGCCCCGGGCCGAAAACCCGAATCCATCCAGGCCGCCGTCCCCAAAGGCGACGGCTTCGCGGGAAACCTCCAGGAGATGGATCGTCTGGCGATCCCGCAGTCTGAAACAAAGCGCGAAATCCGGCTTCGGCTCCCCGTCGCGGAAGTGCTGGTCGATCAGGCGCGAGAGACCTTCACGTACTCCCTCGCGTTTGATCAGAACCACGTCCTCGCGGAGTCGGAAACCACACCCGACCGCGGAATCTCGCACGGCCTTCGCGAACGGCTCGTCCACCTCGATGGCGAAGTCGGTCAGGAGGTACTTTTCCGGCTTCTGAGGCACGAGACGGACTTGGTTGTGCAACTGAAGCCGTGCTCGTCCGATATTGGGGATCTGACCCAGCCTCATGCGCAACCGTTCCAATTGGTCCGCCGAGGTGAGGGTGTCGATCAACTCGATGCGCTCGCGCGACTCCCCGGGACGACGAGGCGAGATCATCTCGCCGATCAATTCATTCACCCCGCGCTCGAGCCTCCTCTCGTCTCGAAGATCGCCAAGCGCGAAGTCGCCAGCCGCCGAGCCCCAAGGGTCGGTCAGGTAGAGAGTCAAAACGTCCCTGGAATGCACGTCTTCGGCTACGTCCCAAAACGCGCTGGCGCTGCTGGAATGGCGCTGCAACATGGGAATCACGACGCGATCCGCCGCTCGAACCGCGTCAGCCAATCCCTGTCGCTCTTCAAGGCGCGTGCTCAGTTGGCTCGACATGGCGGATGGCTCCTTCGCTGGGCCGCAACGGTCTTCGACCAAGCCAATTCTACCGGATCGGCCCTCGGTGTTCGACCTTCCGGAGCGTCGCCATGGGCGTCGCTCCAACGCGCCGAGTCCTTGAGATTCCTCACCGCCCAGGCGACCGCCGGATCTTCTCCGACCCCGCCACCGCTGGAAACGGTTCCGCGCGATGACCGCCAAGGCCAGGCCGTGACCCGCGCCCGCGAATTCTCGCCGGACGCGATGGAATCATGAAATCGCGACGCGCTGCCCGGCGATCTTCCCATCGTGCCGGACTCCCGGCATCGGGGGACGGCCGCCGGGCTCTTTGACAACCCGATCGAATCACGCCCCGAACGCCCGACGAAACGCGGCCATGGTGGGCCCGGACGGCGAGGCGTCCAGGACCGAGAAGACGACGCGGTCGAACCGACCGACCCAACGCCCCCGAAGCAGGTGCTCGGCGAACGCCTCGGCCACCAGGTCGGGATCGTTGCGGAAGACCCCGCATCCCCACGCGCCCAGCACCAGCCGTCGACACCCCTGGGACGCCGCCAGGGCCAGCACGTACTCCGAGCGTCGGCGGAACGTCTCCGGGACGGCCGACTCCTCGGAACGGCCGCGCGAGACCATGGCCCCAAGGTTCGGCGCCGCGCTGGTGATGAACGTCGCGGCCGTCGGCTCGTCGAGCAACCGGCCGTCGTCGTCGCGGAAAATCGGGCAGTTCGGGGAGAGGATCATGGAATCGGAATATAATAACGATTTCGACGTTCGATGCGGTTCGTAATACTCCGGCGCCCGCGACAGGGAGGCGTACAGGGCCGAGCTTCGCGCCAGCGACTCCTCCTGCGCCTGGCTGCCGCCGAGGAAGCCACCGCCGGGGTTCTTGGCGGAGGCGAAGTTCAAGGCCGCCACCGGCCCCTCCCCATCCGCCGTCAACCGCGCGATCCCGGCGAGCGTCGTCTCGTTGACGACCTCGAAGACCGTGGGGAGGCCGCCTTCCTGGGTTCCCAGGACTTCCCACCGGATCCGCTCCAACTTCCTCGACGCGAAGAATCGCGTCGCCTCCAGGCAGGCGCGAACCGCCTCGGCGACGTCCACGTCCCGACCCGACGCCGAGCGGTAGGTCCCCCGCCAGACGATCGCGACCGTCTCCTCCGCCAGCGCCACCCGAGCCGATCGATTCATGAAGACGGCCCCGACGAGGACATGATTGAAAACGACGAACCAACCCGACGATCCGCCGACGCAAGGTATTATAATATCATGGCTTGGCGCGCCAAGACGGCGGACCCCGCGGCGCGAACGAACCCAGTCCGGATCGGGGATGTCGCGAATGTCGCTGCTCGTCGCCGATCCCGGCTTCTTCAGCACCGTCCAGGACCAGGGCCGGCCGGGGGCGCGCGGGTTCGGCGTGCCGGTCGGAGGCGCGGCGGATCGGGAGTCGCTCGCCATCGCCAACGCCCTGGCGGGGAACCCCGCCGACTCCCCGGCGCTTGAGACGACGCTCCGAGGCGGGACGTTCGAGGCCCTTGACGACCTCGGGATCGCACTGGCGGGGGCGAGGATGGAGGCGACGGTCGTCGGCCCGTCGGGTCGCCGCGCGGTCGCCGTGCCGGGAAGCGGGCGGATGCGGCGGGGGGACCGGCTCGTCCTGGGTCGGGCCGAGACCGGCGCGCGGACGTACCTCGCCGTTCCGGGAGGGTTTCGGGTCGACGGCTGGATGGGGGGCCGCTCCAGCGAGACGCCCCTGAAAGCCGGCGACGTCCTCCCCGCCGCGCCCGGCCGGCTGGCCTGGCGACGGCCGGCGGACGTCGTCGAGGCCGATCCGACGGCCCCGATCCGCATCCTCCCCGGCCCGGATCAGTCGCTGCTGAGCGATCCCGACGACCTGACCCGGCGACGGTTCCGGGTTGGCGCCCAGAGCAATCGGATGGGTTTGCGGCTGGAGGGCCCACCGGTGAGGGTCGCGGCGACGCCCGAGCGGCTCTCGGCCCCGGTGACGCCGGGGGCGGTCCAGGCGGTTGGCGGGGCCCTCATCGTCCTGGGGGTCGCCTGCGGCACGATGGGGGGGTATCCCCACGTCGCCCAGGTCGTCTCGACCGACCTCGACCGCCTCGGCCGACTCCGCCCGGGAGACGTCGTCACGTTCCAGGCGGTCACGCTGGCCGACGCCCGCCGGCTGGATCGCGAGGCCCGCGCGAGCCTTCGGGCGCGCGCCTCGCGGATCCGATGCGCGGCCGGCGATCCGGCGGGTTGAGCTTGCCGGAACGGGCGTCTTGGGGTACACCACGACCTCTTCACGTCGCCTTTCTCGGGGTTTCAGCCGGGGGTTCGTCCGATGTCGCAAGCTCGCCGAGCCCGGCGCGTCCTGGCGGCGGTGGCCTGCACGGTCGCCGTCGCGTCCGCCGGATGCCGATCGCCGTTGCACGGTCTCGCCGACGTCGCCAAGCGCGGCGAGCCGGAAGCCGTGGCGACGGTCGACCGCAAGGACCTCCCCGAACTGGCCCCGGAGGTCGCCGTCGCCGCCAGGCCGACCCCCTCCCCCGCGATCTCCGAGCCTTCGGTCGAGGCGGTCGAGGCGGTGGCGCCGACCGCCACCCCGCTCCTGGACGCCGCCCTCCGGCGAGCCGAGGCCGCCGAGGAAGCCCGAAAGGAGGCGACTCGCGAAGTCGCGGCGGCCGCCCGACGGCCGTCCGTCGAACCGACGCCCGAACCGCCCCGAGACGCGGAGCCGGCCCCGGCCCCTCCCGTCGTCGCGGACGCTCCCGAGCCGACCCCCGCCCCCGAGCCGACGGCGCCGCCGGGGATCGAGATCAAGGCGACGCTCGAACCCCCGGTCGAAGAAGGGTCGCCCGCCGACGAGCCCGACGTCGCTCCCAGGTCCGACCCGGCCGTCCAGCCCGCCTCGGCGGAGTCGGTCGCGAACCTCATCCCCGAAGTCCCGGCGGAAACGCCGACCCCCGAGCCCCCGGCCGTCGCCGAGCCCTCCGACGATGACGACGAAGCGGCCGCGCCCGCCGACGTCCAGGAAGCGCCCGCGCCCGCCCTGACCATCGACGCGGTTCGCCTCTGCCGCAAGATCCGCGGCTTCGGCTCCTATGACCCTCTGGCGGACCAGACGCTTCGGCCCGGCCGGTCGGTCCTGGTTTACTGCGAGTTGAGCGGCCTGGAGTACCGACCCGACGGGGACGGGTTCGCGGCCAGGGTCGCCACCCGCGTCGAGTTGGTCCGCACCGACGACGGCGCCAAGGTCTGGGAAGTGGCCGACGGCGCGGTCGACCGCGGCCCCGCCCGCCGCCGCGACGTCTACGTCGGCACGATGGTCACGCTCCCCGACTCCGTCCCCCCCGGCGAGTACGCCCTGCGACTCTACCAGGCCGACGCGGCCACCGGCCGTTCCGCCGTCGCCGAGATCCCCGTCACGATCGCCCGCTGATCCCGTCCTCCATCGTGGACGCCCGCGCGACTTGCACGACCCGCCCCCGCGCCCCACAATTGAAGCGAGGCATCCACTTCGCCCGCACCGACTTCGAGGATCACGCCATGACGATCGCGATCCGGCCCCGCGCGCTGGCCCTCGGCCTCGTCGCGTCCGCGGCGGCCCTGCTCGGACCCTTCCCGAAGGCGCGGGCCCAGGACGCCGCGACGAAGACCGCCGAGACGCCCCAGGCGAAACCCGAGGCCGCCAGGCCCGACGAACCCTCGTTCGCCCGCGACGTCGCGCCGATCCTGGTCGCCAACTGCGTCGACTGCCACAGCGCCGGCCGCCAGGGCGTCAAGCGCGGCAAGCTGGAGATGAGCTCGTTCGAGAAGCTGGTCGCGGGGGGCCCCAGCGGCCCCGGGGCGGTCGCCGCCAACCTCGACGAGAGCCACGTCTTCCTCCGCGTCACCGGCGACGAGGAGCCTCGGATGCCCCTGACCAACGACGCCACCCTGGGCGCGAAGGCCATCGCCGCCATCGAGGGCTGGATCAAGGCGGGCGCGAAACTGGATCCGGGATTGGATCCCAAGGCCCCGCTGAAGTCCTACGCGGCCTCGCTTGAGGACGTGGCCCGGGCCAGGCTCGAAAAGATGGCTCCCGACGAGCGCGACGCCCGGCTCAAGGAAGCGGGCCTGGACCTCTGGAGGAAGGCCGACCCGAGCCTCAAGCCGGAGATGGAGACGACCGAGCACTTCGCCCTCTTCAGCACGCTCCCCAAGGAGCGCGCGACCGCGACGGTCAAGGCGATGGAATCCGAACTCTCGACGATCCGACGCGCCCTGGGGGCCGAGGCGACCGACTGGCCTGGGAAGGTCTGCCTCCACGTCTTCCCCGACCGCGCGGCCTACGTGGAATTCCAGCGCACCGTCAAGCGCCGCGAGACGCCCGAGGACGAGGAGGGGGACGCCGATCTGAAGGCGGCGCAACCCTACGTCGTGGTGGTCGCGCCGCCCGACGTCGGCGAGACGGCGGTCGTCGCGCCGCGTCGCAAGTCGCGACGGCGTCGCGGCGCCGACGCGGGGGAGTCGGGCGCGCGGTCGCTCCCCGGACTGCTGACCGAGCACCTCGTCCGGGCGGCGGTGCTGGCCTCCGGGACCCCCCCTCGCTGGCTGGCCGAGGGCCTGGGCGTCTACCTCGCCAACGGCGTCGACCGCGGCGGCGGCGCGTATCAAGACCTCCGCCGCGCCGCCCTGGGCGCCTTTCGGCGCGGCTGGGCCACCCAGGCGACCGACGTTTTGGGCGGCGGCGAGGGGGTCGCGCCGGAGGAGTTCCGCGGCGTCAGCTTCGCGCTGGTGGAATGCCTGGCCTCGCCCAGGTATCGCTCGGTCTTCCCCGCCTTCCTCAAGGGGATGCGCGAGGGGGGCGAGAAGCTCGACGACGTGGTCCGGAAGGTCTACGGCGTCGACCGCGAGACCTTTCTGACCGAGACCGGCGAGTGGATCGCCGCCAGCTACGGCGGCCGGCGCTGAGCCGGCCGCCAAAAGCGGACGTCCGACCCCGACCCGTTACGAGGCCGGGGCCGGCGAGTCGCGTCGGCGTCAGATCAGGCCGAAGGCGACCATCGGCTCGGCGACCCTGGTGAAGCCGACGATGTTGGCGCCGGTGACGTAGTCGCCCGGCTTGTCGTACTCCTTGGCCGTCTCGTAACAGGCCTCGTGGATGTCGCGCATGATCTCGCGGAGCTTGTTCTCGGAGAACTCGAAGCTCCAGGCGTCGCGACTGGCGTTCTGCTGCATCTCCAGGGCGGAGGTGGCGACGCCGCCGGCGTTGGCCGCCTTCCCGGGGCCGTAGGCGATCTTCGCGTCCTGGAAGACCTTGATCCCCTCCGGCGTGGTGGGCATGTTGGCGCCCTCGCCGACGGCGATGCAGCCGTTGGCGACCAGCCGCTTGGCGGCGGCGCCGTCCAGCTCGTTCTGGGTGGCGCAGGGAAGCGCGACGTCGCAGGGGACGTCCCAGATCGAGCCGCCGTGGACGTACTTGGCGTCGGGGTGGATCTCCACGTAGTCGTGGACCCGCCGGCGCTCGACCTCCTTAAGCCGCTTGAGCGTCTCCAGGTTGATCCCCGCGGCGTGGTGGACGTAGCCGTCGGAGTCCGAACAGGCGATGACCTTGCCACCGAGCTCGTGGATCTTCTCGACGGCGTAGACCGCCACGTTGCCCGCGCCGGAGACCACGCAGGTCTTGCCCTCGAAGGACTGGCCGCGGACCTTGAGCATCTCGTCGATGAAGAAGGTCACGCCGTAGCCGGTGGCCTCCTTGCGGACCAGGGCGCCGCCCCACGACGGCCCCTTGCCGGTCAGGACGGCCGACTCGTAGCGGTTGGTCAACCGCTTGTACTGGCCGAAGAGGAAGCCGATCTCCCGGCCCCCCACGCCGATGTCGCCGGCGGGGACGTCGGTGTACTCGCCCAGGTGGCGGTACAACTCGGTCATGAAGCTCTGGCAGAACCGCATGACCTCGCCGTCGGAGCGGCCCTTGGGATCGAAGTCCGACCCCCCCTTGCCGCCGCCGATCGGCATCCCGGTCACGGCGTTCTTGAAGATCTGCTCGAACCCCAGGAACTTGATGATCCCCAGGTAGACCGACGGGTGGAACCGCAGCCCCCCCTTGTACGGCCCCAACGCCGAGTTGAACTGGACCCGGAAGCCCCGGTTGATCTGCACCCCTCCGGAATCGTCCTGCCAGGGGACGCGGAAGATCACCTGCCGCTCCGGCTCGCAGATCCGCTCGATGATCCGATGCTCGGCGTAGTGGGGATGCCGCTCCAGCACCGGCACCAGGGTCTCAAGGACCTCCTTGACGGCCTGGTGGAACTCGATCTCCCCGGGGTTGCGGTGGACGACCTTCTGATAGATGTTCTCGACCTGCTCGACGACCTTGGTCATGGGCATGAGGGTGAACGTCTCCAAGGACTGGTGGAGGCGGAAGAAGCGACGTCGGGGAGGGACGGGCCGAACGCCAAGGACATACGCATCCCGACGACCGACCCCGGGGGGCCCCGACGAACCGCCGCGCCGGCACCCTCGCCTCTTAGTGTAACCGACCCCCCGGCGGGTTCGCAACGATTTTCGAGTCGAGGCGCTTGACCTTCGCCCGTATAATTGGCGCCGTCATGAAAGAGGACCATCTTGGCGCGAACCCAGGTGTGACGTCATGAACGCCGCGGAACTCCGGCATCTTCGACTTCGCGACGCCGACGGCGTCGCGGTCGTGGAATTCGTCGCCTCCGGGCTGATGTACGCGACCGACCTGATCGAGAACGTCGGCGCCGAACTGCTCTCGGTCGTCAAGGACCAGGGCCGGCGCGACCTCCTCTTGAGGTTCGACGACGTCCAGTACGTCTCAAGCGCCATGCTCGCCCAACTCGTCCGCCTCCAGCGCGAGGTCGACGCCGTCAAGGGCCGGCTGAAGCTCTGCGGCCTGGGCCCGGTCCTCGCCGACACCTTCCACATCGGCCGGTTCGACGCCCTCTTCGACATCCACCCCGACGAGGCCTCCGCGCTGAAGAGCTTCCACAAGGCTGACAAAACCAAGGGATGAGCCCGGCCGAGGAGGGCGCGGACGCGCGACCGCCCGTGGCCGTCGATCGATCGGTCGACCGCCGACTCCCGCCCCTTCCGACCGCGGCCCAGGCGCGGTATCATCCTCGGAACGGACGCCGGCGCGACGTCGGCGCGGAATAGGGACGTTCACGGGCCGGAACGCCGACCCGTCGGGGTGGGACATGCTGTTCGCGATCATCATGGCGGGGGGGAGCGGGACTCGATTCTGGCCTAAAAGCAGGCGCGATCGGCCCAAGCAGCTTTTGACGCTGCACGGCGACGCCTCAATGCTTCAGCAGACCGTCGCCCGGATCGCGCCTTTGGTCCCCGCCGAGCGGATCTTCGTCGTCACCGGCGCCGATCAGGCCGAGGCCACCCGCGCGCAACTGCCGCGAATCCCCGCGGCCAACGTCGTCGCCGAGCCCCGCCCGCGCGACACCGCCCCCTGCGTCGGCCTGGCCGCGGAGATCGTCGCCGCCCAGGATCCCGACGGCGTGATGATCGTCATGCCGGCCGACCACGTCATCCGGCCCGAACAGGTCTTCATCAACGCCGTCAAGGCGGCCGTCGCCGTGGTCGAGGACGCCCCCGCCTCACTGGTCACCTTCGGCGTCAAGCCGACCCGGCCCGAGACCGGCTACGGCTACATCCAGCGCGGGGAGGCGCTGGAGGCTCGCGAAGGGGTGGCCGTCCACCGGGTCGCCCAGTTCCGCGAGAAGCCCGACCGCGGCACCGCCGAGCGGTTCCTCGCCTCCGGCGATTACGCCTGGAACGCCGGGATCTTCGTCTGGAGGGCCCGCGCCATCCTGAACGAGATCCGACGGCACAAGCCCCTCTTGGGCGCGGCGCTGGCGAGAGTCGGCGCCGCGTGGGGGACGTCCGCCGGGCCCGACGTCCTGGCCGCGGAGTTCCCCGAGATGGAGCGGACGCCCATCGACAAGGCCGTGATGGAGAAGGCCGGCGACGTCAAGGTGCTGGAGGTCGTCTACGACTGGAACGACGTCGGCGACTGGCGGGCCTTGCGGTCCCTGCTCCCCGCCGACGCCGACGGCAACGCCGTCCGCGGCGACGTCGCGGCCGTGGACACCAGGAACTCCGTCATCCTCTCCGACGACGGCGGCCTGATCGCGACCATCGGCCTGGACGACGTGGTGGTCGTCCAGGCCGGCGGCGCCACCCTCGTCGCCCGCCGCGACCGGCTCGACCAACTCAAGGCGATGGTCGAGGGCCTCGGCGACCGCGGCTACGAGTCTTACCTCTGAGGGTCTGTTCCATAAGCGTGTGAACGACGATCATTACGGTCTTCCCCCCTCGCGGGGGAAGACAGACCGCGGAGCGGTCAGATGAGGGGGACGACGCGCGAAAGACCGTTGGAATTCGCGTAAGCCCGTCCGGGAAGCCCTGGACGGCAGCGGCCTTCTGACTCGTCCTCCCCCTCATCCGGCCCTGCGGGCCACCTTCCCCCGCGAGGGGGGAAGGCCGTTACGCCGGGCGCGACACCGTTATGGAACGAACTCTGACCGACCGGACGGAGGCGCGCATGGGCCGGGTGCTGGGGATCGACTTCGGCGTCAAGCGCGTCGGCGCGGCGGTCAGCGACCCCGGCCGCTCCATCGCCACCCCGCTGGAAGTCCACGAGCGCAAGGACCGGGCCCAGGACGCCCGCCACTACAAGAAGCTGGTCGTCGAGCACGAGATCGACCGCGTGGTCATCGGCCTCCCCGTCCATACCACCGGCCAGGAGGGCCCCGCCTCCGCCCGCGCGCGCGCCTGGGGCGCGTGGCTGGCCGAGGCCACCGGGCTGCCGGTGGTCTTTTACGACGAGCGCTTCACCACCGTCATGGCCGAGGAGGTCCTTCTGGAGGTCGACTTCTCCAGAAGGAAGCGCAAGGGGATGCGCGACATGCTCGCCGCGCGGATCCTGTTGCAGGACTACCTCGACGCCGGCTGCCCGGAGTCGACCGCGCGACCGGCCCCGCTCGCCGACGAGGACGATCGATGAGCCTGCTGGTGATCGGCTGCGGCTACCTTGGCGAGCGGGTCGCCCGCGACCACGTCGGCCGCGGCGACGTCGTCTTCGCTCTGACCCGTTCCGCCGACCGCGCCAGGGCCCTTGAGGCGATCGGCGTCCGCCCGGTGGTCGGCGACGTACTCGACCCCGCGCTTGAGCTTCCGACGGTCGATCGCGTGCTTTACGCCGTGGGCTACGACCGATCCGCCGGGCCGTCGAAACGGTCGGTCTACGTCGATGGTCTTCGCAATACGCTCGATCGGCTGCCGTCGGGCCCGAGCCGGCTGGTCTACATCGGATCGACGAGCGTTTACGGCGACATGGGCGGCGGCTGGGTGGACGAGGAGACCCCGGCCCGGCCGATCACGGAGGCCGGCCGAATCTGCCTGGAGGCCGAGGGCGTCCTGACCGCGTGGGCCGATCGCTCGGGCGTCTCGACGGTGGTCTTGCGTTGCGCCGGGCTGTACGGGCCGGGTCGGATCATCCGGCGCGACCTGATCGCCAGGGGCGAGCCGATCCCCGGCGACCCCGATCGGCACCTGAGCCTGATCCACGTCGACGACGCCGCGCGGGCGGCGTCCGCCGCCCTGGACGCGGTCGCGCCGGGGCCGTTGTATCTGGTCGGCGACGATCGCCCGGTTCGTCGCCGCGAATACTACCGCGTGGTCGCCGAGGCGTTGGGCGCGCCCCCGCCGAGCTTCGTCCCACCGGCGCCCGGCTCCGCCGAGGCCGCGCGCGACGTGGCCGACCGCAAGGTCCGCAACCGCCGCATGAAATCCGAGCTGGGCGTCGCGCTTCAGTACCCGGACGTCGCGACCGGCGCGCCGGCGGCGCTGGGCCGAGCGCCGCGGCCCGGAAGCGGTCCCGCCGCGCCCTCCTGATCGATCCGGGTGGCCGCGGCGGTCGGAACGAAGGTATGATGACGGAGTGCCGCGGGGCCTGGACGACCCCGACGCGCCGGCCGATCGAATCCCCACCACCCACGCGAACCGCATGATCCTGATCTCCGCCCAGGGCCTGGGCCGACAGTACGCCGGCGACCCGATCTTCACGAACCTGGCCTTCGACGTCCGCGGCGGCGACCGCGTCGGTCTGGTCGGTCCCAACGGCGCGGGCAAGACCACGCTCATGAAGCTGCTCGACCGCTCCGAGCAGCCCGAGTACGGCTCGGTCCACGTCCGCGCCGGCGTCCGCGTCAGCCTGCTCCGTCAGCAACCCGACTTCGCCCCCGACCAGACCTTGATGGACGTCGCCCGCTCCGGCTTGGCGTCGCTTTTGGAACTGCGCGAGGAACTGGAGGAGGCCGCCCGGGAAATGGCCGAGGCCGACTCCGAGGACGAGCGCGAACGCGCCGGCCGCCGCTACGACCAACTCCACGAGCGCATCCTCCACCAGGACGCCTACGACGTCGACTACCGCGTCGAGGAGGTCCTTTGCGGCCTTGGCTTCCAGAAAAGCGAGTTCGACCGCCCCGCCGCCACCTTCTCCGGCGGCCAGCAGTCGCGGCTGATGCTCGCCAAGCTGCTTCTGGAAGCCCCCGACCTGATGCTCCTGGACGAGCCGTCCAACCACCTGGACATCCAGACCACCGAATGGCTGGAGGACTACCTGTCGCGCCAGCCCGTCGGCATGATCGTCGTCAGCCACGACCGCTACTTCCTGGACAAGGTCGTCACCAAGATCTGGGAACTGCACGACGGCTCGATGGAGGTCTACCCCGGCAACTACTCGCAGTACTGGCGGCTCCGCGAGGAGCGAGCCAAGGTCCTGGAGCGCCAGGCCGAGCGGTTCGAGGAGAAGACCGAGAAGCTCGAAGCCTACATCCGCAAGTACGGCGCGGGCCAGCGCGCCAAGCAGGCCAAGGACCGCGAGCGCAAGCTCGACCGGCTCCAGGAGGAGCGCGTCGAGACCATGCGCGATATCGTGGGTCCGGTGATGGGCTTCGAGGAGGTCGACCGCGCCGGCGACGTCGTGATCGAGGCCCGCAAACTCTCCAAGGCGTTCGACAAGCCGCTGTTCCAGAACCTTGACCTGACCGTCGAGCGCGGCCGTCGGGTCGGCGTGCTGGGCCCCAACGGCGCGGGCAAGACCACGCTCGTCAAGACGCTGATCGGTCGCGAGAAACCCGACTCCGGCGACGTGAAGCTGGGCCACAAGGTGACCGTCGGCTATCACGACCAGGGCTTGCAGTCGCTCCCCCAGGAGACCACCGTCGTCCGCGCCGTCTGGCCCGAGGACGACGTGGACTGGGTCGAGGGGGACGTCCGCTCGCTGTTGGCCCGGTTCGGCCTGACCGGCGACCAGGCGCTTCGGAAGGTCGGCATGCTCTCCGGCGGCGAGAAGGCCAAGGCCGCCCTGGCGCGGCTCTGCGCCACCGGGGCGAACCTCCTGGTGATGGACGAGCCGACCAACCACCTGGATATCTGGTCGTGCGAGGCGTTGGAGCGGTCGATCCGGGAGTTCGAGGGGACGGTGCTGGTGGTCAGCCACGACCGCTACTTCCTCAACGGCGTGGCCGATCGTATCATCGTGGTGAAGGGCGACGGCGGGGTGAGGGTGGTCGAGGGAGACTACGAGACCTACGCCGCTCTACTCCGGAAGGAGAAGGAGGCGGCCGAGAAGGCCAGGGCCCGCGCCCAGGCCGCGGCCCCTCCGAAACCGACCGAGTTCAAGCCCAAGCCCAAAAACAAGAAGAAGTTCGCGTACCGCCCGGCCGCCGAGCTGGAGGACGAGATCGCCCGGCTGGAGGCCGAGGCGGCCGAGATCGAGGACCAGTTGGGCCAGCCCGCCACCTGGCGCGACCCCGTAAGCGCCATGCGGGTGCAGGACCGCCACATCGAACTGAAACAAAAGCTCGAAACGCTCTTCCAGCACTGGGAGTTCGCGGTCGAGTCGGAATGGTGAGCGAGCCCGCGATGGCCGACGCCTCGAAAGTCCTCGCCGCCGTCGCCAGGGCCGGCGAGTTGATGCGGAAGACCCCCGGCCGCGCCGGGTCGGTGGTGCGGGCGTTCGCCGACGACGTGATGGTCGTCGGCGACCTTCACGGCAACGTCCGGGCCTTCAAGTGGGTCCTGGCCGAGGCCGCCCTCGACCGCCACCCCAACCGCCATTTGGTCCTTCAGGAGTTGATCCACGAGATCCACAAATCCGACGACGACCGCCCGGACCTGTCGCATCGGCTGGTCGACGTCGTCTGCGCCTTGAAGTGCCAGTACCCGGATCGGGTCCACGTCATCATGGGCAACCACGAGTTATCGGAGTTGACCGGCCGGATGATCGGCAAGGACGGCCGGGCGCTCAACGAACGGTTCCGCGAGGGGATCGGCCGCGCCTTCGGCGAGGCGGCCGACGAGGTGTACGCGGCGTACCGGAAGCTCTTCTCGGATCTACCCCTGGCCGTTCGAACCCCCAACCGCGTCTTCTGCTGCCACACCATCCCCGACGGCGACTGGCTGGACGACTTCGACGTCGCCCTTTTGGACGCCGACTCCTGGCCCGAGAAGGCCACCAAGCGCCGGGGGGCCGTCTACGCGATCACCTGGGGCCGCGACACGTCCGACGAGACCGCCGACCGTTTCGCCGCGATGGTCGACGCCGACCTCTTCGTCACCGGCCACCAACCCTGCGACGACGGCTTCCGCCAGGCCAACCGCCGCACCCTCATCATCGACGGCACCGACCCGTACCCCGCCTACTGCCTCTTCCCCGCCCGAACCCCGATCGGCATCGACGACCTGGTTAGGTCCGTCAAGGTGATGGGACGGGATTGACCGCTTGGAGGCGGGGCGTGGAGGACGTAGACTGGGGCCGCGACCATTCCCCGAGCCCGTCCGAGACGGCCACGACGACGACCCCTCTCCCGCCGGGAGAGGGCGGCCGCGCCAGCGGCGGGTGAGGGTCGCGGCGCTTCGGAAGGAGCGCCGGGTCGGCGGACCATGAACCGGCGCTCTTCCCGAAGCGCGGCGACCCTCACCCGGCCCTTCGGGCCACCCTCTCCCGGCGGGAGAGGGGCCGTCGCCTCGCCGCGTGTCCGAGAGAAAGGCGCTTCTCAGTGGCTTTCGTTGGAGGCGGGCGATCATGCACGACGAGGACCAAGTTCCCATCTGGCTGTTCATCGGCGGCGTCCTGCTGGTTTACGGCGTCCTGATTTTCGCGGCCGGGCTGTACGCGGTGGCCTTCCCGCCCCCCCCGAAGGACCAGGTCGCCCTGTTTCACCTGCACGCCGACGTCTGGTGGGGGTTGTTGATGGTGATCGTCGGCTCGATCTACGTCCATCGGTTCCGTCCGGGGGGCCGGCCGACCGCCTGAACCTCCCGCCGGCGTTTCAGCTTGAATTGACAGGCCGACGGCGCGCTCATAGGATGCCGGCCGTCGGTCGTCGCGGCGCGTTCCGCCCGTCGATTCCCGAGGCGACGACGTATCCCTCCGCGTCGGGGGAGGGATGAGGATGGCGCGGGCGCTCGACGGAACGAGGCCGGCGACGGGGCGAGACCGCTAACGTGGGGAAGAGGGACAGGCCGATAGAGTCTGGCAATCTATGTGCGAGCCGACGGGGCCCACAAGGAAACGAGCGTTGCTCGAGCCCGCAAGGAAGCGCCTTCTCGAATGGCTAGCCCGACACTCAGTAAGCGGAGGCGGCGTCCCTCGGCGACGTTGACGCGGCTTCAGCCGTCGCGACCGGGCCGGCCGACGGCGGAGGCTGCTCGTCCCCAGGCGCGGAGCCGTCGGATCGCCTCCAACGTCGCTTATTTGAGTCTGGCGGAGTTGTTTTGTCGGGCGTGTTCGGTCTTCGTGACGATCACCCTGATGAAACGTCTGGGCCCCGGCGGCTACGGCCGGGTCGAATTCGCCTTCAGCGTGGTCTTCTGGCTGGTGCTGCTGGTCCGCGACAGCAGCGACGTGATGGTCGCCCGCGAGTTGTCGCGGCATCCCCGGCTCATCAGGCCGCTGGTGGACCACGTCCTGGCGTTCAAGACGCTGCTGGCGGCCTCGCTCTTCGCCGTGCTGGCGTTCGTCGGTCGCCTGACCCTGGACGACCCGGCCGACTGGACCATCTTGACGCTCTACGGCCTGCTCCTGTTCACGACGGCCGTCGGGCTGGACTTCGTCTACCGCGGCACCGAGCGGATGGGACTTTTGGCGGTCTCGCTCTGCCTGCGCACCATCTTCTACGCGGCGGGAGTGCTGACCTTCGTCGTGGACGCCTCTCAGATCTCCCGGGTGCCGATCTTCCTGGCGCTTGGGGAGGCCGGGGGGATCGGGATGATCTGGCTGAGCTATCTCTGGTCCTACCGCATGCCGCGACCACGATTCAGCCCGCGGTTCATCACGATCCTGGTCCAGCGCGGCAAGACGGTCTGCGCCATCCAGCTTTCCCAGGCCCTCATCATCGCGGCCGACGTCCTGGTCGTCGGCGTGACCAGCAGCTGGAACGACGTGGGCCGGTACGGGGCGCAGTACCGGATGGTCACGATCTTCCTGACGTTCGGGCTGATCGTCCAGCACGCGACGTTCCCGACGCTCTCGCGGCTCTGGCGACACCATCCCGACGCCGGCCGCAAGGCGCTCGACTCGCTGGTCGAGGCGCTGGTGACGGTCCTGGCGCCCCTGGCGGTGGGGGCGACGCTGCTGGCCGAGCCGCTCGTCGGCCTGCTCGGCTCGTCCGATTACGACGGCGCGGGGCTGCTTTTGGCCGTCGGGATCTGGCGGGTGCCGCTGTTGACGATCGCCTTCTGCTATCAGACGACCCTGATCGCGCTGAATCGCGAGACGGTGGGCGTCGGTTCGCTGGTGGTCGCGGCGCTCGGGATCGGGCCGCTGGTCTATCTGTGTCGCGTGCAATTCGGTCTGGTCGGCGCGACGGCCGCCGTCCTGTTGATCGGCCTGGCGTTGGTGGCGGCCGGTTATCACAGCCTGGCCCGCGAGGGGAGGCAGCCGGCATGGCATCATCACCTGGGCCGGCCGCTGTTGGCCTCCGCCGCGATGGCCCCGGTCTGCCTGTTCCTGGTACGCTGGAGCGTCGCCGCGGCGGTCGTCGGCGGGGCGACGGCTTACGTCCTGGCGATCGTCGCCAGCGGCGGCCTGGAGCGGACGCGGCACTGGCGGGCCGCGTTCCAACCCGTCGAGGATCCCGTTCGGGAGGTCGCGGAGACGGCCGGACGAGCATGACGCCCTCGCGATCGCGATAGGAGAGCCCCTTGAAGTTCTGCATGATCACCACCTTCTTCGGGCCCCACAGCTTCGGCGGCGACGCGGCCTACGTCGATCGTCTCTGCCAGGCGCTTTGCCGACGGGGACACGAGGTCCACGTCTTTTACTGCGTCGACTCCTTCAACGCCGTCCGGGGCCGCCACCCGCTCCGCCGGTACGCGCCGACGCCCGGCCTCCGCCTCCATCCCCTGGAAAGCCCCTGGCGAATCCTCTCCCCCCTGGCCACTCAGGCGACCGGTCTGCCGCTGTTCAAGTCCCGGGCGCTTCGCGAGATCCTCGACGCCGACGACCTGGACGTCGTCCACTTCCACAACGTCTCCCTGGTCGGCGGACCCGGCGCGCTGGGGCTCGGCGCCGGCAAACGCGCCTTGCGGATCATGACGGCGCACGAGCACTGGCTGATCTGCCCGATGCACCTGCTCTGGAAGTACGACCGCCGCCCCTGCGACAAGCCGGACTGCATCCGCTGCCAACTCGTCGGCAAGCGGCCCCCCCAGCTCTGGCGATACACCGACGCCGTCCCGAACGCGCTGGGCCATCTGGACGCCCTGGTCTTCCCCAGCAGGCACGCGCTGGAGGAGCATCGCAAGCGCGGAATCGACCGCTGGGCGCCGTCGGTCCACCTGCCGTACTTCCTACCCGACGACTGGTCGGGCGGCGTCGAGGACCACGAGCCGCCGCCCAGCGAACGGCCCTACCTGGCCGCGGCCGGGCGGTTGGTGCGGATGAAGGGGTTCCAAAGGCTCATCCCCCTGATGCGGCACCTGCCGGAGGTCGACCTTCGCCTGGCCGGGACCGGGCCTTACGAGTCGGAACTGCGGCGGCTGGCCGAGGGCCTGCCCAACGTCCGGTTCGAGGGCCTGCTCGGCGGCGACGGCCTGGCCCGGCTGTTCCGAGGGGCGCGGGGGGTGGTCGTGCCGTCGCTGTTCCCGGAGACCTTCGGCTACGTCGTTCTGGAGGCGTTCGCGGTCGCGACGCCGGTGATCGTCCACGAGGGCGGCGGCGCGATCCTCGAGACGGGCGCCGAGACCGGCGGCGGGCTCGCCTATCGAACCGACTCGGAATTGCTCACCGCGATGCGGCGCGTGGTCCACGACGAAAAGCTCCGCGCCCGGTTGTCGGCGCGCGGATTCGCCCAGCGGATCGGGCCGTGGTCGGAGGGGGAGCACGTCCACCGCTACATGGACCTGCTCGCCGACTGCCGCGCCGCCCGCGAGGCCGGCGGCCGCCTCGCCGTCGACCCGGCCGGCTCGCCCCCCTCCGCCGCCGCCGAACCCCTCGGCGGGACGCTCCACTCCGAGGTCGCCTAGATCAAGGATCGAGCGGGACCGCCACCTCCAAGGGAAGGGAGGCCCTCCACAGATTACGCAGATTAACGCAGATTGATTACTCGGATTTCTTTTTTCGGATTTCGATTTAAATCTGTGTCAATCTGGGTAACCTGCGGATTGAATCCGGGTCGACACAGGTAATTCCCGCGGACTCGTTCGCATCATGAGTCCGCGACATTCGGCCGGGGTCAGGACGCCGCAGGCTCCCGCGACGCGATCCGGATGTCCAGGCCGATGCGGGTCGTCCGGATCTCCCACTCGCCGCGGTCCCAGCCGACGATGATCCCCGACGCCTCCAGGCGGTCGAACATCTGCTCGACGTAGGCCGGGACGCGGTCCTCGTACTCGGCGACCAGGTCGAGCTTGCGGCCGATCAGGCTGAGGATGCCTCGGATCGAGGACGGCCCGCGCTCGCGGATCCGGGCTCGCCCCTCCGGCGAGGCCGGGTCGGGGCCTTGCAGGCTCAGCCCCAGCGAGCGAACCAGGCGGCCGAACTGGCCGAACCAGGAGTCGCCGAAGCCGAAATACTCGTGGTGGAGGATCACCACCTCGCCGCGACGAACCACCGCCGCCTGATAGACCGACTCCAGGAAGTTCTCGCCGTAGTCGGTCTGAAAAGCGATGTTCACCGATTTGGCCAGATTTTGAAGCGCCGCCGGAACGCCGACGACGCGGGGGGAGACTCCCAGCCCCATGTCGCGCAGCTCGCCGGCCTTGCGCGCGGTGACGACGCCGCCGGCCGGTCCCGCGGCGGTCGAAACCGCCACGGACATCGGTAGACCCTTCGCCCCGCCCTGGTCGGAGGTCGCGTTCGACATGCTCGGTCGTTCCTCGCTTATCGGTCTCCGGGCTTCGTCACGGCGGAGGCCGCGCCCAGGATGGACTTGTCGAGGTCGTCTTGAACGAACGCCACGACGCTCAGGTTTTCCAGCGCGACGTCGGGGACGACGCCGAAGAACGGACGTTGCTCGGCCCGTTCGGCGACGTAGCCCTCAAGCGACTTGCGCAGCTCGGCGAGGTCCACCGTGACTTCGACCTTGCCGCGTCCGTCGACCAGCGCCGTCCCCTGGGCGCCGCCGGGAAGGGCGCGGACGACGTGGTGGTGGAAGCGAAGCCGGTTGCCGCCGACGTAGCGGATCGACTCCTCGGTCAACGCCAGGCGAAGCTTGGCCGTGGACGCCTTGCCGGTCTTGGTGGCGCCCTCCTTGGAGGCGGAGGGGAGCGCGGCGGTGGCGGTGATGGTGATCTTGTCGCCGGAGCGCTCGGCGGCGACGGTCACGTCGACCTGCTTCTTCTCCTCCAGGATCGGGTCGGCGACGTCGCGGTATTCCTGGTACTTCGCCTCCGAAAGCGCCATCGGGCCGCCGCCGCCGCCGTGGACGCGGCCGTTGAAGAAGACGCTGGGCGTGCCGCGGACGTCGTCGCCGTAGTAGTCCTTGCGCGCTTCCGAGTCGGGATTGGTCAGCGGGTCGGGGCCGGGGATGTGGAGGTGGTATTGCAGGGCGATGAAGTCGGCGGGCTTGTAGGTCTTCAGCAGGCCGTCGAAGGCGACGTCGGCGGCGACGCACGGCGGGCACTGCGCGCCGGTGAACAGTTCCACGACCACGGGACGGCCGGCGTCGGCCGCCTTGGGGCCGTCGTAAGGGGTCGGCTTGAACGGCGGGACCTTCTGGTGGTACTCCTCGTCGAGCTTGGCCTCCAGCTTCGCCGCGCGGGTCTCGGCGTCGGCGGCGACCGCATCGTCGCCGGCGTTGCGCGCGGCCTCGGCGACCCGCCGGGCGATCGACTGGCGAGTCTCGGTCGCCGCGTCGTCGGGGAGAGCCTTCTCCAGGCCCTGGCCGATCTTCAGCGCCGCCAGGGCGAACGGCTTCTGGGGCGCGAGCGCCTCAAGCGCCCGGACGTCGATCTCGCGGAGCCAGGCCGGGCCGTAGGGCGCGGCGTTCTTCCGCCAGGCGGCGAGCAGGGCGTCGACCTCCGCGGCCGACATCCCGGCGTCGCCGGCGTTGGCGAGGATCTCGGAGTACGGGACGTAGGCGACGGGCGAGTCGCCGAACGTCTCGATCATCTTGCGGTACGCCGCCACTCGCGCCTTGGGATCCTTCTGGTTGCGGGCCTCGAAATAGTCGCGGCCGATCAGGCCCGGCTTCTGGGGGCCGATCCGTTCCTCAAGCGTCTTTTCCAACCGCGCGGGGAAGACGTTGTCCCGGAAGCGGATCGTCCCCAGCAGCCGGCCGGCCTGGGGCCCGTCCTTGACCAGGTCGCCGGCGAAGGTCAGCGCCCCGACGGGGCCGTCCAGGGTGAATTCGACCTTGCCGTCCTCCAGGTCGACGTCCTCCACCTTGGCCTTGTCGAACATCCCTTTGCGGCCGTCGACCAGGACGCCGCGGGGCTTGCCGTCCTGGCGGTGCAAATCGACGATGGCGAAATCGTCCTCGCCCACGCCCAGCACGACGAGCTTCCAGATCCCCACCGGTTCCGCGGCGGCCGCCAGCGGGCCGGCAAGCGCGATCAGGCACGGAACCGCCAGGGCGCGGACGATCCAGGACGGCCAGGCGTGCGGACGATTCATCGAGACACCTCGGCGAAGCGGGTGGGAGGGGAGTTCGACGATCGCTGAAGTGTAACGTCACGGCGACGTCGTCCACAAGCGGCGACGCCGGCCGACACCCGGGGCGGGTCGATCCTCCACGAGCGGCCAGGGCCTTGCGGGCCGAAAACCTGGCGACCGTGGAATTAGCTCCCCCGGAGGCGTGGACCCTTGGCCATTGCCGGAGGCGTGGTAAAATGGGGGTTGGGGTCATTGGGGTTGGGGTCAGACTTGGTTTTTGGTTTTTCCTCGACGGGTCTGTCCGTCTCAAGCCTCCTTGAGACGCTTCGCTCAACATCGGACGCAGCGAATAACCAAAAACCAAGTCTGACCCCAGCCCCGTGACTGACCCCAGCCCCGTCGGACCTTGCACTTGTGGAAACAAACCCAGGCCCTCTGAACAAGGAACCGTGGGCCGGGAAACGCAAAGGAGAATAACGCATGAATTCGTCCGAAATCGAGTTCTCAGCTCAGTTTGGTGGGAGTGATGCGGCAGATGCTGTTCTACCGCATTTCTGGGCGCTTAAAGCCGCAGCTCGCGGGGTCCGCCTTGCAGGTTTTCCATTTCCAACACTCGCTTTTATTCTTCGCGTCGATGGCGAAGTGACGCGGTATGGTGTATCCGAAGCGGGCAATATAGATATCGACAAAGATGGTCAATATCTTTCTATAGATATTGAAATAACCTGCGAAGATCGAGAGCGGCTTTCCGATGTCATTGCATCGGCGATTCTTTCAAGCAACAAGCATATCAGGCCGGTTGCGGAGTCCAAGTCCTGGGACGTTGATTTTCAGGCATTTCAGAGTTGCATGACCGACCTCGTCACCCGTTACAAGGATGAAATAACGCAGAAAAGGGAGCACGGCCAATCTCAACCGCTGCCGTAAGGGGGGTGGGGTCAGACTAGGGGGGTGGGGTCAGACTTGGTTTTTGGTTTTTCCTCGACGGTCTGTCCGTCTCAAGCCTCCTTGAGACGCTTCGCTCAACATCGGACGCAGCGAATAACCAAAAACCAAGTCTGACCCCAGCCCCGCATGACCCCAGCCCCGCACACGTCAAGCTCCGGATCCGGATCGGGATCGAGTTCCGCATCGGGGATGAGCGCGGGCGGGTTCAACATCACGGCGGACGGTTTGGCGGGCGGCGCCATGGCCCCGAGGACCGACGGGGGGACGCCGAACGGGCTGGCGACGGAGGAGAAGAGGCGGCTGGACGACTTCGCGACGGTCGTCCTCGAGACGGTCGTCGCCACGCAGGCGGCCCCGACTACGCGGTCGGAGCAGAACGCCGCCGTCCCGCTCGCGCCTCGAACCGAGCCCGTGGGCGGGTACGAGGACCCCTACTGGTCGGCGTTCACCGGGTTCTTCCAGGGGGCCTGGGACGGGGCGAAGATCGTCACCGACACGGCGACATTCGGCCAGATCACGCCCCTGCACGAGCACGTCGAGCAACTCGTCGAGGAGAACGGCGGAGCCTACGCCGCCTCCCAGATGCTCGCCACGGCCTCCAGGGAGCTCCTGATCGCCGCCGCGACCGTGGGGGCGGGGACCGTCGGCACCTGCGCCGGCCGCGCCGCCTACGGGTCCATGGCCTTCTACGCCGCCAAGGGGGTCCAGACGTTCAACGTCGCCCGGGACGCCTACGGCACCGTCCAGAGCGCCCAGGCCACGTACGACGCCTACCAGAAGGGGGACGGCTGGGGGGTCGTCACCAACGCGGCGTGGACGCTCGTCGGCGCCGCGGGGACGATCGCAGACGTCAAGGCCCTGGCCAAGGCCTGCTTCGCCGCCGGAACGCTCCTGGAGACCCCCGACGGCTTCCACGCGATCGAGGCGTTCCGCGGCGACGAGCGCGTCCTGAGCAAGCCGGAGGGCGACCCCGGGGCCCCGACGTCGGTTCGACGGGTGCTCCGGGTCTTCCAGACCTACGCGCCGCTGCTGGACCTCCGCGTCGGCGGCGAGTTGGTCCGGACCACGGCCGAGCACCCGTTCTGGGTCGCCGGCCGGGGCTGGACGCAGGCGCACCAACTGGTTGCCGGCGACCGACTGGTCGGTCATGATGGACGGGAGACGGCGGTCGAGGCGGTCGAGGGCCCCGGGGAGTCGGCTCCGGTCTACAACCTGGAGGTCGAGGACGACCACACCTACTTCGTCGGCGGACCCGCCTGGGGATTCTCCGTCTGGGCCCACAACGCCAACAATTACGCGGGAGCGGCCCGGGAGGGCGTCGAGGCCGAACTCGAGAACGTTCACGCCCCAACAAAAGTTCCGAATCCCTACGGCAAGCTCGGCAGCCCTGCTCATCGCGCGAAAGTGCAGGATGTAGTTGCTGACATCGAAGCAAGGGGTCTTCAGGCGCAGGCAGAATTGCCCATCAAGACCATCAATGGCCAGAAGGGCGTTCGGTTCATGGACGTAGTGGCCATTGATCCGAAGACCAATCGAATCGTCGAAGTCCATCAAGTTGGCCGAACGCTGAAATCCGATCCGATGGTTCCCGTCGCTCGTGAACGGGCGGCACTTCGAGATGTGCGACACGCTCCCGAACTACGTGGTGCCAAGCGGTTCTTCCACGACTACCAGCAGTGAGGCAACGATGGGCAAGCAAGTCAATTTCTACATGACCGCCGATGATGAACGAGAGTTCGTAGAGTTCGTTCATTTAAGCGGCAACGTTGCCATCTTCAAGTCGGTGCAGGCTTCGCCAGAGATTCTTGAGCTTGAAGAAATGCCACCAGCAGGGGAACCGTTCTGGTTCGCCTTGTATCTTTGGAACAAAGATGGCAGTCCACCACCCACGCTAAATTACATCAAGGAACAGAATTGGTACAGTGTTGATCGATTTGAATCAGAAGTAATTGAGTTCTGTCGTTGCGGCATAGACGAAGGGCGTCTTGTTCGCGGGCGAATCTGGGTTGAAATAAACGGATGGCGGCGGGGCGACCCGACAGCGGTCGTTAAAAAACGCAAGATGTTTGAAAATTGGTACAAGAGGTTGGCCAACTGGATCAAGCGGCGTTCGACCCGCAACGCCGTGGGCGACTTCATGCTGCCCGGTGCTGCTGCATTCGCCGCTGAAGGCGGTCAATGTTGCCAAGCTGTGCTGGCCAACGGCAAAGCTATCTGACACGTCACCGCGCCCATGCCCGGCATCGCCAACCGCATGACGGGCTGAACGAACAAAATTATTAAAACATAATAATAAAAATACGCTGGGGGGCGGGGTCAGACTTGGTTTTTGGTTTTTCCTCGACGGTCTGTCCGTCTCAAGCCTCCTTGAGACGCTTCGCTCGACATCGGACGCAGCGAATAACCAAAAACCAAGTCTGACCCCAGCCCCGCTACTTTACTCCGAATTCCGATGATGCAGTGAACGCTGGTCTTCCCATGAGCCTGTTTAGACCGTTCCTTGTTCCTGGAACGTAGAAGGGAGACATTCGATGGCCCTTCGTGTCGAAGACTATGTTCCCCGGCTGCGGGATAGCAAGGTGGAGAAGGAGCTTGCCGCCGAATTGAGGAAATTGCCGGAATCAGAGCGACTTCATTTTATATTCGAATTAATAGAATCGCCGAATTGCTTTTCTGTCGCTATGATGCTCGCGAAAACTTGCCTCAAGGAGAGACTCTCCTTGGAAGCAATCCTGACCCAAGGGCTGGAACGAGGCGATGCCAGCACGGTGAAATACTGGCTTGAAGCAGTCATTGACGGACTTGGCTTTCGGAGGGTTGTCCGTCTTGTTTCCGAGCGGATCACCACTGATCCAGGATCAGTCATCAAGGTTGAGTACCACCTTCGCAAGTGGATTCCCAAGAACAACCAGAAAGCCGTCGATACTTTTGCCGCCCTTCACGAAGCAGTTAGACAGATCATGTGTAATGACCCGACCATCGAGAAAAAGGTGAGGCCCTTCAAGGCGTTGATGAAGCGGTCGGATTGATGTCCATTCCTGGGATCTAAAATCCCTCGCCTTCAGGCGACCACTTCCAGTAGGCTCCCGGCATGGAGCACTACCGACGGATCGCCCACACCCGTCGGCTACTCCACTCGAAGAGGAAGAGGTGTTCCGCAGCGACGAACGCGTTCTGAGCAGGTTCGGATGGCACCTCAATTCATCGACGACTCCGGATGATACATCGGTTCGGTCGAACTCCGGAATCCAACCGGCCTTCTGGACACGAGGACGCCCATGAACGCAAGATTGTTGGTCGTCGGTTTTGCTTGATCAAAGTCCTTGCGCGAGACGTCAGAGCGGGGCGGTGCATATGCCGATGAACCCGGGACGATACCGATTCACGGTCGACTGGTTCTCCGCGCATGGCGAGACGTGGAGCGATTGGTTGAACCACCTCCGCCATCGCCCGCGTTCGCGGTTCCTCGAGATCGGATGTTTCGAAGGCCGCGCCACGGTCTGGCTGCTGGAGAACGTCCTCGACCATCCCACCTGCCGCATCGACTGCGTCGACACGTTCGAGGGAAGCCCGGAGCACTCGGACATGGGGCTGGACCTCTCGGGCGTCGAGGCGCGGTTCGACTGGAACGTGCGGGCCTCGGGATCGGCTCACAAGGTCGGGAAGCTCAAGGGCGCTTCGCGCGAGCATCTCCGCCGCCTGCCCTTCGACGCCTACGACTTCGCCTACGTCGACGGATCGCACCTCGCGCGGGACGTCCTGGAGGACGCGGTCCTCGCCTTCCCCCTGCTGAAGAAGGGGGCGTTGTTGGTCTTCGACGACTACCGTTGGGACCGGAATCGCGGCACCTTGAGCCATCCCGGGCCGGGGATCGACGCCTTCCTGGCGATCTACTCGGACCCGCCGTCGGTTCGGGCGGCTTCCGAGGCGGACGACCCTCGCCATTTTAGAGCCTGTCCCATAAGGGAGCCGCGGCCGGCATAACGTCCTTCCCCCCTCGCGCGGGAAGGTGGCCCGAAGGGCCGGATGAGGGGGAGGACGCGCCAGAAGACCGTCGACGTCCAGGGCTTCCCGAACGGGCTTCCGCGAATTCCAACGGTCGTCCCGCGCGTCGTCCCCCTCATCTGACCGCTTCGCGGTCTGTCTTCCCCCGCGAGGGGGGAAGACCGTGATGGTCGTCCCTTGCCCACTTATGAGACAGACTCTTACTCGAATTCGTCCATCGGCCGCTTCTCCGCCTTGCGGACGGCCTGAAGGACGGCCCAGGCGAGGACGGCCGTCATCAGGACGATCGCGAGGAACATCCAGACGCCGGGATCGCCCCAGCGCCGGGGGGACGGCTTGTAGTCCGGGTTGGCGACGGGCGGTCCCAGCGTCGCGACGACGCGAGGGGCGTCGGGGCCCAGGGCGGACAGCACGGCATCGGCGTCGTAGCGGGGGAAGTCGAGCGTCTTGGAGCCGTACTCCAGGCGGTAGGACCGTCCGGCGTCGGCGACGAAGACCGCGCGGCGGTCGACGGCGTCCCCCTCCACGCCGGTCACTTCCAGGGGCGGGTTGTCGCCGTCGTCGATCACGATCCGAAGCGCGTCGGCGCGGGTCTCCGGGAACTCGAGCGTCAGTTCCTCGCGGTGGAAGTCGCCGAGGGCGTAGAGCGACAACGCGCCGCTCGCCACGTCGACCCAGCCGAAATCCGACGGCCGTTGCACCCGCGCGGAGCGATGGAAGTTGCGGCTGGTCGTCAGCAAGGCCAGCCGCGCCAGCGGCAGCCGATTCGCGGCCACCTCGATCCGGGTGACGCGGTCGCGACGATCGACCTCGACCTTGCGGACGTCCAGGGCCGAACGGGTCGTCGTCGGCTCCTCCCCCTGGAAGCGATGGACCGTCTGGAAGAGCGCGACCCGGTCGATTCGGAACGGACGGCGAAGGATCGATTCGACCTCGCTCCGGCGCTCGGGCCCGCCGGCCTCGCGACTCCGAGACAACTGGCGGTACGGCGACTTCAACTCGTCCAATTCGTGTTTGATCACGAATTTAAACGTCCGGAAGCCGCGGGCGGGGAAGGCGACGTCGACGTCGCGGACGTTCATGAACCGGGAGTAGTCGAGGATTCGGCCCTCGCCCAGAGGCGTCCAGTCCCGGCCGTCGGGCGAGCCGAGGACGCGGACGCGGCGCTCGAAGTCGGCCAGGGGCGTGTACACGGTCGCGCCGTCGGGTTCGGGCGCGTCGCGCTCCAACTCGACGACGACCTCCAGCGCCTCCCCTTCGATCACCTTGAGCGAGACGACGCGGGACGGGGCCGGCAGGCGCTCGGCGACGCTCTTCCCCTTCATCGGCGCGCGGAGGGCGAAGGGGACTTCGCGGCCGCGGTCGTCGAGGACGCGGACGTCGGGGTAGCCGTCGCGAGTCTCGGCGTGGACCGAGGCGTCCAGCGGGACCAGCGTCACGGCCTCGCTCCGGTCGTCGCGGAGGACGTCGCGGCGGTATTTCAGCGACGTCTGGGCCGGCGCGGCGGTCGCGGCGAGGACCAGGAGCGTCGCCAGGATCGAGCGGAAGGGGATCATTCGCGGGCCCTCTGCAAATCGTCGTCGGGCGTTCGGGTGAAGACCGCCTCGGAGCGGAGGTAGAGAAACGCGCCGAAGAGGATCAGGACGCCCAGGACCAGGAACGCCACGATCCGGTACAGTTGGTCGAGCGCCGCCAGGTCGAACAGGAAGACCTTGAAGCCCACCACCGCGAACAGCGCCAGGCCGACCTTCCGCAAGGCGCCGTCGCGGCGGCCGATGCCGGCGGTGAGCAGCCCCAGGGCGAAGAGGGTCCAGAGGATCGAGATCCCGCCGGGGCGGAGCGTCGGCTGGAAATGGAACAGCGCCGTGTTGGTCTCCAGCGACAGGAAGACGAACCCCAGGGCGATCGCCAGCCCGGCGGCCACGCGCGAGTTCGAATCCGCGTCGCTCGCATCAAACGGAAGGCTCCGCATTCGAGGCGCCGCATAGGCCAGAAAGCCGATGATCGCGGCGAATTCCACCCCCCGCATCAGCGCGTCGAGCGGAGAATACGCGCCTTCGTAGATCGCCGGACCCACGAGCCCAGGCAAGTCGAACATGAACAGCCTGAACACCACGATCGCCACCGCGACCGTGAGGACGGCCGCGGCGGCGCGGCTGGACGCGGACGCCGCCCGCGACAAGAGGAGGAGGCACGCCCCGATCCACAGCAACGCCAACGCCGCGGCGCGGGCCGGCGGGAACAGCTCGCCGACGGTTCGGCCGATCTCCAGGTGCAGGACCAGGAACGCCAGCCCCGCGACCAGGACCGTCATGCCGCCCGCCAGATCCCGCCCCTCCCGCGCGGGCTCGCCATCGTCCAGCGTCGTGTCCCAGGCCAGCCCCGGCCGTCGCAGCAGATACGCCGCGCCGGCGATCGACGCGATCGGCGCGGCCATCACCACGATCCGCTGGAGCATCGCCGTCAGGTATGGCAAGAACGGCAAATCGGCGGCCGGCGCGCCGCCATAAGACCGCGCCAGGTCGACCAGGCCGAAGCGGAGCAGCACCAGCGCGTAGAGGGCGAAGGCCATCCCGCGGAGGAACCGGCCGCGGGTCTTGCCCGCCAGCCAGAGGGTCATGAGGGCCTGAGCCGACCACGCCACCGTGATCCACTGGGGCGAGAGCGCCAGGGGGATCGCCGTCGCCAGGAACGTGCCCGAGAGGGCCAGGAACCCGAGAGTCAAGCCGCGATCGTCGATCCGGCGCGCGATCAGCCAGCTCGCGTGAGCCAGGTGGTACGCCGCCAGCCCGAGCGCCAGCGCCGCCGCGGCGGGACGGCCGTAAGCGTCATCGACCATGACGCCGCCCGCGGCGAAGAAGATCGCGGCGTTGGCCGTAAGCGCCAGCCATTCCAGCAAGGTCGACGCCCGCCGCTTGATCGCGTGGTACGCGACGATCGACTCGGACTCCAGTACGAAGACGGCCAGAAGGTAGGGGAACGTCGTCGCGAACCGATCGGTTCGGTAGTCGATGAGCGTCGAGAGGAACAGGGCGTAGGTCGCCGCGAAACCCAGGTAGTTCAGCAGCCGCCACTCGCGACGCGCGCTGACGGCCAGCACGCCGCATCCCAGCAGCAACAGGTAGGCGTAGAGCCCCTGATAATCCCGGCTCGCGCCCGCCAGCAGCAGGGGCGTGGCGTAGCCGCCGCAGATCCCCAGGACGGCGACGAGCAGCGAGTCGAACCGAACCGCCGTCACGCACGCCGCGGCGGTCACGAGCGCCATCAGGCCGAAGGCGGGCGTCGCGCCGATGAGATGATAAAACGACCACGCCGCGTAGATGCTGAAGTAGAACGCCGCGATCCCCGCCCCCAAAAGCGCGTGGCCGAGCGGCCGGTAGCGGCCCTCCAGCAGCTTCACGCCGCCGACCGCCATCGCCGCGCCGACGACGATCGTCGTCGCCACCCTCCCCTCCGGGGGGACCCAGCCGTGCTCGATCGAATAGTTCAGGAAGAAGCCCAGGCCGGTCACCAGGACCACCACGCCCAGCCGCAACAGCCAGGTGCTCGCCACGGCGAACTCGACCGCCACGCCCGGCCGGCGATGCTCCTCCCCCACCACGATCCAGTTGCCGATCCTCGCCAACGCCCCCCACGCCGCGGTCTCGAAGTCGGCCGCCTTTCGCGGCGGCGTCGGCTCCGACGGCCGCGGCGGCGGGGGCGCCGGCTTCGGCTCGGCGGGCCGATCGTCGCGCCCCGTCAGCCACGCGCCGATCGCCGACATCGCGTCCCAGAGCGTCGCCTCGAACGGGCTGAGCCGTCGCGGAGCCGGCTTAGGCCGCCGCGGCCTCGGCGGCGGTGGGAGCGTTGACTCCGGCGGCGGCTTCCAGATGGCCTCGTCGTCGATCGTCACGGTCTCGGCGAGCGTCTCGACGGACGCCGGGCTCGGCGCGACGCCGATCGTGGAGGCGAACGCGGGCTCGGGCTTGGGCGCGACCGCCGGGCCTTCCGCGGTCGCCACCGGCCGCGCGAGCAACAACCGGCGGATCTGTTCGATCCTGTCCCCCAACGATTCGATCCTCGCCGTCTGGCGTCGTGATAGCACGATCAGCCAGCCCAGCAGGACGATCCATAGGTAGGGTGACAGGCGAAGCAGGAGCCACGCGAACGTCAAGAATGGATCGCCGATCATGGATGGATTCCCGGGCGCGTGGAAGGCCGGAGCATAAGGAGACTCTAAGCTTCCATCTCGATCCGTCGTGATAGTGTGACGCGCGCGGACGAATTCCCCGCGACAAAAAAACCGAGGCGCCCGCCGTCGCGGGCCCTCGGTTTCGGTGAGTCGCGATACGGGCGCTCTCGGGGCTTACTTCACGCCGACGGCGACCGACGGCGGCTTGGCGGCCGAGAGGGTTTTTTCAAGCTGGCGCTCGACCTCGCTGGCGGAGCGGAGGTTGCGGTTGACGACCTTCCCCTGGGCGTCGACCAGGAACATCGTCGGCAGCGAGATGATCCCGTAGTCGACCGCGAGCCGGCCGTCGATGCCGTTGGGCTCGAAGATCTGCGGCCAGGAAAGGCCGTGTTCCTTCTGGAACGCCTCCAGTTGGGCTTTGTCGTTGTCCAGGCAGACGCCGACGACCTTCAGCCCCTTGTCGGCGTGCTTCTCGGCGAGCTTGGCGACGTCGGGAAGCTCGCGGGCGACGGTCTGACCGCCCCACGAGGCCCAGAAGACGACCAGGACCGGCTTGCCGGCGAAGCTCGCCGTGTCCACGGGCGAGCCGTCGGCGCCCTCCCCCTTGATCGCAAGCGGCTTGCCCTCCAGGTCCAGCCTCGTGAGCGCCCCGGCGGCCTTCTTGCCGGCGAGGGTCTCGGGGAAGTCGGCCACCAGCTTCTTGTAGTCCTCGCGGGCCTTGTCCTCCTCGGCGTTGAACTCGTTGGAGCTGCCGAGCTGCAGCCAGACCTCGGGGGCCTCGTCGGACCTGGGGAAGTCCTTGAGGAAACCTTCCAGGTCGGCCATCCACTTCTTCTGGTTGGCGACGAAGTTGCCGCCGGGCTCCTCGTTGCGGAGGACGAAGTCCGCGCCGATCAAGCGATAGGAGGCGTAAGAGCCCAGGGGCCCGCCGGCCTTGACCAGGCCGTCGAGGTTCTCGCGGCCCTTGGGCCAGGCGCCGGTCTGGAACGCGGCGACCAGGCTGTCGACGGCCTGCTTCTCGTAGTTGAGCCGCTCGTCGGGGTCCTTGGCGGTGGCGCCCACGGCCTTCAGGAGCGGGACCCGCTTCAGGTGGACCGCGGCGGTCTCGCGCTTCTCGGCGCCGCCGGCGAGGGTCTCGGCGTTGGCCTTGTCGAAGTCGGCGAGCGCCTTGAGCGACGCCTCCATCGCCTCGTCGCGGGGGCCGACGCCGGGGACCTCGGCGACCTCGTAGATCGCCGAGCGGATGCCGGCGGCGGCGGCGACGATCGGCTTCTCGGGATCGACGACGCGGGGAAGCTCGACGAACTTCCAGGCGTCGCCCAGTTGGATCATCTCCGGGATCTGGAGCATCGTCAGCTTGCCGGGCTGTCCTCCCGGCGGGGTCGGCGGGCTGACGAAGATCATCGCGTTCTCATACAGGACGACGTCCTTGCCCAACCCGGCGGCCTGGTCGGCCGGCAGGGCGTGGGGCAGGACGCCGTCGAACTTGTTCCAGGCGGCCTTCTCGCCGCCGGCCTTCAAGGCCGCGACCAGCGCCGCGACCTGCTCGGAACGCTTCTCGGGGGAGTCGACGACCTTGGCGACGACCTCCTTGGGGAGCCCGGCGGCGGTCAGTTCCTCGGCCGTGGCGACGATCGAGTCGATCACCCCCGAGTCGCCCGCGGAAAGCGCCTGAATCAGCACCTTGCTGGATTCCTCGGCGGAGATCCGCTTCCAGCCCGTGATCTTGCCCCCCTGGACGATCCCGATCCGGGTGCCGGCGGTGTTCATCCATCGGCATTCGTCCAACCGACGGTCGCCGTCGAGGTCGCTTTCGCGGTAGACCTCGAAGCCGTCGAGGAAGTAGCTCCACTGGTTGAGCTTGTCGCCGCCGTTGGTGATGAGGAACTTCCGCAGCAACTTCCCCTGGCCGTCGCGCAGGACGTAGCCGACGGCGCGGCCCTGCTCGGTGGCGGTCTCGACCTTGCAGGCCGCGATCGCCGCCGGGTCGGCGGGGGTGTCGAACTCGACGCCCAGGGCGAGCGTCGGCTTGATCTCCAGCATCTTCGCCGCCGGGGGGTCGGCGGCGCGGGTCGCCGTGGCGCCCGTCCCCATCCCCAGCCCGACCGCCAGGGCCGCCGCGATACCGACTCTCCGCATGACTTCCTCCTTGATTCCCGCCCGCCGAGGCGGCCTCGGCGCCCGCGTCCCCTCGTCCGACGCCGCGGATCCTCCGGGGCGCGAGCGCCCCCGCTCCACGATCCCGCCAGTGGACCCCAAGACGCCGATCCCGTCCAGAGCGATTTGATGAGACCGGAGGCCGACGACACGCATCCTTCTCCCCTTGAGGGAGAAGGTGGCCGAAGGCCGGATGAGGGGTGGACGGGACCGGAAGCCTGGGCGGTTCGCGGCCTGGGGGGCTTCGCGGGTCTCGACGGCTCGACGGGGACGCGACGCCGCTCGACCCCTCATCCGGCCCTTCGGGCCACCTTCTCCCTCAAGGGGAGAAGGCATCGATCGCCGCGTCATCGCAAGTCGAGCGCCGAACCCTGTCGCCCGCGAACCCCGATGATCCGCCTCACGGCGAGACCGCCGGCGCCGGCTTCCCCACATCCTCGCCCTGGGCCTCCTTTGGGCCGTCGATGGTCAACTCGACGTCCGGGACATGCGCCTTCGTCCAGGCGATCAGGCGGCGGATCTCCGAAAGCTTGGCGTAGGTCGGCTTCATGGCGACGAACCAATTGGCCGGCGCGGCTTCTCCAGGCCGGGCCATCCGCTGGAGCGGGGAATATGAAGCGATAATCAGACCCTGAAGCATCGCGACCGCCTCGTACCGTTTCCTGGCCTCGACGAGTTCGTCGCGGGCCGAGTTGAACTTGAACCCCTTCGGATCGTCGCCGCTCGCCTCCTTCCAGGCCGCCTCGGCCCGCTCCAGCCGCGCCTTCGCTTCCTTGAAACGATCCTTCGCCAAGGACTCGGCCCTGGCGGGGTCGTCGAACGACCCGGCCGGAACTCCGAACATCTCTTCGACGTTCGTCAACCTGGCTTGCTCCTCGTCCTCCATGCCCCGCAGCCGGGCCACCAGCACGCGGGCCGGGGCGATCGCGTCCTCAAGGTCGCTTCGAGGGACACGCGCGTTGTTGACGAGCGCCGAGACGAGTTCATACTTTCGCACCACGTTGACAAGCTGCGCCTCGATCTCGCGCAAGGTCCTGGCCTCGACCGAGACCGGCGGCGACGATCGAGCCGCGTCGTCGAGCTTCGCGGGCTTCTCGCCCAGCGATTCCACCAGGCCGATCAGTCGGTCCAGCTTGCGCTCGACGTCAGACAGCCGGCCCTCGACGTCCTTCGACGGGGCCTGCTCGGCCTGGGCCGGCGGCTTCGGCGGATCTTGGGGACCGCCGGGGGCCTCGACCGTTGCGGAGGCGAGGGCGCCGACGGTCAGACCGGCGCAGGCGAACGCGATTCCCAGGGCTTTCCAGGGTGTCGTCGTCATGGTCGCGAGAACTCCCAAAGCCAGCCGAGCGGCCGGCGTCATGGTCGACGAGGGGGAGGCCCCCAGCCAGAGCAGGCCCGCGGAGGCACCCGCGAACCGAACCGCGGCGGAGGCCGTCGCCGCGACGAGCGACGACGGGACGAACGGGATCGCGGCGACGTCGGCCCGAACCGCCGCCAAACCCAACGAGGCGTCCACGCCGCGACGCGCCAGGCGGTCGCGCAGAAGCGCCCTCGCCCTGGCCATCCGGCTTCGAACCGTTCCCACCGGCCAGCCGAGTTCCGCCGCCGCCTGCTCGTGCGTCTTTCCTTTTAGGTAGCAGAGCACCAGCGGCGCGCGGAACTTCTCCGACAGCCTCGCCATCTCCGCGTCCAGCGCCTCTCGCGCGTCATCGGCCGGCCGCGAGGGTTCGGCGGGGGCGTTTTCGAGACCCTCGCGTTCCCCCTCGCGGGCGCGGCGCTTGAGCGCGTTCGCGCGGGCGCGGAGGGCCACGCGGTAGGCGACGCCGTAGAGCCAGCTTGCAAGCGCGTCGCCGTCGCGAAGCCCGGACGCCTTGCGGACGAGGACCAGGAACGTCGCCTGGAACGCATCCTCCACGTCGGCCGGCTCGCGCAGGTAACGCCTGCAAACCGTCAGCACGATCGGGCCGTGACGATCGACGATCGCCTCGAACGCCCTGGGGTCGCGCTCGGCCAGGAAGCGCTGCAACAGTCGAGCGTCGCCGCCGGGCGAGTCGACCCCGTCCCGCAGCAGCCGCTCGACCGCACGCTCCACCCCGCCCGATCGCGTCATCGTCCCCCCCTTCCACCAAGGTTACTGCAACGAGTCGCCCGACCGATCCGCGATTCCAAAAAGATTCCCCGTCAGGCGCGGTCGACGGCCGCCGGTTCGGGTTCGATCGTGGCAGCGACGCTTCTCGAAATCTCGTAGCAACCCTTGATTATTAAAGAATTTAGCGCGCATCACGAAGTGGGTTCGATCGTCGTGTTTCGAATTGATTTCCAGATCCGCCCCAGGCCCCGCGCCGGCCGCGCCGGAGACGAGCGACCGGCGAGGCGGGCGCGTGAATCATGAGGCTCGTGCTCTCCGAGATTCCACCAACGATCGAATTGCCAAAGACGCGGAAACGGGGTCTCCCCACCATGCAGTGCCCCACAATCTCCGTTTTGAAATCGCGACTCCGGATTTTTTCGGCGAGCGCGTTCGCCGTCTTGCAGACAACGCTTTACGTGCTCACAAGTTGCGTCGATATGGTTTTTCTCGCGTTGGCGACGCATTTTGGTTCGCGCCGTCGTGACTCCGGCGCTTCGGCCCTGGCGTCCGGTTGCGTCGGGGGGGCCGGACGGGCACGATGGGGCGTCGGAGATCGGTCGCGGTTCTGTCGAGGAGGTTCGCGATGTCCACGATCCGCCATGCCTTGATCGCCTCGCTCGTTTTGACGACGGCCGCGGTTCGCGCGGGGGAGGTCGACGAGGGCTTCGTCTCGCTGTTCAACGGCAAGGATCTGACCGGCTGGACGCCCCCGGAGGGGGACGACGGCCACTGGAGGGTCGTCGACGGGGCGATCGACTACGACGCCCAGAGCCCCGCCAAGGGGAGCAAGGATCTCTGGTCGAACGCCGAGTACGAGGACTTCGTACTCAAGGTGGACTGGCGGATCAAGGAGGCCCCATTCCTCAACCATGTACCGTACATCCTCCCCGACGGCGCCCACGCCAGGAACGTCAAGGGCGAGGAGCTAAGGCTGGCGCTGCCGGACGCGGATTCGGGCGTGTTCCTTCGCGGCTCCGCCCGGCACCAGGTCAACATCTGGTGCTGGCCGATCGGCTCCGGCGAGATGTACGGCGTCCGCACCGACCCGAAGACCTCGCCCGAGCTTCGCGCCGCCGTCACGCCCAAGCATCAGGCCGACAAGCCCGTGGGCCAGTGGAACACCTTCGAGATCACCGTGAAGGGGAAGACCGTGACGACCAGGCTTAACGGCGTCGTGGTGGTCGACCAAGTCGAGATCCCCGACCTCCCCGCGCGGGGGCGGATCGCCTTCCAGCACCACGGCTCGCGAAACGCGGCCGGCGAATGGACCGGCCCGCCCAGCCTCTTGCAGTTCCGCAACGTGTCGATCAAGGAACTCAAGGCGGCGAAGTGACCTGGCTCGCCTTGGAAACGCACGGGATGGGGAGGGGAGATTGAACCACAGAGTCACAGAGGACACAGAGAAGAAGGCGAGAAGAAGGCGAGAAGAAGGAGAGAAGAAGGAGAGAAGAAGGAGAGAAGGAGGAGAGCGAGAACGGAGTCGGGAATCGATTGGGTCGCCGAGACACGGATCGGCTCCCCTCCGATCCCGCCCTCTTCCCCTTGGATTTCCCGGTCTCGATCCCTCTCCCTTTCCCTCCTCTTCCCTCCTCCCCTCTCCCTTTCTCCCCTTCCCTCCTCTCCCCTCTCTGTGTCCTCTGTGACTCTGTGGTTCAATCTCCCCTACCCATCCATGCGTTCGTCAGTGCTTCGGGCCGTTCGTCGGCTGGGTCGCGGCGGGGGCCAGTTCGCGGAACTTCTTGAGCCAGGCGGCGACGATCGCGTTTGGGATGTCGCCGACCTGCTCGCACTCCGGGATCGTCTTGCCCCAGTAGAAGCTGACCCAGCCGTCGACGAACGGTCGCGAGCGCTCGATGAACTCCGTCGTCTCCTCAAGGCTGGCGCCGAGGGGGAAGATCTCCTCGATCAAGAGCGGCTTGCCGACCTCGTAGACCTTGAGCGCTTCGAGCGTCTCGTCGAGCTTGCCGGCCTTGGGGTAGAAGTGGACGGCGACGAAGTCCAGCGGCTTGCCGGGCTCCGGGCCGTGGAACAGCGGTTTGGCCCCCTTGAACACCTGGGCCCAGGGGATGACGCCGACGGTGACGAGGGTATGGTCGTCGACCTCGCGGATGGCGTCGGTCAGACGGGCGACCCAGGCCCCGGCGATCTCCTCGCCCTTGCGGCCCTTCTCGTCCAGGGTGATTCGTTGGACGAAATACTTGCCGCCCAGGGAGTCGCCGGCGAGCCAGCTTTCCGGGTTCTTGCCGCCGGTGAGGACAGGCTCGTTCATCAGGTCGTAGCAGAACACGGCCGGGCTGTCCTTGCAGACGCCCGCGACGGCCTTCCAAAAGGTCGCCTGCGCGTCCCAGCGGGCCGATTCGTCGAGCGCGTCGTACCAGGCGGGGACGTCCTGCTTGTGGTAGCAGCCCAACCCGGTGACGTCGAGATACAGCCGGGTCTCCTCGGCGAGCTTCACCAGGTCGCCCAGCCGCTTGAGCGCCTTTTCGTCGGGCTGGTCGGCCGCCTTGAGGAACTTGCCGGTTTGAAGGTGGACCCGGACGAGGTTGGCGCCCAGATCCTTGATCTCGCGGAAGTCCTCGACGACCTTGTCCCACTCGTCATCCCAGTAGTCCTCCAGCAGCCGCCCGACCTCGGATTCGTCGTGGTCGTAGTTCACGCCCCAGACGACGAACCGCCGGCCGGTCCCCTCCTCGACGAAATGCGTCCGGTCGTCGCTGACGCGAATCCTAGCCAGAGGCTCGGCCGCAAGCGCGAACGAACACGACAGAAGTACGACGGCGAGGGCGGACGCGAGACGCGACGGCATGGGGAGATCCTTGCTTTGGCGATCACCTGATCCTGATCGGAGGAGTTGAACCACCGAGTCACCGAGGACACGGAGAAGAGGGAGAAGAGGAAGGACGAGATTGGAAACGGGGAGGGATTGAACCACCGAGTCACCGAGGACACGGAGAAGATAGACAAGAGAGAGAAGGAATAGGAAGGATGAGATCGCAGACGGGGGAGGATTGAACCACCGAGTCACCGAGGACACGGAGAAGAGAAGAGAGGGACCGAGACAGGGAAAGCCATGGAAAAGCAGGTGCGATCGGAGGCAAGCTGCTTCGTGTCGTTCGTGTCCCCGTGGTTCAATTTCCCTCTTTCCCTCTTTCCCTCTTTCCCTCTTTCCCTCTTTCCCTCTTTCCCTCTTTCCCT
>CALCIB010000144.1 GCA_937907525.1 uncultured Planctomycetales bacterium | reverse complement strand
ACGCGACGCCGGTCGACCCCTCATCCGGCCCTTCGGGCCACCTTCTCCCTCAAGGGGAGAAGGCGATGATCGCCGCGGCATCCGAAAAAGTGTCGGGTCGTCAGCCCGGCGGGAGAGGGGACGTCGCGCGTCGCACTCGCACGAAAACGAAACGGCCCTCCCGACGGCCGATTGGGGGCGTCGGGAGGGCTCGCGGGGTTCGACGTCTCGCTCGCGTCGTCGCGTCGGGCGGCTCGCGCCGCGGGGGTCGGCTTACTGGACGAAGGCGTCCTGGCTGACCGGCTGCTGCTTGAAGGGGATGGGGAGCTTGCTGCCGGCGGGGGTGATGATCTTGGAGTAGACGGTGCCGTCGATGGTGTTGGTGATGAAGCGGGCGGAGCCGTCGCAGAAGGCGAAGTTGCCGCCGCTGGGGTGGCCGCTGGTGGCGAAGGGGAAGCTCCCCTTGACCGTCAGGTTCTGGCCGTAGCCGAGGTTCTCGTACGAGCCGGTCTTGTTCGCCAGCCCCCAGGCGGACGCGTCGAGCGCGTTGGTGCCGCCGGACATGGAGGCGTAGCAGTCGTTGGAGGTGACGCTGCAAATGTTGTCGGAGGCCATGAACAAGCAGAAGGTCGGCCAGGGGGCGGCCCAGTTGGTTTCGTTGCCGCCGGAGTAGGGCGTCCCGGTGGAGTAGCCGACCAGGGTGTTTTCACCCACCAGGAGGGTCGAGCCCGAGCCGTCCGTGATGCTGGCCAGCGAGGTCTTCAGCCCGCCCCAGGAGGGGCTGCGGCCGTTGTTGGCCGCCAGGACGGAGCTGGCGTCCGAGCCGGTGGAGTTGTTGTCGTAGACCGACTGGATGAACATGACGCCCATCCTCTGGTTGATCGACATGGGGTCGTAGGGGGCGTACGACAGGGTCGAGCCGCTGCCGACGGTGGTGGGGTCGTCGGTCGGCCCGCCGGTCCAACTGACGGGGATGGACGCGACGCGGACGAAGCCGCCGTTGACGGCGTAGCTCAGGTTCCCCTCGTTGGCGGTGAAGTTGGTGTCGTCCGGGCAGCGCAGGATCGCCAGCGCCGTCCGCGAGATGTTGGCGTTGGGCGTCGAGGTCCCCGGCGCGGTCGTGGAGAGGTACGACATCTCCTGGGTCCAGTTGTTGGCCAGGGACGCCTCGTCGAGATCCTGGAGGATGTCGACGACCCAGCTCTTCGCCGCGTTGCCGATCACGGCGGTGACCGGATTGGCGGTCGCGCCGACGAGGACCGACTTGGTGATGTCGCCCTGCGAGGCCTTGGCGGTGGGCTGGGAGGCGGCGGTCTCGAAGAACGTGCCGGCGGCGGGGTACGAACCCTTCCGGGTGGCGTAGGCGTTGAGCGCCAGGCCGATGTTCTTCATGTTGTTCAGGCACTGGGCGCGGCGGCCGGCCTCGCGGGCGGACTGGATGGCCGGCAGGAGCATGCCGACCAGCACGCCGATGATGCTGATGACGACCAGCAGCTCGATCAGCGTAAAGCCATGGCGACGACGACGGGGCTTCATGAGGCGGTCCTTTCGTAGACGGGAGGGCGCGAGACTACTAATCGTATCGAGGTATCGTCCCCTAGGACAATACGTTCACGCGAGGCGGTTGTGACCGGGTCCGCGGGGCCGGCCGAGACCGGCCCCGATTTCCGGGTCACTGGATGGCGCGACGGTAGACCACCGCGGGCCGGTAGGCGTCCACGGCGTTGGGGTCGAAGCCCGTGAGCTTGAGCCGGTCCACGACGCAGAAGGTTCGGTAACGGGTGTTCTCCCCGGTCGCCGCGCCGATCTCCGGGCCCAGCAGGTCGAAGGCGGCCGTCGGGTAGGTCGGGTCGCCGATCATGGCGATGTCTCCCTCGCGGATCACCTCGAAGAAGCCGACGGTGACCCAGACCGCGAACTGATGCGTGCGCACCGTCGTCAGGTTGGTGATCCGCTGCATCTGCTCGCTACGGAAGTAGGGGTGCTGGGTCATGTCGGGGGTGGACCCGCCGCCCATGCCGAGCTTGGCGTTCTGCTGAAACAGGTTCGTTGCCCCCTCGCCGAAGGGGTTGCCGGCCAGGTCGACGCCCGGCAGGCCGCCGATGGTCGGGTTCGCGTTGACGGGCTGGATGGCGTTGACGTAGGCGCTGGCCGTCAGGCCCGCGTTGCTGGTCTCGGTGACCCCGCCGGACGTCCAGGTCCAGGCGTCGGCCGGCTGGAACAGCCGACGGGCGGGGATCGGCGGCGGCAGCATCGTCGTGGTCGCGTTGCTTCCGGCCCAGGTCGAGCGCTCGTAGCCGGCGAACAGCCGTTGGTTGCGGACGCCGGGGTCGTCGACGACGGGGTTGAGGTTGACCGGCACCGCGGGGTTGGCCGGCGGGTCGGTGAAGGCCGTCGGCGCCAGCGTCGCCGGCCGCATCGGGGTGTAGTCGACGTCCGGGAAGGACGGCGCGCGGAACGGTCGCTCGGCGGGGAGGCCGGTCATCGGCGGGGTGATCACCGCCGGGACGGTCGTTTGGTTCCGCCCCGTCGCGCCCTCGCCGAAGCCGAAGAGGAAGCCCGAGCCGCCGTGCCGCGCCCAGAGGAACTGGGCGAACGCGGCCTTCATGGCGTTCGGGACCAGGCCGGTCGCGAAGGGGAAGGTGGAGGGATTGTAGTCCGCGTAGTCCAGGTAGCCGACGTTCTCCATCGGCTGGACGTAGGCGGGGCCGCCGTCGGCGGTGGTGGCCGTGACGATCATGGGGATCGGCGGGTAGCCGGTCGTCAGCGCGGTGGCCCAGAGGCCCCCCTCGTATTCCGTGAGGCTCCAGCCCAACGCCGCGTTCAGGCCGTCGACGGTCGGCACGAGCGTGTCGTTGAGCAGCTTCTGCTTGTAAGGGGCGAGGCCGAACGAATCTTGCCTGCCCAGGAGGCCGAAGAAGACTTCCTCGTCGATGATGAGGTTGAGGTTGAGCAGCCCCGGGCGCGCGTCCTGGCGGGCCCAGTCGAAGTTGGTCCCGTTTTGCACCATCCCGGTCGAGCCGGCCGATTGGCTGGGGACTTCGAGGAACTCGAACATCTTGAACCAGCCGTCGGCCGCGTAGCCGTCGACCGTGCCATGGTCCGGGTTCGCGGCGTCCGAGCCGTAGAGCAGGTCGTCGGTCGGCAGAAGCGGCGAGGACGTCACCGGCGGGTTGGCGGCGGTGTAGAAGAACTTGTCGATCAGGTACGGGAACGTGTGGGGTTCGACGGGCGAGGTGTTCCCCCGGAACAGGAACGGCTGGGCCGCGCGGTTGCTCGCGGCGTCCGTCGCGCCCGGCGCGGGGGGCAGGGCGGTGATCGATCCGTAGTTGGTGGTCAGGACGCCGGCCGCCGCGTTCGTGAACCCGGTGGCGTTGGAGGCCGTGGGCGCGAACTCGGCGAACTGCTTGGTGAACAGGCCGGGGGGACAGCCGGGGACCAGGGTCAGTTCGTAGGGGCTGGTGAAGTCGCGGTCGTGGAACGGGAACCAGTCCCAGTATTCGTTGGTGGTGCCGTCGTTGGCCTGTCCCAGCGTGTTGTAGATCGCCACGTTGGAGACCTGGCCGTCGGTACTGGTGGAATCGTCGCGCTGGGTGTTGTTGTCGCCGAAGTAGACCGCCATGGTGCCGATCTGCTGGACCGACGTCGCGATCTGCTCGGTGTAACCGTAGCGGGGGTCGATGGCGCCGCCGGTGGTGGGGTTCCAGGGGACGGCCTGGCCGCCGCGGTAGGGCTGCATCCGCTGGTAGGAGTAAAGCGGGGTGGTCGACTTGGTCACCTTGTCGACCCGGTTGGGGCTCCCGGTCGGGCTGGGGCTGGACATCGTCTGGGCCGTGCCGCCGACGTCGACGTAGGGGAAGCGCATGCTGTCGACCACGACCATCGGGTTGTCGGCGGAGACCGCCAGCATGGGGTTGGCCGGACGTCGCAGGTGGACCCAGTAGTAGGCCCCGGCGCCGGCGGCGCGAGGGATCTGGGTGGCGGTCAGGGTCGTGACCTGGTTGCCGGCGGCGTCGTTGGGGAGGACGCCGGGGTTGAAGGTGAAGCCGGAGACGGTGTTGTTGAACGGGTCCCAGGCGGTGTTCAGTTCGTAGAGGACCCCCTTGTTGCTTCCCGTGAACGACGGCGACGCCGTCCAGGTGTTGCCGGCGCCTCCCGCGCCCAGGGGATGCTCGCTCTTGGATTCGTTGGCGGCGTCCGGGTGGACGAAGCCGACGACCGTCAGCGGGATGGGGGGCGGCGTCCCCGTCGTCTGCCGCGGCAGGGCCCGCGCGAGGACGCCCTCGGTGACGGGGGCGGCGGCGGGCGTGGTGGTGGCGGCCGTCTTGACGGCGCCGGTCAGCGCGCCGCCTCCCAGCGGGGTGACGCCGTAGATCTGGGCGCCCGGCTGCAACTGGCCGCTGAACGGGTCGGGCCGGCTGCCGACGGCGTCGCCGGTGAAGACCAGGTCCCAGCAGGCGCCGTCGTAGGGCTGGTTGGGGGGCACGGCCGTGTTGTAGCCGCTGAGGTTGACGGTCGAGGCGTTATGGTCGACGTCGGAGTTCCCCTCGGCCTGGCTGAGGGTGTTGGCCAGCTCGATGAAGAAGCGGCCGGTGTTGATGCCGGTGCCGGCGGTCGTCCCGTTCTTGCGGCCATAGGAGAACGCCAGCACCTCGTTGATGGCGACGGGGTTGTACTCCATGCCGTAGTGCCGCAGGGGGATGCTCCCGGCGAAACTGAGCGTCGGCGGGGCGGTGGGGCTCGCGGACGGGACGAAGAAGACGTCCGGGTTGTCCCAGATGGTCATCGTGCAGTCCGGGTCGCGGAAGTCGATCACGTTGACCAGGAACTGGCCGAGTTTCGCCCGTTCCTCGGGGGTGTCGATGGCCCGCGGCGGCAGGACGGTCTTCATCAACTGGTAGGCGTCGGCGATCCACTTCCGGCGGATCGGCTCCTGGGGGTCGTTGGAGACCGGCAGCGGCATGTTCAGGTTGATCTTCCGCCCGCGCTGGGCCAGCCCCGGCGTGTAGGTGGCGCCGAGCATCCCCGCGTTGGCGACCGGAGCGAACGTGCTGTTGCCGCCGCGCGTCGGGTTGCCCATGGAGTCGGGGAGGAGGCCGAAGGCGCCCAGCGGGTTGTCGTTGGCCCAGGCGAAGGCGTTGCTCTCCCAGACGTCGATCGAGTACAGCCGCCGCCGGCGCAGGCCGTCGATGGCGTTGCTGAAGCTGATGGGCGCGAGTTGCGCCAGCCTGCTGCTCAGGGAGCCGCCGTCGACGTCGTGGCTGCGGTACAGCCACTCCAGGTCGGCGAAGCCGAACGGGGAGTCCAGCAGCGGGTCGGGGTTGTACAGGTTCATCTCGTCGGCCTCGTTGAGGCCGTCGGAGCGGCTGTTGATCGTGACGGAGACGTCGGCGCCCGAGTCGTCGGGAGTGGTGAAGGAGTACGTGGTTCCCGAGTTGATGTCGCCGTTGTAGGTGGGGAGTTCGGTCGGGTTGCCGGGGACCAGGTAGGTCGCCGTGTTGGTCGAGTCGGACATCTGCTTGTACGCCAGCAAGCCGCCGGAGCGCTGGGGGGTGCCCTTGGTGTTGGGCTGGAGGAACGACTCGAAACCGTGGAGGATGTTGTTGTTGTGGGCCGTGGCGGCGGCCACGTTGGCCGCGGTGGCGTTCAGGTTGGGATAGGGGTTGCCGGCGACGAACGGCGCGAAGGAGACGACGCCGGTGGCCGGGTCGATCTGGCCGGGGAGGCCGGGGGGGCGGAAGTAGCCGCGATACTCGACGCGGCCCCAGACGTCGCCGCCGCGGATCTGGGTGCCGCCGCCGTTGAACCGGGCCACGCGGCCGGAGCCGTTGACGTCGATCGGCGCGACGAAGCGGCGGATCCGCTCGATGGGGAAGAACAGCGAGCCGGAGGCGTCGTAGTAGTCGAAGTCGCCGATCTCGCCCATCCGCGCGCCGGTGACCGCGTCGGGGATCGGGTAGGCGTCGAACGAGTTGTAATCGTCGTCGGCCGAGTCGAGCGGGCGGTAGGAGCCGGAGACGATGTCCTTGACGCTGATCGAGTAGCCCGGCCGGACCTCGTTGACGTAGGTGGTCTGCAACGGGGCGTAGTTGCCGCCGGGGACCGAGTCCGGCTCGCCCCAGCGGCCGGGGACCGCCGGCGTGAGGCGGACGACGTTCCCGGTCGGCGGTCCCGAGATTCCATTGACGTCGATGTCGCCGTTGTCGGCCTGGCCGTTGGGCATGAAGTAGGGGAGATTGCTCGTCCCCATGCCCACCCAGTTCGTATCGCCGTTGACCTGGCCGGTGGTGTCGGGCTTGTAGGGATCGGGCTGCGGCCGGGTTCCCGCCAGGAGATTGCGAAGCTGGTTCAGGCGGACGTCGACCAGGGAGCTGTCGACCTGGGTGTAGCCGTCGCCGAAGATCCCAGTGTCCTGCTTGTAGGCGTTTTGCAGGCCGTAGCTGGGGTCGATCTCGCTGACCGAGTTGCCCAGGTGGGCGGCGTGGGAGGACTGGGGCTCGTCGCCGGTGGCGCCGCCGCGGGCGGCCATGTTGCCGGCGGTGTTCAGCGGGATCCGGCCGTTGAGGCCGATGACCATGAACGCGAACAGCGGCTTGTAGAGCTTGCCCTGCGCGTTGCGGCGGGCGGGGTAGCCCAGGTCGAGCCAGACCGAGTCGTTCAGGCCGTCGCCGTCGTTGTCGACGTCGTAGGTGATCCGGCCGGTGGTGGCGTCGGGGATCAGGTCGGGGAACGTCGCCGCGTCGTTGCCGTCGGCCTGGCGGGGGCGGAGGATCCGCGAGATCTTGTTCCGCAACGCCAGCGCCGGGTCCGCGCCCATCGGGTCGACGACGTTGGTCCAGTCGTCGGCGTTGTCGATGTCGGTGGTGCCGGTCAGGTCGTGGCGGACGATCGCCGGGCGGTGGAACGAGGGGATCATCACCTGGCCGTCGGCGCTTTGCATCGCCAGGAACCAGTTCTCCAGGTCGACCGCGTCGTAGTCCTCGTCCATGCCGCGGGTGGCCGGATCGTCGAGGTTGTAGCGGAAGTTGCCGTACTTCGCCTGGTCGGTCCTTCCCGGCCCGTTGAAGGCGTGCAGCCAGCGGCCGTCGAGGGTGAATTGCAGGCCGGTGACGCCGTTGAGGATCCGGTAGGCCGGCGTGATCGTGGTCAGCGCCCCGCCGGGGTACGACGGGTTGTAGATCTGGGCGTTCGCGTCCTCCGGCCGGATCACCACCTGAAGGACGCGGGAGCCGGTCCCGCCGGGGACGAACTGGGAGTCGTTGACGACCTCGAACGACTGGTTGATGACGCGGGTGCTCGCGTCGACCGGCGGGGAGGCGACCTTGATCGTCCAGCGGGTGAAGTCGTAGCCGTAGAACAGGGGGTCGCCGTCGGGGATGTTGGTCGTCAGGTGGTAGATCTCGGGGTAGGTCCCGTCCTGGGTCGCCGCGGTGATGTAGAAGAGGGCGTCGTTGTTCGGCGCCATCCGCGCGCCGTCGGAGCGGCGCTCGACCAGGCCGTTGTAGCGGCCGTCGTTGCCGTACATGTCGCGCGCCAGGCTGTGGCCGCGGATGGCGGAGCGGACGTCGTTGGTGTCGCAGATCAACTGCGACAGCGCGAAGTCCACCAGCGCCTCGCCCTGGGGCCGGACCTTCGACTGCGCGAAGCTCCGCGCCGCGATCCGCGCCTGCCCCGAGTAGGTGGCGAAGGTCACGCCGATCACCGCCATCAGCCCGAGCACGCCCAAAACGAGGATGAGGATCACGCCCCGCCTCGCCCGTTCGCGTCCTCGAAAGGTCCCGGTCGTCATGATCTTCTCCCCGCTCCCGCGCCCCTCGGCGTTCTTTATGCTGGCCTCGCCTGAATTCGACGCCGCCGGGCGGCACTCGGTTCCAAATCCAAACGTGTTCTCGTCAAAGCTTGTCGGTGAAGTCCTGGCGGATGGTCAGGACCTTGACGTGCTGGCTGGTCGGGTCGGTGACTCGGATCTGAATCTGAATCCCGCGCAGCGGCGCGGGGTAGGGCGCCGGGTACGACGGGTAGATCGGCGGCGAGAACGGCGGCCCGTAGGGGAAGCCGCCGCCGGGGCCGACGGTGCCGTCGGGAAGCGTCGTCGGCAGGACGCCCGTCGCCGGGGCCTTGCTGTAGGTCGTCGACCAGGTGTCCCAGATCCGCCGCATCCGGACGATCGTGTTCGAGTCGTCGCCGACGTTGCCGTTATAGGCGCTCGTGTCGCCGACGCGGCTGAAAAACGGCTCGGGCAGGCTCGGATACAGCGCCGCGCCGAACTGGGCGTCGAATCGGAAATCGTTGCGCAACGGCGGCATCCGGCCCTCGTGGGCGAACGTCTGCCCGACGACGTTGCAGGCCCGGCCGTTGACCAGGGCCATGGCGTTGGCGGCGTAGCCGCCGGTGAAGGCGTCGTAGTTGCCGTAGAGGAACGGCGCGGGGGTGTTCCCCATGCCGAGGTAGTCCCCGGTGGCGGAGGAGACCGGCGCGGTGACCCGCGGGTCGTCGCCCCAGCCGAGGTCCGCGTAGTCCGCCAGCGCCGGCTCGAACGCCTTCACGTCGAAGCTCCGGACGTTGGTCAACAGCAGGTCGTCCTCCCAGCTCTGCTGGGTCCAGAGGGTATGATCGGTGTCGAAGAGCGTCGTGTTCGATCCGGCGCCGTCGCTGAAGAGCTGCGTCTGGCCGGCGCTTCGCCAGACTCGGCCGGCCGCGTCTTCCTGGATCATCGGCGGTAGGAGTTGCTCGCCCGGGAGTCCGGCGGCGCCCGCGGCGGTGGTGAGGGAGCCCTGGTTCACCTCGTTGGCGGTGATCGGGATCAGGCCGAACGGGTGGCTGTAGGGGGCGACCTGGTTCACCTGGACGGTCGGGTCGGCCCACTCCGGCGCCAGGGTCTCGCGCCAGGTGGGGTAGCCCCAGTAGGTTTGCAGGTTGTTGGCGTAGCCGGCGGCGGACGTGCTGTAGGGCGTCGCCAGGTCGTCCCCCAGGTCCAGGGGGTTGTGGTTCAGGTATTTGACGTAGTTGACGGGATCGGTGTTGAAGATGTAGAGATTCGTCCCGTCGTTGGCGAACGGCGCGGGGGCGTGGATCCAGCCGATCTCGGTGTGGTTGTCGTCGGCCTGCTGCGCCTGCGAGAACGACCCCCGGTAGATGAAGGGGAAGCCCAGGCTTTGCAGGCTTTGGGCGAGGAAGCTATTGCCCGCGATCCCGGTCATGTCGCTGACGTTCCAGAGCCGGTTGGTGGTGCCGTTGCCGGTGACCGTGTCGTTGATCGCGTTGTAGTAGAGCGACGGGTGGAAGTCCGGCACGTTGTCGGCGTTGAGGTCGTCGGGAATGCCGTCGGGGGTCGCCGCGGAGCCGTCCAGGAGCACGAAGTCGTCGGCGAACCGGGGCGAGAACGCGCGGTTGTGGCGGTCGGTCAGGTCGCCCAGGGTGTTGAGCACGATCGTCTGGTTGTGGTTCGCCGTCGGCGTCCCCCGCGCCGCGGGCCGCGCCGAGAGGTCGTTGACCCCTTGCCAACTGGTTTGAAGGCCCCCCAGCGCCCCAGGCGTGAAGGTGCCGTTGGTGTACCCGCTGAGCGTCCCGTCGGGGAAGAAGCCGGTGTTCGCGACGGTGGCGACGATCTTCGATTGCAGTTCCGGCGCGACCAGGAGTACTCGGCGATAGAGGTTACCGTTGCGGAGGAAGTAGATCACCTCCGCGTACTCGCTGGTGACGGTGATGGGCTGGGTGGCGAGATAGAGGTTCAACTGGACCGCGCTCATGCTCCCGAAGAGCATCGGGACCGTGATCGGGTTGCCCAGAGCGTCGGTCGTCAGCACGTTGGGCGGCTTGGCCCACATGCGGCCGGTGAAGGGGCGGCCGGGGGGAGCCTTCACGGTGAGGCGGATGGAGTCGTCGCAGTCCTCGCCCTGGCCGTCGGCGAATTCGTTCTCGACGTACTCGAAGTAGCCCAGGTCGTCGTCGGGGTTCAGGGGCGGGGTGAACCGCGCGGTGGCGCCGGAGAGGTCGGAGCGGAGCGTCGAGTCGACCCGGCGGAGGTCCTCGTCGAGCTTCTGGAACGCCTGCGCGGCGTTCATGCCGCTGGTCGCCTGCTGGAAGATCTGGACGATGAGCGCCATCATCAAGAGCAGCACGGCCAGCGTGACCAGCATCTCCACGAGCGTCACGCCCGCGCGTCGGCGACGGCGGCGGGGGTTCGCGATGTTGCGGCGTTCGAGCTTCACGACTGGGCCCCCGCTTCTGGCGACTTGATTCTGGGGAAACATCCACAGATTTCGCAGATTAACGCAGATTTATTTTTTCTGATCTTATTCTTGAATCTGCGTTAATCTGTGAAATCCGTGGATTAATCCGGGAATCCGCGGATCGATTCGTTTGCCGTTCGACATCAATGCACGACGATGGTTTGCGGGATCACGTTGACGACGTGGGGCGCGATCAGGGCCGCGTTGACGACGGCCGGAGTTCCGCCCGACGTCAAGGGCGTCCGCGCCCGCAGCCTGGAATACACCTGGACGACCATGCTGCGGTAGTTGCTTCCCAGCGTCGGATCGGTGACGGGGGGCGTCGTCTTGACGACCTGGTACCAGAACGCCCGCTGCGCCGGCTGGTTGTCCCACTTGCCGCCGTTGAGCGGGTTGGGGACGGGGGGGAAGCGGGTGGCGACCGTCGGCTGGTTCCGCTCGTAGGTCACGTCGCAGATCCAGCTCCCGGTCTTGACGATCGGGTCCTCCATGGCCGCCGGCCAGCGGAGCAGCACCGCGCGGTCGGCGGCCGTCGCGTAGCCGATGCCCCCGCCGGTGTCGAGCACCTTGGCGCCGTAGCCGAAGACCCCCTCCACCACGATCTCGTCGGCCGGCCGCATGATCGTCGTCGAGCCGTCGAGCGGGCTCGGCACCGGATCCAGCGAGAACGGGCGGTTCTCGCAGATCACCAGGTCGCCGTCGAAGGTCGACGCCGTGCTGGCGCTGGCGGTCTTGCCGGTGAAGTACCACGAGAAGCGCCAATCGTTGACGGTCGAGCCGTCGCCGGAGAGCGTGGGGTCGGGGAGGACCGGGCTGAAGTTCAGCGGGTTGTTCGCGGTGTTCCAGACCACGTCCTCCGGCGACACGAAGATCTGGGGGATCGCCGAGGCCGACGGCATCACGAACAGCGTCCGGGTGGTCCCCAGCGCGTCCACGAACGTTCCGTTGGCGCGGCCGTTGAAGTTGGTCAGCCGTTGCAGCCCGTGGGCGCTGGGGGCGTCGCCGTCGGGGTCGTCGCGGACGAAGCCGATCCCGGAGCCGAAGCGGGCCTCGGGAAGCGCGTCGCCGTCGGCGTCCACGTCGCCGAGGTAGACGCCGACCTTGTACCGCCAGAGCGGGTCGTAGCAGAACGGCAGCCCGGCGCTCCCCCGCGCGTGGAAATTGGCGTTGGCGGCGTCCAGGCCGATCAGCTTCGTCGTGTCGGTCGGGTCGCTGTAGACGTTGCCGAGATAGGAGGCGGGGTCCTGGATCAGGGGATTGTACATGCCGTTGGGAGTGCGCGTGGTGGCCGAGCAGGCGTACCAGTAGCCGAAACCGACCGGGCCGTTGAGCAGGTCGGCCTGGATGAACGACTGCGCGTTGACCAGGCTCCGCGCCGCCATGTCGGCCGCGGCCGACTCGAACAAAAGCGCCGAGCGCGACTGCCTCTGAGCCTCTTGCAGCCGCAACAGGCCGATGGGGAACAGCACCGCCACCGAGATCAGCCCCACGCCCATGATCGCGATCCCGATCAGGACCTCCGTGAGGGTGAAGCCGGCTCGGTCGCTGGATCGGCGACGACGGATCATGGCGCGTCTCCCTGCTGTCCAAGCTGCGGGGCGTGGTACGGCTGGCTCGGGTTGCCGACGCGGAAACTCGGCGTGTCGGTCGTGATCATGTTCCCCGTCCGGGTCGACAGCGTCAGCAGCCGGACCTGCCCCTTCAACACCGGCAACGTCGGGTTGCTGGCCGTCAGGGTCGCGCCGTAGGCGTCGTAGGCGTCCTGGGGCATCGGCAGCAGGAACGACGGATTCGGCGAGGCCAGTAATGGCGCCGCCGTGATCGCCGGCGCGGTCCCGGTCGTCTGGATCTCCGCCAGATCGCTCCGCTCGCCGACCCAGATGTGATAGAAGCTCTGGTTCATGCCGAACGACGCCGGGCTGGAGTATCGCGTCGTCGGGATCAGCCGTCCGCTGGGGTCGAGAAGGATGTCGACGGTCCCCGACAGCGGGTCCACCGGCAGCCGCGACCGCTCCGGCAGCGCCTGGTTCCAACTGGTCAGGTCCACGACCACGTTGTCCGGCAGCGCCGTCTCCCGCGACCCCGGCGAGACGACCGGCTGACGGACGATCCGGTATGGCACCCCACCCCCCGTGGGGTGGCCGAACACGTCGACGCCGCCGTACTTCACGTTGTTCGTGGCGCTCTTGAAGCCCGGCGGCCACGTCTCGGTCTCCGACCACTCGCCGAGGTCGTCGACGGTCCCGTTTAGATCGTTGTCGATGCCGTCCCGGCCGTTATCGATGTAGCCGTCGCCGTCGTCGTCCACGCCGTTGACGACGTACAGGATCTCGGGCTGGAAGTAGCCGCCGCCGCCGTTCGGATCTAGGAAGTTGAGCGGCGGCTTCGTCGGGTCGACGTTGACGAACTTCTCCGGGTTATCGAAGTCCATGGGGCCGACGATCGTGAAGTACGGCCCCGTCTGGTTGATCTGGATCTTGTCGCCGACCCGCACGTTCCAGTACCAGGAGGTCGGGTTGTCCAGGTAGTAGACCCCCGACGTTTGGTCGAGCCGATAGGCGGCCTGGCAGATCAGTCGGAGCCGGCTGGCTCCCGTGACGCCGTTGTACAGATAAACGCTCGACACCACGCCGGGGACGATGTCGGGAAAGTTGCTGAAGGTCCACGGGGTCAACGGCACGCAGACCGAGCCCTCCGAGTAGCCCGGCGGCTGCTCGATGGGGATGAAGCGGTTCGACGCCAGGGTCTTGAACGGGTTGATTCCCGGCGCGCCGGGGAGGATGCCGTTGTTGGCCGGGTCGGGGAGGAAGCGGATGCCGTGGGGGCTGTTGGTCCGAAGGGCCGCGTCGCGGGCGGCGACCAGGCCCCCCTGGATGATCCGGGCCGACTCGCTCACCTGACGATGCGCGATCGCCGGCAGCACCACCGGCAGCGTCACCGCCGCGATGATGCCGACGATCAAGAGCACCACCAATAGCTCGATCAGCGTGAATCCAGTCCGTCGATGCGAGCCGAGGGGGCCGCGTCGAAAACCATCGGGAGCAGGCATACATAATCCCTTCTCCCCTTGTGGGAGAAGGTGCCCCGAAGGGGCGGATGAGGGGTGGCGCGACCGAAAGCCGTCGGGAGTCCCCCCCTCATCCGGCCTTCGGCCACCTTCTCCCACGAGGGGAGAAGGGGGGAGTTCGACCCGACGCCTCATTCGATCGAGGCGCGACGCTCGAAAGGGTTGGAAGCCTCGTCGTTCCATGGTCTCAGCCTCCCGAGCCGCCGACGCCGACGACGTTGTGGTTGGTGATGTCGTCCAGCCCCGCGTCGTGAAGCAGGAACGAGTCCGATCCGGGCGAGAGGATGAAGCTCCCGCTCGGGATGTACCCGCCGGACATCAACTCGCTCGGAACGAACTGGGCCGCGGCGTTCTCCACGTCGAGGACGTCGGAGACCGTGGGCGCGGAGGAGATGTAGACTCCCGGCTCCCCGTCGGGCCCTCCGGAGAGGATCAGCGGCCTGGTGAAGAACGCCCGGCGATACCCCAGCCCGGTGAGACCGCCGCGGTCCCAGTAGCGGTTGACGTTCGCGGCCGACGGCGCCGTGTATTCCATCGGCTCGGTCAGGCGGTAGAAAAAGCCCTCGAAGGTCGCGACCCCGCCGCTGGAGCCGGTGCCTGGGTTGGTGCTGGAACCGCCCATCAGGTCCGACGTGGGATAGGCCGAGTTCTGGGAGGCCAGCCACCAAGCCGGGGCCATGAGCGTCTGGTTGGGGTCGAGGGGGTCTTGCTCCCGGCGCTCGAAGTTGGAGGCGTAGGGGGGGAAGAGGGTCATCGGCGTCGAGGCCGAGCCCGAGTCCAGGTCGGTGCCGACGTTCTGCCCGCGCTGGGCGTCGGAGTGGTAGAGGGTCGGCCAGCGGAAGAACTGAAGCGGCTTGCCCCAGGCGTCGACGAACTCCGGCAGGCCGTCGCCGTCGGTGTCTTGCACCTCGCGGTCGCTGAACTCGTCGGCGTTGAAGACGGCCCCCAGCGGCCCCTGGCCCTCGACCAGGATCGCGTACAGCATCTCCGAGCGGGCCGTCTCGTGCGTATGGTTCAGCAGCCGGCCGGTGACGAGTTCCTGGTTGCCGGAGTCGACCCCCTCGGCCCACTCGTCGATCAGGCCGTTGCCGTTGTTGTCGACCATGTCGTAGCCTTGCGGCAGGTAGCCGAGGTTCTTGTAGACTCCCGCCGCCGCCGCGTAGGACGCGCCGTAGATCCCGCGGCCGGTCAGCCCCAGTTGCGGGTTCGACGAGATGAAGAACGCGCCGTTGAGCGAGCCGTCGCCGTAGCCGCTCGCGCTCACGCCGTCGGCCCGCCGCGGCCCCTGGACCATGTGGCCCAGCGGCAGGATGAAGTTGGCGGTGAGGCCAGGAAGGCTGGAGTCGGCCGGCTTGCCGGGGAAGGCCCGGGCGGCGAAGTTCAGGGGGTAGGTCGCCGCGCCGGTCGTCGCCCCCTGGTTGAGCACGAAGACGTCGGGGAGTTCGCACTTGAGGTAGTCGGCCAGGGCGATCGCCTGGGCGCGGCCGGTGGCGCGGACGGCGGTGTTGGGGACGCCCGTGCCCGCCACGAGGGCTCGCGGGCTCATGAGCGGGCCGCCGTCGAGGTCGGCGCCGCCGCCGAAGTAGATCCCCGCCAGGTAGCCGTGGGTGAAGTTGGGATCGGGGCGGAGTTGCATGAGCGCGTCGAGGCGGTCGTTGAGGCCCCCCTCCAGCTTCATGACGAGGGCCTGGGTGGCCCGCAGGTCGGCCTGGCGGAGGCCGTCGCGGGAGGCGATCAGGATGAACGAGACGATGATCCCGATGATCGTCATGACGATCATGAGCTCGATGAGCGTGAAGCCGCCTCGCGGCGGCCGGCCGCGGGGGTCGAGCGTGGGTTTCGGCGCGTGGTTCGTCATCTTCCCGTCCGTTGTGAGGCGCCGCCGGGGGCGCGGGACGTCCCCGCGCCCTGGGGTGGTCTGATCGCCGCTTCGGTCACTCGAGCGTGCCGCCGTGGAAGTTGGTCAGGTTGTCGCGCTCGCGAAGGCGCAGGGTCGTGTCGGCGGCCGGGGTCGTGGCGGTCGCGTCGAACTGAAGCGCGCCGGCGCTGGCGTTGGCCTTGTACATGCCGCCGGGGCCGTACTGGCCGTCGAGCCCGGAGGAGATCAGTTGGTACGTCTGGGGGTTGACGTAGTTGACCACCGCGGCGGTGGTGGCGGTCGTCGTGTACGGGTTGGGCGCCGTCGAGTTGGCCAGGTTCGACCCCCCGGTCGCGCCCGAGATCGGGAACCCCACCTTGTACTTGTTGAGGACCAACGTCCCGCCGTCGTCGTTCTCCAGGAAGTTGACGTCGTTGGGGTCGTAGCGGTTGTTGCCGTAGGCGCTGAAGTAGGCGATGAAGTTGATCTGTCCGCTCCCCAACGTGTTCCCCAGGCTGTCGAGGTAGCCGGGGAAGCCGGAGGTGTTGAGGGGGCTGGCGATCGTCGGGTCCGGCGCCTGGAGCCGGTCGGCGGAGAACTGGAAGAGCGGCTGGACGCGGTTGTTGCTGAAGAAGTTCGGCGCCCCCGAGGGGGCGACCTCCGGCGTGAACGGGTTGGCCGGGTTCTTGGCGAAGCCGGTCATGGCGTAGCCGTCTTCGGTCTTCCGCGGCAGCCCGCCCAGGAAGAAGACGAACGCCTGGTGGCCCTCCAGGACGTAGGGGGTCGTCTGGAGGACGCCGTCGCCGTTGAAGTCGTACCACTGGTTGTCGGCGGCGACCCAGACCGCGGAGGAGGTGCTGAAGGTCGTCTTGGGGAAGAACTTCCTCATGTACTGAAGCGACCGCTGGGCGAGCTGGCCGACGGTCATGTCGGTCCCGCCGGTGGGGGTCGTCAGCGCGGTCGTGCTGGAGGTCGTGAACCAGCCGTTTTCGAAGAGCAGGACCCGGCTGGGGGGGTAGTCGCCGTACTGGGTTTTGAACGCGGCGAAAGCCTGGTCGAGTTGCTTGAGTTCGGTCGTGGCGGCGGCGTTCTTGGCGGTGCGGACGGCGCCCTGGATCGCCGGCAGGAGCAGGGCGACCAGCATCCCGATCACGACGATGACGACCAGGAGCTCGATCAGCGTGAAGCCGGCGCGGGGGGGGCCGGACGTGGCGGTCGGGCGCTGCGGGGGGCGGGTCATGGGTCCGGGCCTCCGGTGCGGGACGGCGGGCGGCGTCCCTGGTTCGTTCACGTTTCGATGTACGACGATTCTCGAAATTTTCAAGCGTTGGCGCGGCGTGGCGGTCGATTCGACGTCCTTCCCCCCCTCGCGGGGGAAGGTGGCCCGAAGGGCCGGATGAGGGGGGGCGAGCGGAAGCGCCGTCGACGTCCAGGGCTTCCCGGACGGGCTTACGCGAATTCCAACGGTCTTTCGCGCGTCGTCCCCCTCATCTGACCGCTTCGCGGTCTGTCTTCCCCCGCGAGGGGGGAAGACCGTTCGTATCGACGTTCGGAGTCAGCCCGACAGCTTGGTGATCAGCGTGATCAACGGCAGGAACAGGGCGATGACGATGAAGCCGACGATGCCGCCCAGGACGACGATCATGATCGGCTCCAGCAGGCTCACCAGCGAATCGACGGCGACCTCGACCTCTTCGTCGTAGTTGTCGGCGATCTTGTTGAGCATGGTGTCCAGGTCGCCGGTCTCCTCGCCGACGTCGATCATGTTGACGACGATGTCGTCGACGATCCGCGACTCGCGCAGGGGCTGGGCGATCGACTCGCCCTCGCGGATGCTCTCGTAGATCCGGGTGAAGGCCCGCTCGAAGACGGCGTTGCCGGCGGTCTCGCGGACGATCGAGAGCGCCTCCAGGATCGGCACGCCCGACTGCACCAGCGTCCCCAGGGTCCGCATCGTCCGGGCCACGGTCGACTTCTCGGCGATCGTCCCCATGACCGGGGTCATGAGCAGGATCCGGTCGCAGAGGTAGGCGCCGGTCTTGTTGCGGTAGAGGAGCTTGATGAAGATCCAGATGAACAGCGGGGTCAGGAAGACAATGTAGAAGTACTTGATCAGGAAGTGGCTGGCCGTGATGAGCATGATGGTCATCTGCGGCAGCGGGACGCCGAAGTCGTTGAAGATCGCCTCGAACTTCGGGATGATGAAGTAGAGGATGAACCCCACGATCACGCACGCCACGAAGATGACGACGATCGGGTAGACCATCGCCCCCTTGATCTTCCGCTTCAGGGACTGCGCCTTCTCCTTGAAGTCGGCGAGGCGCTGGAGGATGGCCTCCAGGGCGCCGCCGGCCTCGCCGGCCTTGATCATGTTGCAGTAGAGGCGGTCGAACGCCTTGGGGTGCTTGGCGAACGCCTCGGACAGCGTCTGGCCGCTCTCGATGTCCTCGACCACCTCTCCCAGCGCGTTCTTGAGGACGCCGGGCCGGCACTGCCCCTCCAGGATCTTGAGGCTGCGGAGGATCGGCAGGCCGGCGTCCTGGAGGGTGGAGAGTTGGCGGGTGAAGGTGCAGAGCTGCTTGGTGGAGATCCGGCCGATGGTGAACGACTTCTTCTTGCGCCGGCCCCCCTTGCGGGCGGTCGCCCCCTTGCGGGTCTTCTTGGCCTTCTCCGAGATCTTGGTGACGAAGAAGCCCTTCTGGCGGATGAGCTGCTGGGCCTCCTCCTGGGTGGAGGCGTCGATGGCGTCCTTCACCTCGCGCCCGGTGTGGTCCATCGCCTCGTACTGGTAGGTCGGCATCAAAGTCCTCCCGCGGCGGGCGCGGCGGCTGGGTCGGGTTCGATCCTCGGCGGACGTGTGTTCGGACGGGACGGGTCGGGACGTCGCTGGTTCGAGGGGGGCGGCTCACACCTCGGTCATGGTTTCGCGCAGGACTTCCTCGATGCTGGTGCGGCCCTCGGCGATCGCCTCCAGGCCCGTCTCGCGGAGGGTCTTCATGCCGTACTTGCGGCAGGCGTCGCGGAAGTCGTCGAGCGAGACCTCGGCGACGATCATGTCGCGCAAGATGTCGTTCATGACGATCAGTTCGTAGATCCCCTGGCGGCCCTTGTAGCCGGTGTTGTTGCAGGCGCCGCAGCCCTTGCCGTAGAACCACTTCTGGGCGGCGGCCTGTTCCTGGGTGAGCCCCAGCTCCATGAGGACCTCGGCCGAGGGGACGAACTCGGTCTTGCAGTTCTGGCAGAGCTTCCGGACCAGCCGCTGGGCCAGCACCGCCTCGACGGTGGCGGTGATGAGGAACGTCGGCAGCCCCATGTCGCGGAGCCGGGTGACGGCCGAGGGGGCGTCGTTGGTGTGTAGCGTGGTGAAGACGACGTGGCCGGTCAGGGACGCCTGGATCGAGATCTCCGCCGTCTCCAGGTCGCGGGTCTCCCCCACCAGGATCTTGTCCGGGTCCTGCCGCAGGATCGCCCGCAGGCAGGCGGCGAAGGTCACGCCGATCTCGGGGTTGATCGGCACCTGCACCAGGCCCTCGATCTCGTACTCGACCGGCTCCTCGGTCGTGATGATCTTGTCCTCGATCTTGTTGAGTTCGTTGAGCGTCGCGTAGAGCGTGGTCGTCTTGCCCGACGACGTGGGTCCGGTCACCAGGATGATCCCGTTGGGCCTGTGGATCACGTCCATCCACCGGACCAGGGTGTCGCCGGGCATCCCCAGCTTCTTGAGGTCGAGCTGCACCACCGAGCGGTCGAGGATTCGCAGGACCACGCTCTCGCCGAACATCGTCGGCAGGGTCGAGACCCGGATGTCGACGCTGTTGCCCCCCAGGGCGAGCTGGATCTTGCCGTCCTGGGGGAGCCGCCGCTCGGCGATGTCCAGGTTCGACATGACCTTGATCCGGCTGGAGATCGCCGCCGCCAGGTGCCGCGGCGGCGGCACCAGCTCGTACAAGAGGCCGTCGACCCGGTAGCGCATCTTGTACTCCTCCTCGAACGGCTCGAAGTGGATGTCGGACGCCTTGTCCCGGATCGCCAGGAGCAGCACCATGTTCAGGAGCTTGCGCACCGGCGCGGCCTCGGCCATCTCCTCGATGGCCTCCAGGTCGATGGTGTTCTCGTTGCGGCCGGCCATCTTCTGCAGGCCCTTGTCGTCCTCGATCTGCTTGACGACGTCGGAGATCGACTCGTGGTGCCCGGCGTAGAGCCGCTCGACGGCCGCGGCCACGTCGGCCTCCGTCGAGATCATCCCCTTCACCGGCACCCCCAGGAACAACCCCAGGTCCGAAAGCGTCGACGGGTTCTGGGGCTCGGCCATCGCCACCGTGACGCTCTTGTCCTTCTTCGACTGCGAGACCGGCACGACCTTGAACGTCGTCGCCATGCTCTCGGTCACCAGCTCCGTCAACTCGGCGGGGATCGTCGTGTCGGCGAGCTTCGCCACCTTCATCCCCAACTGCTCGCCGAGCGCCTTCAGGACGTGGTCCTCCTTGGCCAGCCCCAGCCGAACCGCCACCTTCCCCAGGAGCTCGCCCGCCCCGCGCTTCTGCTCCTCGAGGGCGCGCATCAGCGCCTCCTCCTCGAGGTAGCCCATGTCGACCATGATCGTGCCGAGCCGCCGCGCCATGCCTCGCCCCCGATCGCCCTCGCCCCGGCCGCGGAACCGTCCCGCGGCGCGTCGTGCCGCGACGCGCCCGCCCCGACGGAACGCCGGGGGGCGGGCCGGAACGGCCGCCGCGAACCCCCGCGCCCGATCCGGACGGCTGGCGACGCTTGTACCTATCTCGACGTGAACGCTTCAAATACGACCGCCGGGACCGTCCGTGACGGCCGCCGGGCTCACTTCTTGCCGTCCTCCTCCGCCTCCTCCTCCTCGTCCTCGAAGATCCCCTTCTTGGCGTTCTCGATCCGGTCCCGCAGGTCGTTGACCTTGCGCGCCTTGTAGAGGACCTCCTGCTCGTCGCACAGCCCCTGCTTCCACAGGTTGAAGAGGCTGTCGTCCATGAGGATCATGCCGTGCTTCCGCCCGGTCTGGATCGACGAGTCGATGCGGTAGGTCTTGTTCTCGCGGATCAGGTTGGAGATCGCCGGCGTCACCACCAGCATCTCGTAGGCGGCCACCAGCCCCTTGGGCTTCCGCGGCAACAGCGACTGCGCCAGGATCCCGATGATCGCCACCGAGAGCTGGGTCCGGATCTGGTCCTGCTGCTCCTTGGGGAACACGTCGATGATCCGGTTGACCGTCCCCTCCGCCGAGTTGGTGTGCAACGTGCCGAAGACGATGTGGCCGGTCTCGGCCGCGGTGATCGCCGCCGAGATCGTCGCCAGGTCGCGCATCTCGCCCACCAGGATGATGTCCGGGTCCATCCGCAAGGCGCGTCGGATCGCCTCGGGGAAGTCGGGCACGTCGATGCCGATCTCGCGTTGGTTGACCAGCGACTTCTCGTGCTTGTGGAAATACTCGATCGGGTCCTCGATCGTGATGATGTGCCGGTCCATGTTGTGGTTGATCCAGTTGATCATCGACGCCAGGCTCGTCGTCTTGCCCGAGCCCGTCGGGCCGGTGACCAGGATCAAACCCCGCGGCCTCTGGATCAACTCCTCGATCACCGTCGGCAGCCCGAGCTGCGCGAAGGTGAGGAACTCGTTGGGGATCCGCCGCAGCACCAGGCCGATGTTGCCGCGCTGCTTGAAGATCGCCACCCGGAACCGGGCCATCTCGCCGAAGGCGAACCCGAAGTCGGTCCCGCCGACCTCCTGCAGTTCCTGCTGGTTCCGCTCCGGCGTGATGCTCTTCATCAGCGCCACGGTGTCCGGCGGCTCCAAGATCTTGGTCGCCAGTTGATGCATGTGTCCGCCCGCCCGAATCGTCGGCTTCTGGCCGACGGTCAGATGCAGGTCGCTGGCCCGCTGGTTGCAGACCGTTTGCAGCAGCTTGTCGATGAGGACCGTGCCCATGCCGTCGCTAACCTCCCCTCGAAATTCGCTTCACGTCGCGTCCACCGGTGTCCGGCTCGAATCCCACCCGGCTTGACTTCGTCCCGCGAACCAGGCGTCCATCGAATTTCCAAGGTCGGCGGCGAGGTTAGGAAGATGGTCCCTAATCCTCTCGGGCTGCCTCATTATTTCGATTCGACGTCGCGGGATCAAGCGCCCGAGTGCTTTACGGGCGTTCGCGCAAGACGGTCGGAATGGTCGAGAACCGACCGTCGCGTCGCCTTCGACCGGCCGTCGCCGTGGTCGAGCCCGGCGACGGTCGGCCGGTTTTCACGCCGGCGCGGCCGGCTTCGCGCCGGCGGCCGCCGGCGCGGGCGTCGGGACGGCGGCGACGTCGTGCTGGGTGATCCGCAGCACTTCGTCCAGGGTGGTGATCCCCTTGATGGCCTTGATCACGCCGTCCTCGAAGAGCGTGCGCATCCCCTGCTTCCGAGCCACCTTGCGGATCGCCATGGTGGATTCGCCCTTGAACGCCATCTCGCGCACGGCGGTGGTCATGAGCATCAGCTCGTAGATCCCCTGCCGCCCGCGATAGCCCTTCTTGTTGCAGTTGGAGCAGCCCTTCCCCTTGACGAAGTTCGCCTTCTTGGCCAGCTCCGGACGCAGCCCCAGCCCCGCCAGGACGTGGGCCGGCGGCTCCACTCGGACCTTGCACTTGGGGCAGACCTTGCGGACCAGCCGCTGGGCAAGGACGGCGAGGATCGAACTGGCCACCAGGAACGGTTGGATGCCCACGTCGACCAGACGTGTAATGGCGCTGGGCGCGTCGTTCGTGTGCAGCGTACTGAAAACCAGGTGTCCGGTCAGCGAGGCCTGGATCGCGGTCTCGGCCGTCTCCAGATCGCGGATTTCGCCCACCAGGAGGATGTTCGGGTTCTGCCGGAGCATGGCCCGGATGATCCGCGCGAAGGTCATGCCGATCTTCGCCTTCACCTCACACTGGTTCACGCCGGGCAGGTAGTATTCCACCGGGTCCTCGGCGGTGATGATCTTGACGTCGGGCCGGTTCAGTTCGTTGAGCGCGGCGTAGAGGGTGGTGGTCTTGCCCGAGCCGGTGGGGCCGGTGACCAGGAGGATGCCGTTGGGCCGGCGGATGAGTTGCTTGAACTTGGCGTAGTCCTCCTCGGAGAAGCCGAGATCCGTGAGGCTGACCTGGATGTTCTCGCGGTCGAGGATGCGCATGACCACCGACTGGCCGTGGGTGGTCGGCAGGATGCTGACGCGGAGGTCGATGTCCTTGCCGGCGACCAGGATCTTGATCCGGCCGTCCTGGGGCCTTCGTTTCTCGGCGATGTCGATCTGGCCCATGATCTTGAGCCGACTGACGATGGCGCCGAGGAGGCGGCGGGGGGCCGAGTCGCGCTCGATCAGCACGCCGTCGATCCGGTATCGGATTCGGACCCGCTCGGCGAACGGCTCGATGTGGATGTCCGACGCCCGGGTGCGGACGGCCTCCTCGATGATCAGGTGGACCAGCCGGATGACCGGCGCGTCCCCTTCCTCAAGGGTGTTGGTGCGGGAGGACTTACCGCCCCCCTCCTCGTCCATGTAGTCCATCTCGGTGTCGGTGAAGTCCGTGAGCATGGAATCCACCGAGTCGCCCGGGCCGCCGCCGGCGGCCGCGCCGTAGTATTTGTTGATGGCCTCGATGATGGCCTCGCGCGGGGCGAGCGCCACCTCGATCTCGCGGTTCAGGACGAACCGGAGCTTCTCGATCGTCTCGAACCCCATGGGGTCGTGCATGATGACCTTGATGGACCCGCCGTTCCCCTCGGCCATGGGGATGACGATGTTCTCGCGCGCCAGCGGTTCGGAGACCTTGGCGACGACGTCCGGGGGGATCTCGATCTCGTGGAGTTCGACGTAAGGGAGGCCGTGTTGTTCGGCCTTGGCCTTGGTGATGTCGACGGCGTCGGCGTACCCGAGCTTGACGAGGGCGTCCTCGACGCCTCCGCCGGAGCGCTCGGCCTCCTTGAGTTGGTCGGGCCCGATCACGCCGCGACGGATGAGGATTTCGGTCCAATCCCGGCTTTTGGCCATGGCGAGGTTGCTCCCGAAAGAGTTGCCAGGAAGGCTCTGAACACGCGCGGCGCGGCCCCCGGCGCGCGCGCCGGCCCCGCCGACGGAGCGGCGTGGGATCGGGGCGGTCGGGGTTCGATGTTGGGGCGCGACGTCCTGTACAAGTGCGAGACCCACGACGTGACGGGTCGAGCTGCTTCGACCGACCGTTCCCACGAGCGACGGGGGGATGATTGAGATTCGATGATGCCGGATTCAACGTACCAGACCGGATTTCCGCCATCAAGCGATCCCGATGGAATTCACGGCCCGCGGGATCGGTCGTGAGGGCCCCTCCGACGGTGGCGGCTTGACTTGGGGCGCCGGCCGCGCGACTCTAGTTTGAGAATCGACGCCCCGGCCGGAGACGATCCGCGCCGGCGTCGTTCCTCGCCGAACCGAGTACCGGAGATCCCGCCTTGCATCGACGCACGCCCATCACGAGTCCGTTCCCGACCATCGCGGCGGCCCTGGCGGTCTGGTTGGCGTTCGGCGCGACCGCCGTCCGGGCCGCCGACTTGCCGCGGATCGACGTCCGGGTCGCCTATCCGAACGTCAAGTTCGACCGCCCGGTCGCGCTGGATTATCCCAGGGAGGATCCCAGCCGCTATTACGTCGTGGAGCAGCACCAGGCGAAGATCTGGTCGTTCCCGGCCGAGCCGCGCGACACCTCGGAGAAGAAGCTCTTCCTGGAACTCCCCGACCCGATCAACCGGGAGAACGAGGAGGGGCTCCTGGGCCTGGCGTTCCATCCCCGGTTCAAGGAGAACGGCGAGTTCTTCGTCTATTACTCGTGGAAGGGCGACCAACGGCGGTCGGTGGTCTCGCGGTTCAAGGTCTCGGCGGACGACCCGCTGACGGCCGACCCCCAGAGCGAGGAGCGGATCTGGGTCTCGGACGTCGATCCGTTCTGGAACCACAACGGCGGCACGCTCCGGTTCGGCCCCGACGGCTTCCTTTACATCTCCCTGGGCGACGGCGGCTCGGGCGACGACCCGCTCAACAACGGCCAGAACCCCAAGAACTGGTTCGCCACGATCCTCCGCCTCGACGTCGACCATCCGACCGACGGCAAGGCTTACGGCATCCCCGCCGACAACCCGGCCCGTCGCTCCAAGGCCCACGCGCACTGGGCCCCGGAGGTCTACGCCATCGGCCTGCGGAACGTCTGGAAGTATGGTTTCGACCGCGAGACGGGCGACCTCTGGGCGGGGGACGTCGGCCAGAACACCTGGGAATACGTCCATAAGATCGACAACGGCGGTAACTACGGCTGGAGCATCCGCGAGGGCTTCCACCCGTTCCAGCCCCAGCGGCGGCAGAAGCCGGATCCGGCCGGGCCGATCCGTCCCCCCTACGTCGAGTATCCCCACCAGCCGACGGCCGACCGCCCCGACTCCGGGTTGAGCATCACCGGCGGCTACGTCTACCGTGGCGACGCGATCCCCGAGCTGAAGGGCTGGTACGTCTACGGCGACTTCGAGACGGGCCGGATCTGGGGCATGAAGCCGGAAGGAGGCAAGGCCGCGGCGTCCGGCGAGATCCTCAAGCTCACGCCCCAGAACAAGTTGAACATCGCCTCGTTCGACGAGACGCCCGACGGCGAGTTGTTGATCCTGGCCTTCGACGGCCGGGTCCACCAGATCGTCCCCGCCAAGTGACGACGGCGGCCCGCCGGGACGGAGGATCGTGATGGCGACCGAATCGCGAGCTTGCCGGGCGATCCTCCTCCGCGAGGGCGACGACGTGGCCGTGGCCTCCGCCCCGATCCCGGCGGGGGCGCGGGTGGAGGTCGGTGGCGCGACGGTCGCGGCGCTTGAGCCGATCGGCCTGGGCCACAAGATCGCCGTCCGGGACGTCGCCGAAGGCGCCGCGGCGCGGAAGTACGGTCAGGTGATCGGTTTCGCGTCCCGGCCGATCCCGGCGGGCGCGCTCGTCCACGTCCACAACCTCCGCGCCGACCTCTTCGAGCGCGACTACGCCTTCGCCACCGAGCGCCCGACCGTTCCCGAGCCGGGCGCGCCGCGGACCTTCCGCGGCTACCTCCGTCCCGACGGCCGGGTGGGGACGCGGAACTACATCGCGGTCGTCAGCACGGTGAACTGCTCGGCGAGCACCTCCCGGTTCATCTCCGAACGGTTCCGCGGCCGCGACTTCAGGCGTTCCCATCCCAACGTCGACGGCGTCTTCGCCATCACCCACAAGGGGGGCTGCGGCCTGGCGTTCGAGGGGAAGGACCACCAGATCCTGGAGCGGGTGCTGGCGGGGTTCGTCAACCATCCCAACGTCGCGGCGTACATCCTGGTCGGTCTGGGCTGCGAGGGCGCGCAGGCGCAGCACTTGATTTCGACCCGGCGCTTGCGGTCGCGCTCCCGGGGCGAGCCGAACGCCGCGCCGCCGCACGTCTTCACCATTCAGGAGGAGGGGGGGATCGGTCGGACGGTCGAGGCGGCCGTGGCGGCCGTCGAGAGGCTCTTGCCCGCGGCCGACGCCTGGCGGCGGACGGAACAACCGGCGTCGAAGCTCTGTCTGGCCCTGGAATGCGGCGGCTCCGACGGCAACTCGGGCGTGACGGCCAACCCGGCCCTGGGCGCGGCGGCCGATCTGCTGATCGCCCAGGGGGGCTCGGCCGTCCTGGGGGAGACGACCGAGATCTACGGCGCCGAGCATCTTCTGACCCGTCGCGCGGTCTCCGAGGCGGTGGGTCGCAAGCTGATCGACCGCATCCGTTGGTGGGAGTGGTACACCCAGGTCCTCGGCGCCGAGATCAACAACAACCCCTCGCCGGGCAACAAGCTGGGGGGGCTCTCGACGATCTATGAGAAGTCGCTGGGGGCGTTGGCGAAGGCGGGCTCGACCCCCCTGGTCGACGTCGTCGACTACGCGGAGCAAGTTCGCCGGCCGGGGCTGACGTTCATGGACACGCCGGGCTACGATCCGGTCTGCACCACGGGCCTGGTGGCCAGCGGGGCCAACGTCCTGGTCTTCACCACCGGCCGCGGCAGCGTGCTGGGCCTGAAGCCGACCCCCTGCGTCAAGGTGGCGACGAACACCACGATGTACCGGTGGATGAGGGACGACATGGACCTGGACGCCGGAACGATCCTCGACGGCGAACCCGTGGCGGACGTGGGGCGTCGCCTCTTCGACATGGTCCTGGACGTCGCCGGCGGCGAGCCGACCCGGAGCGAGGGGGCCGGGTTGGGCGAGGAGGAGTTCGTCCCCTGGACCATCGGGCCGGTCCTTTGACATGACACGACACGCGCGGCCGTCGCCGGCTTCCCCGACTTCCGTTCCGCCCTCGCTCGACCTCCTCGGGCACAGCGGCTGGCCGCTGATCGTCCTGGTGGCGGTCGAGGCGGCCTGGCTGCTCTGGTTCCTGATGGAGCCGTTGCCGAACGTCCCGCCGAGTCCCGGCGGTCGCGTCAGTCGGGGAATCCTGCTCCTGGACGCGCTCCCCGGCGTGGTTCCGGGAGTGACGTTCCACGATTCGCTTCTGGGCAAGGCCGTCGGCGAATTGAGCGACGTCGGCAACCTCCCCCAACGCTTGCCGATCGTCGCCGCGGCGGCGCTGATCGCCCTGGCGGCGGTGGGGATCGGCGATTGGCTGCTGCGCAAGTCCCGGATGGAAAGCGGATGCGGCGTCGCGTCACGACTGGCGGTCGATTATCTGGCCGGTACGGTCGTCCTGGGGCTGGCGACGTTGATCGTGGGACGGATCGGCCTGCCGAACCCCTGGGTCGTTCGAGGCGCGCTGTCGGCGGCGGCCGCGGCGGGGTTCTGGACGGCGAAGCCCTGGCGATGGCCGCGCGGGCGGCTCGACGCGAACGCCTCGCTGGCGGTTTTGATCGTCGCGCCGTTCGTCGTTTTGATGCTTCTGGGATCGATGCTGCCGGCGGTCGACTTCGACGTGTTGGAGTATCATCTTCAGGGGCCGAAGGAGTATTACCAGGCCGGTCGGATCGCCTTTCTGCCGCACAACGTCTATACGAACATGCCCTTCGGCGTGGAGATGCTCCACCTGCTGGGAATGGAGGTGATGGCCGATTGGTGGTGGGGCGGGCTGGTCGGGCAATTGCTCGTCGCGGTCTTCGGCCTGGCGGCGGGCGTGCTGATCGCCGCGACGGCGACGCGGCTGGGAAGCCGGAAGGCCGGGTGCCTGGCGGCGGTCGTCTACCTGACGACGCCGTGGGTGTACCGGATGGGGGTGATCGCCTATGTGGAGGGTCCGCTCTGCGGCTTCCAGGCGGCGTTGCTCTGGACCTACGTTCGGGGGCGGACGGAGCCGGACCTCGCGCCCGCGCGGCTTTGGGGCCTGATCGGTTTTTTGGCGGGCGGGGCGATGGCCTGCAAGTACACGGCGATTCTGCCGGCGGTCCTGCCGTTCGGCGCGTTGAGCCTCGTCGACTCCTGGCGCGGTCGGTCGTGGCGGCCGACGGCCGCCTACGTCCTGGGCTGGGCGGTCGTGATGACGCCGTGGTTGGCGAAGAACGTCGCCGACACGGGCAATCCGGTCTATCCGCTGGCCTACGGCCTCTTCGGCGGTCGCGACTGGACGCCCGCGCGCGAACTGCAATGGGCTCGCGCGCACGGTCCGAGGCCGATCACGGGGGACTACTTCCGGCATGGCGTGATCGAGGTGCTGGGGCGGTCGGACTGGCAGTCGCCGTTGTACGCGGCGTTCGCGCCCCTGGCGTTCTTGAACCGGAGGACGCGACGCGCGGCGGCGTGGCTGGGGGTCTTTCTCGCCTGGATCTTCCTGTCGTGGTGGTTTCTGACCCATCGGCTGGATCGTTTCTGGTTGCCGATGCTGCCGGCGTTCGCCGTGATGGCGGGACTGGGGGCGGACTGGTCGCGGTCGCCGGCCTGGCGGGTGGCGCGCGGGTTCGTACTGGCGCTGGCGGTGGCGACGAACCTGACGTACTCGTCGACCGCGCTCGCGGGCCTCAACGAGTGGACGGGCGACCTGGAGTTCCTGCGAACCGACATGCCCAGGCGGTTGAACGCGCCCCTGGCGGCGATCGACGCCGGCCTACCGCCCGACGCTCGGATCCTCCTGGTGGGACAGGCGGCGGTGTTCCACCTCCGCCATTCCGTCCTTTACAACACCGTGTTCAATCCGGAGATCATCGAGGGCCTCGCCGACGACCGGTCCCCCGCGGAGTTCCACGAGGAATTGCTCAAGCGCGGGATCACTCACGTCTACGTCGATTGGAAGGAGATTCGCCGGCATCGCGACCCGGCGGGCTACGGCTTCACGGACTTCGTGACCCCCGCGCGGTTCGGCGCGTGGACGTCCGCCGGCGTCCTCTCCGGGCCGACGCCCTTCGGCATGGAGCAGGACCTTTACGAGGTCCGCGCGCGCTGAGGCCCGACGGGGCCGTCCGGCGGCCCCAGCGCCGCGACCGCCTCCAGCGGCACGCGGATCAGGCCCGAGCCGGCGGCGGGCTCCAGGGAGAGGCCGCGGGCGACGTCGACGTCGACGAGGCGGCCGGAGAGGACGCCCGTCGTCGTGGTCACGCGGACGAGTCGGCCGAGATGCTCGCAGCGCGACCGCCAGGCCGGGGCGAGGACCGCCGGCCCCTCGCGAAGACCGGCGTCGTACCATCGGTCGAGGCGTTGGATCAACTCGCGGGCCAACTCGGAGCGGTCGAACGAACGGCCGGAAAGGAGGCTTAGCGACGTCGCCGAATCGCGCAGGTCGGGCGGGAACTCATCGGCCGAAACATGGACGTTCAGGCCGATGCCGATCACGGCGGCGGCGGGGCCGCTCGGTCGCAAGACTCGCTCGACCAAGACGCCGCAGAGCTTGCGGCCGTCGACCCGGACGTCGTTGGGCCATTTGATAAGCGCCTGTTGACCCGTATGGTCGGACGCCAACTCGGCCGCGGCGACCGCCCCCACCAACGTCAGCCAGGCCGTGCCCGCGCCCGAGTCGCCGACCGTCGGCGCCAGGCCGTCGGGCGGGAAGAGCAGGACCGACATGAGCAGGCTCGACCCCGCCGGCGCGACGAACGACCGCCCGCGACGGCCGCGGCCGGCGGTCTGTTCCTCCGCCAAAATCACCAGGCCGTCGTTGGCCGTCGTCGCGGCGACTCGCGCGGCGTGGTCGTTGGTGCTCTCGACGCGGTTCCAGACCGCCACTCGACGGCCGATCCGCCGCGTCCCCAGCTCATGCCCGATCTGGTCCGGGCACAACCGCGACGACGGCCCGCGATAGGCGACCTCGCCGTCGCGACGCTCCAACTCGAAGCCGAACGCCCCAAGCGCGTCCACCGCCGCGGCGACCGCGCGAGGGTCGCCGGGGAGATCGTCGAGCCGAACGAACCCCGCCGCGGCGCGCAGTCGCTTCAAGAGCGCGACGTCCAGGATCGGCGGCGAGGGGTCGGCCCAGGCGGTCACGGGAGGTCGAAGACGGCGTCGAAGGCGACGTCGAGCGCCACGGCCGAATGCGTCAAGGCGCCGACGCTGATCCGGTCGACTCCCGCCCTCGCCCTGGCGGCGATCGTCTCCAAGGTGATCCCGCCGGATGACTCCAACAGCACGCCCGGCGCGTTGGCGTCGCGACGGCGAACGGCCTCGACGAGCGCGTCGGGGCCGAGGTTGTCGACCAGAACGACGTCGGGTCGATGGGCCAGGGCGACGTCGAGTTGTTCGAGCGTGTCGACCTCCACCTCGACGGTCGTCCCCTCCGGGACGGCCGCGCGGGCCGCGGCGAGGGCGCGGGGGATGGCGTCGCCGCCGGTCGCGGCGAGCCAGGCCAGATGGTTGTCCTTGATGAGGACCGCGTCGTACAGGCCGATCCGGTGGTTCGTCCCGCCGCCGCAACGGACGGCGTACTTCTCCAAGATCCGCCAACCGGGGGTGGTCTTGCGAGTGTCCAGCACCTTGGCGCGCGTCCCCTTGACCGCCGCGACGAACCGCGCGGTCAGGGTCGCGATCCCGCAGAGGCGCTGGAGGAAGTCGAGCGCGGTTCGCTCCAGCGAGAGGATGGTCCCGAAGTCCCCCTCGATCTCGGCGACCGGGTCGCCGGCGTTCAGTTCGTTGCCGTCGGCCTTCAGGGGCCGCCAGCCGGGGACGTGGAACTCGTCGAGCAGCATGGCGACGATCGGCAGGCCGGCGAGGATTCCCGGCGCGCGGGCGACCAGCCGGGCGGAGCCGCGGGCGCCGGCGGGGATGACGGACCTGGTGGTGACGTCGCCGCGATCGCCGAGGTCCTCGACGATCGCCATGCGGATCAGTTCGCGGGCGTTGGCGCGCTCGGCGGCGTCGAAGCCGGGATCGGGTCGGGGCATGATCGGTCCTTCGCGGCGGTCGGCCCGGCGCTACTCGGGGAAAGGGGCCAGGGGGTCGACGGGAGGGGGCTCGACCCGGCTCCTGGGAAGCGCCGCGGTGGCGGGGGACTCCAGGAGCGTCGTCTCGATCTCGACTCGATCGTCCGCCTTCTCCCCGCGGATCTCGCGGGCGACGAGGTAGACCGCCTTGCGGAAGAGGCGGTCGTGGGCGTAGAGCCCGACCGCGGCGTACTCGCCGACGCTGGTCTGGGTCTTGGCGGAGGTCTCGTCCCCGGTATACCCGGCGACGACGTAGCGGTGTTCGGTCTTGAGGATCCCGGTGGCCGCGTCGGCCGCGGCGAGCGCCGCGCCGTCGGCGCCCAGGACGAGGGTGACCGCGGGGCGGGCCTTGACGGCGTCGGCGACCGCGGCGGCGGCGGCCTTGGCGTCGTCGCCGACGGCGAGTTCGTCGACCTTGGCGACCTCCGCGGCGGCGAGGGCCTCCTTCAGCGCGGCGAGCCGGTCGGCGATGATCGGATCGACGTCGGGCCGGACGACCACCAGCGCGCCGGACTTGGGATCGAGCCCGCCCTTGGCGGCGTTGCGCATGGCGAGTTCGACGATCCGGCTCGCCGACGGCCCGAACGGCGCGGGGACGACGACGACCTCGCGGCCGGGGCCGGCGGACTCCTCGCCCAGCGGCCCGCCCAGCGTCACGACGAGCAGGCCCTTGGCGCGCGCCTCCGTGACGGCCGCGTCGAGATCGGCGTCGGCGGCGACGGGGGCCTCGACGATGATCGCCGGCGGATCGCGACGGATCGCCTCGCGAACGGCCGCGGCCTGGGCGCCGGGCTCCGGCTCCCGGACCTGGACCGGGATCGTGTCCAGCCCCGCCTGGATCATCGCGCCTTCCTTGACGATCGCGGCGAGCGTCTCGTCCGATCTGGGGATCGGCGCGATCTGCACGGGCCTGGTCCCGGCGCGGACCGCGTTCCCCCGCGTCGCCCTCGACGTCGCCGACGGCGGCGGCGCGCCGCATCCCCAGACCGAGAGCGCCAGCGCGACCGCCGCCAGCCCGAACCGACCGAAACGCGCCATGCCCTCGCACCTCTCCGTCGCGACCGTGAAAGCCGAAACGGGGATAGTGTATCCGCCGCGGCGTCGCTCCGGAAAGAGGCGAGCCGGCGGCGAGAGGGGAAGCGGAGCGGAGAAGGCGCTTCTCACCGGAGATGGATCGGCCCTTCGATCACCGTCCCCGGTTCGATCTTCGCCTTGAGTTCGTGGGCGTCGCGGGCGTAGAGGGGGCTGATCTCGATGGCGAAGGGGACGGAGCCGTCGGGACGGCGGGGGACGACGGCGCCGGCCTGTTCGAGCCAGGAGCCGAACAGGTCGCTCATGCTCTGACGGACGGTGTCCGGCGAATCCGGCCCCCGGGCGTTCTTAAGCGGCTCGAACTCGACCCGGCGGTCGGTCTCGACAACGACGTGGCTTCTCGCCTCGGGGAGGGCGTCGAAGATGAACTGCTCGAACTTCACGGCGTTGGGCTCGGCCGGCTCGACCAGGCGGCCCGAGGCGTCCAGGAACGGCACCTTCTTGACCGCGCGGTGGAACGGCAGGAGGTGGACGCCGACGAGCCGCTCGACGAACGAGCGTTCCAGGACGTGGATGGCGATGCTGCCGGCCCAGTAGGTCAGTTGGCCGTCGTGGTCGCGGGCCTCGGCAAGCGCCCGGGGAAGGTCGGAATACTCGACGACCCGCGGCCGGCCGTCGAGTTCGACGACCACGCCCACCTTTTCATCCGGGGACCGTTTCTCGACGACCTTCAGCGACAGCTCGGCCTCGCCGCGGCGATGCAGGCCGATGAAGGTCGGGTCGGCGACGTCGACCATGGGGTTGTCGACCTGGAAGTAGAAGAGGGTGCGCGCGCCGAGTTCGCGCATCTCGTCCAGGCAACTGGGCGCGCGGCCGTCCCCGCCGCGGGCGGCCAAAGCGGCGAGGGTGCCGCCGTGGCCGTCGGGGCTCATGGCGATCCGCCCCGGGCCGCTCAAAAGGATCGCGCCGGTGGCCCGGTCGACGGCCGGCATGCGGCCCTGGACGAAGAACCGGACGTGGTCCAGGCCGAAGCGGTCGTGGTCCGCGAAGAACCGGACGGTGGCGTCGTGGTTCTCGTGGCTGGTCATGACGTACAGGGGCGGCTGCTTGCCGTGGCGGCGGCCCAGGGCGACGAGCTTCTCGGCGTGGATCTGAAACAGGCTGGCGGAGGAGACCGGGCCGATCGGGAACGTCCCCTTGGGCCCGTCGAAGCCCAGCCGCGTGCCCGAGCCCCCCGCCACCAGCACGACGCCGACCTCGCCGGCGGCCAGGGCTTCCTCGCCGGCGTCGGCGGCGCGACGGCGGTCGGCGCGCTCGGCGTCGGTTCGGGGCATGCGGGCCACGTCGATGGGTCGGATACGATCCAGATCGGCCTCGGCCGTCGTTCCCCCCTCACCCTTGACCAGTTCGGCGACCAGCGTGGCGAGCCGGTCGAAGTCGATGCAGTCGATCTCTCGGGCCAGCGCGTCGCGACCGTCGGCGTCAAGGCCGTCCCAGTGACGGAGCAAGTGCCCCTGGCCGTGCTTTTCCAGACGTGCCGCCCATTCCTGCTTGGATGCCATCGCGTGGCGCGCTCCTCATGGATCGTTCGCGGGGCCGTCCCGGCGCGGCCCATTCCCTCCGACCCCTTCCGATCCTATCATTTCACCCCCTCGCGAGCATCCTCTCCCGTCGCGCGCGAGCCCGCCCCCCGATCCTCGGCCGGGACGCGGCGAGGGTCGGGGGGCGGGTCGGGCGGGCCGGATCGGGATCGGATCGGGGCGGTTCAGGTGCCGAACTCGGGGCGGCGGAGGGAGAGCTGGGACTGAAGTCGCTGGATGATCGAGGAGTGCATCTGCGAGACCCGCGACTCGGAGAGGTCGAGCGTGGCGCCGATCTCCTTCATCGTCAGTTCTTCATAATAGTAGAGGATGATGATGAGGCGCTCGTTGCGGTTGAGGCCCTTGGTCACCATGCGCATGAGGTCCTTGCGCTGGAGCCTTCGGGTGGGGTCCTCGCCCTTCTTGTCCTCGAGGATGTCGATTTCGCGGACGTCCTTGTAGCCGTCGGTCTCGTACCACTTCTTGTTGAGGCTGATGAGGCCGACGGCGTTGGCGTCGGCGGCCATCTTCTCGTACTCCGCCATGGGGAGCCCGAGCCGCTCGGCGAGCTCGACGTCGGTGGGGGGGCGGCCGTGGCGGGCCTCCAGCTCCTTGCGGGCCTCCTCCATCTTGGTGGCCTTGGAGCGCACCAGGCGGGGGACCCAGTCCATGGTCCGCAGCTCGTCGAGCATGGCGCCGCGGATGCGGGGGACGCAGTAGGTCTCGAACTTGACGCCGCGGGAGAGGTCGAAGGCGTCGATGGCGTCCATCAAGCCGAAGACCCCCGCGGAAATCAGGTCGTCGAGGTCGACCCCGTCGGGGAGCCGCTGCCAGATCCGCTCGGCGTTGTACTTGACCAGCGACAAGTAACGCTCGACCAACCGGTTCCGCAGCTCCGTGGTGGGTTGTTCCTTGAACTCCCGCCAGAGTTCGGTCACATCCACATCCACCTTGGTTGCCATCCTGACCTCCGTGTCGGCTGCGCGGGGGGCCGCGCGTCCCTGCTCGGCCTCCGGGAGGGCGGCGCCCCGCCCCCCCGTCGATCGCGGGGCGACGCCCCGGGCGTCGCGGTCCCGGCCCCGGTAGGGCCCGGCCCGCGACGTTCGGAGCCTTCGTCCCCGCCCCCCGCCATTCAAGGGAACTCGATCCTCAATACTCATCGGACGACTCATCCATCCGCCTTGAGCCGTATCGTCCGAAGAATCCGGACGACCGGCCCGGCGGCGGGGGGGCCGGTGGTCATGCGTCGCCCCAGGCCCTCGATCGGGTCGTCCACGAATCGTCTCCCCGGGAGTTTCCACCGCATGGTTCAAACGGCCTCCTCGCCGAGGATCAAGCGGGCGAGTCGGCGTCGCGAGGCCGCCTCCACGTCGTCCGGCGGGGCCGGGCCGGTCGTCAGATGACTGACCGGCGGGTCGCCCCGTCCCAGGACGGCCAGGAGCGGCCCCAGAGTCTCGGCTTCGTCGAGCTTGGTCAAGATCAAGCGGTCGGGACCGACCGGCGCGAACCGATCGACCGCCGCGCGCAGGCCCCGCGCCGAGCCCGCCGCCGCCAGCGTCAGATGGACCTCGTCGGGCCTCAGCGCCTGAAGCAGCGCCGCCGACTCCGCCATCCGCGCCGCGTCCCGAGGAGGGACGCCGGGGGAGTCGACCAGGACCACGTCCGCCGCGCCCAACGCCTCAAGCGCGCCGAGGGCGGCCTCCGGGCCGTCGCCGAAGGTCAGCGGGACGTCGAGCAGATCGGCGTGGGCTTGCAGTTGGTCGCGGGCGGCGATGCGACGGCCGTCGGTCGACAGCAGGCCGACCCGCGCCCCCCGTCTCAGCTTGAGCGTCGCGGCCAGCTTGGCGACGGTCGTCGTCTTGCCGACCCCCGTCGGCCCGATCAGGGCGACGACCCGGCGCGCGCCGGGGACGGCGCGGATCGGCGGCGCGATCGCCAACGCGTCCTCCAGGGCGCGGCGGACGGCCGTGGCCGGGTCGTCGGCCGGGGACGTCAAGGCGGCCTCGCGCGCCAGCAACCGGGCGATCGGCTCCGGCGCGTCGGCCGCCAGCAGTCGCGCGTAGGCCGCGACCGCCTCGGGGGACGTCGCGGGCCGGGGACCGACCGCGACGCCGACGCCCGGCGGCTCGATCGCGATCCGGGCCCGGCCCCTCTCCTCGGCCGACGTCGCGGCCTCGACCTCGACGGCCGCTTGCGCGCCCAGGCCGAAGAGCCGGCGGCGGCGGACCTCGCGAGCGGTCAGGATCACGGCGTCGCCGCCGAGGTCGCGGCGGACCCTGGCCAGGGCCTCGCGCATCGTCCGGCCGCGATACGTCCGGATCTGGAGAAGATCGACCGCCCGGCCCGCGGGCGTCGCGGCGCTCACGCGAACGCCTCGGTGGTGGCGAACGTCCGGGGATCGACGGTCGTCTCGCCGTCGTCGGCCTCGTCCTCGTCGGGATCCTCGACGATCGTGCCGAGGGTCTCGACCGGCGTGTCGCGGGGGATCTCGCGCTGGCTCAGGACGACCAGCCGCGGCAGATCGGCGCGGGTGAGGTCCTTGAGCACGGCGCGGGAGGCGGCGGCGGTCACGACGATCGGCGGCAGTCCGGCGTCGACCAGGGCGGCGACCCCCTGGGCCACCGCCCGCAGCATCCCGCGGACGGTCTCGTCCCCAAGCGCCTCCGACGGGTGCGCGTCCGACTCGGCCGCGACGGCCGCCAGCCGTGAGTTCAGGTCCCGCGAGAGCGTCACCACCCGCAAGCGGCCCTCGCTTGAGCGGTAGCCCTCGGTGATCTGCCGCGCCAGGCTCTGGCGGGCCAACTCGGTCAACGCGGCGACGTCCCTGGTCTTGTCGGCGTGAACGGCCATCGTCTCCAGAATCGTCTCCAGGTCTCGGACGCTGACCTGTTCGCGCAAGAGGTTCTGCAACAGCCGTTGCAACTCGCCCGGCCGCAGCAGGCCGGGGACGACCTCGTTGGCCAGGGTGGGCGCCGCGCCGCGGACGCGGTCCAGGAGACGCTCGATCTGGTCGCGGGTGAGCAACTCGTCGGCGTGGGAGCGGACGATCTCGCCGAAGTGAGCGGCGACGACGGCCGACGCCTCCAGGATCTTGCAGCCGGCCAGTTCGGCGACCTCGCGGCCCTCGGCGTGGATCCAGACCGCGGTCCTGCCGGTGGCGGGGTCGACGGCCTCGCCCCCCTCGGGAAGCTCGCTCGCTCCGGCGGGCGGAATGGCCAGCAGCCTGCCGGCGAAGGCGGTCCCCGCGCCGACCACGGTGCCGCGGATCTTCACGCGGTACTCGTGGGCCGCCAGGCCGATGTCGTCGTGGATCCGCACCTGCGGGACGATCAGGCCCAACTCGCGGGCGACGCCCTGGCGGACGGTTCGCAGTCTTTCCAGCAGGTTGCCGCCGCGGCTGGAGTCGGCCAGGCTGATGAGCCGGTAGCCGATCTCCAATTCCAGGAGATCGACGTGCAAAAGCTTCTCCACGTCGTCCGAGCCCGGATCGGCCGACGGCCGGACCGGCTCGACCGCGCGGGCGACGGAGGGACCGCCGCGAGGGGCCTCGACCCCGGCGTGGGGCTGATCGACGCGGGCCTGGGTCCGCGCCGGGGCTGGGCGGGCCTCGGGTTCCGGTTCCTCCTCGACGGCCGGGGCGGTCCCTCGCAGGCGATAAGCTCGCCAGCCCAGGATCGTGGCGAGGACCAGAAGCGGCGCCTTGGGGAGCGGGGTGAGGGCGAGCAGGGCCAGAAAGCCCGACGCCACCCCCAGCACGCTCGGGTTCCTGGTCAACTGGCCGACGACGTCGCGGCCGATGTCGGTCGGGGTGGACGAGCGGGTGACGATCAGGCCGGCGGCCAGCGAGATCAAGAACGCCGGCACCTGGCTGACCAGGCCGTCGCCGATGGTCAGCTTGGTGAAGACCTCCACGGCCTGCTCCACGGGCATGCCGTGCTGGACCACGCCGATGACCAGGCCGCCGGCGATGTTCACCAGGAGGATCACCACCCCGGCCACCGCGTCGCCGCGGACGAACTTGCCGGCGCCGTCCATCGCCCCGAAAAAGTCCGCCTGACGGTAGACCTCCTCGCGACGGGCGTGGGCCTGGCGCTGGTCGATGATCCCGGCGTGCAGGTCGGCGTCGATGGCCATCTGACGGCCGGGGAGGCCGTCGAGCATGAACCGCGCGGCGACCTCGCTGATCCGCGTCGCCCCCTTGGTGATGACCACGAACTGGATGACCACCAGAATCGAGAAGAGGATCGCCCCCACCAGCACCTGGTCGCCGGCGACGAACTCGCCGAACGCCTTGACGACCGTCCCGGCCGCGTCGACCCCCGCCTCCCCGCCATGGGTGAGGACCAATCGCGTCGTCGCCACGTTCAGGACCAGTCTCGTCAGCGTGGTGGTCAAGAGGATCGTCGGGAACGCGCTGAACTCCCGCGGCGAACGCACGCCCAGGGTCGTCAGCAGGACCAGGACCGCCAGCGTGAGGTTCGCCGCCAACAGCAGGTCGAGCGCCGCGGCCGGCACCGGCACGATGAAGACCAGGACCGCGCCGACGATCGTGATCGGCAGGACCAGACTGGAAAGGCCCCGCCAGGCGGACCCATCGGACGACGAGGAAGGCATCCAATCCTCTCCAGACGAAAACCGAGCGACGCGACCCGGGGAGCGCCCCCGCGACTCGAAACGGAACCCGCCGAAACTCTCCCACCGACCGGCCGGAATCGGCCCTCGCGACGTGCGACGGGACCATACTCGCGACGCCTCGAACTGTCCAGGGCGAACGGCCCCGTTCAGGCTCGCGGCCAGGCCGCGCGAAGCTGGGAGATCAGCAGCGGGTCGGCGATCGCCCCGCGCGGCGACGAGGAGGGCGCCGCCGCGATCCGAAGCGCCAGTCCGGGCGACTCCAGCATCGACAGCCCGGCGCGGCGGGCGGCCAGGCGGATCGCCGCCCCCGCCCTTCCTCGTTCCGAGAGCCGGACGAACGTCTTCCGCGGCGGCGGCCCGCCGGAAAGGACCACGACCAGGCCGGCGTCGCCCAGCAGGACCAGCGAAGCCCCCGCCAGCAGCTCCGGCGTCCCGTCGCGAAGCGCCTGCGCCAGCCGACGCCGCGAGGCCCGGACCTTGGGGTCGCCGTCGAGCGACTTCTGGTCCTCGCGATGCTCCTCCGGCGTCATCCGCATCATCGCCTCGAACCGCGCGCGCCGCAGGCCGTAGTCGACCAGGCCCACGACGACCATCGTCGCGGCCAGCGCCCACGCCGGGGCCAGCAGGATCGCGAACGCCCCTCGGGCCGCCGTCGGGAAGTCGAGAAACGAAAGCGCCCGCAGTTCCCCCCAACGCGCGCGCAGGCTCCAAACGGCCACGACCGTCAGGACCGCCGCCTTGACGATCGACCAGACGCAACGCTCCAGCTTCGCGCCCAATCCCCCTCCCTCGCCCAACCGCCAGAATCGGCCGACCTCGGGCGCGAGCAACGCCGGGGCGAACATGCCGCGGGTCTGGACCAGGTGAGCCGCGGTCGCCCCCGCGGCGAACCCCCCGAGCAAAAGGCCGATCGGGACGGCGAGCGTCGCCGCCGCGGCCCACGCCAGCCGCGACAGGTCGCCGGGACCGTCCAGGCTCGCGCCGGGGTCCAGTAGCGGGGTCCGCGCGACGTCCACGAGCGCGCCGAACAGCGACGACTCGCACGCCGTCAACAGCGCCACGGCGACGATCCAGCCGGCCGCGGCGCTGAGTTCCGGGCTATGCGCCGCCTTTCCCTGCTCACGGGCGAGTTGGCGACGACGAGGCGACGCGGCCTGGGTGCGATCCTCGGACATCGAGCCGGCCCTCCCGCGTCAGTTCCAACCGTCGGCCCACGCCAACCACGCCCCGTCGAGGCAAGCGGCCAGGCCGGCGAGACTCGCCATGACCAGGACCACGCCCAGGGCCGCGCGGATCGGCAGCGAAAGCGCCATCAACGGCACGCTGGGCGCGAGCCGCCCCAGCCACCCCAGGGCGACGCCCGCGATCGCCAACGCCGCGGCCGGCGGGGCCGCGGCGCGGAGCGCCAACTTGAGCGCCTCGGCCGTCTGAAGGAAGAGCGCGTCGGCCGACTCGCGCCCCAGGGCCGAGCGGCCGACCGGGATCGCCTCATAGCTCCGCAACAGCGCGTCGAGGATCACCAGCGGCCCGTCCAGGCCGATGAACGTCGCCAGCGCGATCAAACCGTAAAGATGCCCCAGCGCCGTCAATTCCTCGCCCGTCTCCGGGTCGAACAAGGCGGACGTCGACAGGCCCGCCTGGGACGACACCAACTCGCCCGCCTGCCGCGCCGCCGCGACCACCAGCGACGCCGACATCCCCATCAGCCCGCCGACGAGCGCCTCGTTGACGATCAGCCAGCCGAGTCCGACCGCCGACGTCGGCGCGACAACCGAGGCCGCCGCCAACGGGGCCGTCCAGACGCCGAGCGCCAACGCGGTGACGATTCGGAACCGCCAGTCCAGCCCCGGCGCGGCCAGCACCGGCGCGGTGAAGCAGACGCCCGACGTCCGCGCCGCCACCAGCGCGAACGCCGGCGCGTTCGCCGCCAGCCAAAGCGCGTCGATCGGGAAGTCGCCCATCGCGGTCTCGGCCTCGTCGCGGCTAGAGCAGGTCCGGGATCGACCCGATCAGGTCGATCGTGAAGTCGATCCAGCGCGACGCCAGCCACGGCAAGAGGACCAGCGTCGCCACCAGGACCGCCACCAGCCGGGGCGCCAGCCCGACCACCGGCTCGTTGAGCTGGGTCATCGTCTGGAATATGTTCACGATCAAACCCGTCACCAGCGCCGCGGCCAGGAGCGGGCCGCCCAGAAGCAACGTCAGCCGCAGCGCCTCGCGGGTCCAGTCGATCGCCTGATCCACGTCCATGGGGTCCCTCCGCTCCGATCCGATCCGCGTTCATCCCGAGATCCCGGCGAGCAGCATGTCGGCCACCAACAGCCAGCCGTCGGCCAGGACGAAGACGACGAGCTTGGCGGGGGTCGAGATCAAGGTCGGCGGCAGCATGAACAGGCCCATCGCCGCCAGCACCGCCGAGACCACCAGGTCGACGACCAGGAACGGCAGGTAAAGCATGAAGCCGATCTTCAGGGCCGTCGTCAGTTCGCTGAGGATGTAGGCCGGCGCCACCACGCCCAGGTCGAAGTCCTCCGCGCGATCCGAGTCCAACGACGGCTCCGGGGCGTTCGGGTGGGCGCGCTCGCGGAGGGTCGTCAGATAGTCGTGGTGGTTGTTGCGGTCGATCTGGTCGACCATGAACGCCTTCACCGGCGTCGATCCGGCGGTCCACGCCGCCGCGGCGCCCAGCTTCCCGTTCATGTACGGGTCGACGGACTCCGCGTACACCTTCTCCGCCAACGGCCGCACCACGATCGCGCTGAGTAAAAGCGCCAGCGCCATCAACACCTGGTTCCCCGGCGCCTGCGGACTGCCGAGCGCCTGCCGCAACAGGATCAGCACGATGTTGATCCGCACGAACGGCGTGATCATCAAGAGCGCGACGGGCAACAGCGACGCCGCGCCGAAGAGGACCACCGTCTGGACCGCCCGCGCGGCGTCGGCCGGGATCGGCGTCGGCGGGTCGTGGACCTCCGCCGGCTGGTTGATCCGCGAGACCGGCGCGGGGCGCGGCGCCGCCGGCGCGTCCGCGGTTTGCGCCGAGGCGGGGCCGGCGAGAACCAGCAGCAGGACGGTCAGGACGACGTTCCGGATCGAAGCGCGTCCCGTCCCCTCCCCCGCCGGGAGAGGGCGGCCGCGAAGCGGCGGGTGAGGGTCGCGGCGCTTCGAGGACGCCGACGGATCGGGATGATGTGAAGCCAAGACATACTCCGAAGCGCGACGACCCTCACCCGGCCCCTCGGGCCACGCTCTCCCGGCGGGAGAGGGAACTTCGTCGGCATCGCGTCCCGCGCGCGTCATGACTCGTCTCCGATCCGAACGTCGAGGCGGCCGTGATGGTGGACCGGACGATGAGGCGCGGCGACGGCGCTCGGTTCCTCCGGCTCGTCGTCCAGCTCGCCCAGAAGCGCGGGCGCTCCCTGGGGGCCGGTGCCGATCAGGAGCGTCCTGCCGCCGGCCTTGACGGCGAAGACGGCGTGCCGCGGGGGCAGATGGACCCGGCCGACGATCTGGAGCTTGACCGTCGCGCCCGTCTGGCCCCGGCCGCGAGCGGCCAGGCAGACGGCGCCCGCGCCCCCCAGGGCCAGGATCATCACCGACGTCCCCAGCCACCACGCCGGCGAGCCCGTCGCGCGGGGCGGCTTCCGCGCCCGCTCGCCGGCGACCGTCCGCGGGGAGGCCGCCCGATCGCCCGCGCCGGCGTCCTGGGCGCGCGCCGTCGCGGCGGCCCCCAGGATCAGGGCGAGCGTCGTCGAGAGGATCTTGGCTCGGGCCATGCGAGGCTCCTTCGGTCGTCTCGAAGTCGGACATGCTCAGGCGAGCAGTTCTTCCTGGCCGCTGGGGTCGGGCAGGTCGATCGAGCCCTGGTCGTAGAGGCCGCGGATTCGCTCGGCGACCTCCACCTGCGCGACCTCGGTGTCGGAGAGGCGGAACGGCCCCAGGCCGTCGAGGTGCCGCTGAAGCGTCAGCGCGGCCGAGCCGTGCAAGGCGCCCAGGACCCTCGCCCGCAGGGGGGGGGCCGAGCCGGCCAGGGCCAGGGCCCACGCCTCGGCGTCCTCGGGGCGGAACGCGGCGCGGATCTCGGCGTCGGCCATGCGGAGGACGTCGTCGAAGACGAAGCAGAGCCGGCGCAGGCCCAGGCCGAGGAACTCCTCAAGCACCGCGGCCTGTTCGGCCGGGTCCACCCGATCCATTCGGGCGATCTCCCAGGTGACGGCCTCGACCGCGTCCTGCGCGAGCCCCGCGAGCAACCGCGAGGAGACCGACTGCTCCAGGCTGACCAGCAAGATCGCCGCCTTGCGCAAGGCCGGAATCTCGGAGGCCGACCCCGGCCCGCCCGTCGCGGGGCCCGCGACCGCGGCCGATTCGCGCGAGGCGTCGACCGGGCCGTCGCGCCGGAACGACGAGCGGGAGGACGCGGACGCGGACGGAGACGACGAGGCGCTCATGACCTTCCCCCTCCCTGGGCCGTCCAGCGGTTCAGCACGCTGAACGCCGTCTCCGGATTGCGGCTGACGAACTCTTGCACCCGCTCCGTCGGCGCGGCCGCGGCGGGCTCGCCGCGACGAGGTCGCGAGCCGCCGCGGTCGGACGAGTCCCTCCGCGTCGGCTGTCGGCCCAGGACGAACGTCCCCAGGGCCACCAGGGCCGCCGCCGCCGCGCCCGCGGCGCCCGCCACCGCCCATTCCCGGCTCGATCGCCGCATCGACGCCGTCGCCGCGGCCGACGCGGGATCCTCGGCCGCCAGCTCGTCGGGCAGGACGTCGACGATCGTCGGCGCCCACTCCACGTCGTCCTCGGCCGTCGCCAGCCGGACGGCGGTCTGGACCACCTGCTCGGTCTTGTTCTTCAGCGCGACGTAGTCCTCGTGCGAGGGCTGGCCGCCGCCGGGGAGCCGACTGGCGCTGTAGTAGTAGCTCCGGGGCACGAACACCCACACCCCGCCCCGCTTCCGAGGCCGCTCGACCGGGGAGGCCCGCTCCGATCCCTCGGCCTCCGGCGCGGGGGGCGCCGGGGTCGGTTCGTCGCCGTCGATCTCCATCGCCCGGTTGAGTCCGACCGAAACCCCGGGCTCGGTCGGGCGCCACCCCGGCTCGGCCGGCTCGCCTCGCGGCGCGGGGGCCTCCGCCGGCGCGTCCTCGAGTTGGACCAACACCAGCGCGTCCTTGTCCTTGAGCCAGGTGGAGAGCTTGTCCTGGATCCGCCGCGACAGCTCCTCCTCGCGGGCGCGGTCGGTCGACCGCGCCGCCAGGTCCGGATTGCCGGGATCGCGGTAGGTCCGTCCCTCGCCGTCGCCGATCCAGAAGGCGTCGCGCGAGAGCCCCGGCGCGGCGGCGGTGAGGATCGAGATGATCGACTCGACGGTCGCCGGCGAGAGCTCCACCCCGTCCTCGGTCTGCACTTGCACCAGGCACGTCGGCTTGGGGGCCGGCTTCGAGGCGAACCGGGATCGTTCCCGGACGGGGAGCGTGACGAACGAGCTTTCCACGCCCGGCAGGCCGTCGACGATCGATTCGAGCACCCGCGCCCGGTCGCGCAGGAGTCGTTCGTCGCGCTCCCGGGAGGTCTCCCAGAACCACGAGGAGGGGGCCGAGCCGTCGCGGAGTTCGTCGGGCGAGCGGGGCCCCAGGTCGAGTTTGGCGACGATCGCGCCGGCGGCCTCCGCCGAGCGTCCCGGCACGATCACGCGGCGGCCGTCGATCGCGTAGTCGATCCCCTGGGCCTGAAGCGCCCGTTCGATCTTGTCGAGATCGACCTTGCGGAACGACCGCCCCGCGGCCAGGGGCGCGCGGTCGGCCGGAGCGATCGACCAGATCGCCAGGCATCCGACCACGGCGACGCCGCCCGCCAGGGCCGCCAGCAGGCCGAGCCGCGCCGCCGCGGGGCGGTCGGCCGTCGCCGCGCGGGCGCGGTCGATCCAGGAGCGGAGCCGCGCCGGCGTCTCGCCGATCGCGTCGATGCGGAAGCTCGCCATCCATCCTCCACGGATCCGCCCGCGACGTCTCAAGGCGTCGCGACGTCCGATCCCTTCCCTGGGCGGACGTCGTCGACCGCGTCGCGGGGCGAGCGTGTTATCCACATTCCGTCGGGACTGTCAATCGCGGCCGGCGCGACGCGCCGCGTCAGAGGAGGGCGTCGGCGACGGCCTCGACGGTCGCCGGGGCGTTCCCCTCCAGGCGGTTGTTGACGAACGCGAAGGCGGGACGGCCCTCGCCCTCGGCCCGCTCCGCCAGAAGGCGCAACGCCTCGCGGACGGCGGGGGCGGGCTTCTGAAGCTCGCGGTAGGGGCTGAACTCCTTCACGGCGTCCTCGTAGGGCTGGCCGCGACGCAACAGGGCCCGGACGACGACGAAGTCGGCCGTGTCGGCGTCCGCCATGTCGACCTGCTCGATCAACTCCGGCATCCGCGTCCACGAGTTGAAGACGTGGGCCGCCCCGCGGTCGCGAAGAGTCTGGAAGTAGGCTTCGCCGAGGTATTCCGGGTTGCGGATCTCCACGCCGTATCGGAATCCCGGCGGGAGTTCGTCGAGGAAGGCGCCGAGCCGCTTCCGGAACTCGTCGACGCCCGACACGACGGATTTCGCCATCGTCCCGAACTCGAACATCAAGACCGCGACCCGCGCGCGATGGCGCCAGAGAGGGCGGGCGAAGAGGTCCTTGAACGCCGTGGGATTCAAGAAGTCCGGGTTGTCCCGCCCGGCCCTCGCGCCGTAACGGGCGTGCCGGGGCCAACGCGGGACCGTGATCGCCTCGGGAACCTTCAAGCCGAAGCGAAGCGTCTCGGGCGAACCGTCGAAGAGCGCCTTCCACGATTCGGCCGAGGGGAACTGATAGAAGCTGAAATCGCCGCCGGCGATGGGGAAGACGCGGGCGTACTCGCCAAGGCACTCGGCCTGGAACTTCCGCGCCGAGAACTTGCCGCGGGTCTGATAGAGGGCCGGGTCGTAGAGCGACCCGAGCCAGCCCTCGTACTTCCAGGAGGACGTGCCGAGGAACACCCCGCGCTCGGCCAGCGCGCGAAGCTTGGGAGCCAGCGAGGCGGCCGCGGGAGGGACGTCGTCTGGGCCGTCGAAGAGGGGCAATCGACTCATGGAGGGATGATCCTGGTTCGGGTCGGGCCGTGATCCTCGGATAGTAGCCGCAACGCGCGCGCCGAGCCGTGGACCGGCCGGGAAACGCGGCGGCGGGCCTTGCGGCCGGGGGGGGGAATCGGGATGCTGAAGGCTGGTCGAGCGTCGCGAACCGCGGCGAGGTCCGGGACGGCCGCGAGGCCGGGGAGCATGGCTCGATGGCCGGTTCGACGGGAACGCGAGTCCTCTGGGCGGGGCTGTTGCTCCCGCCGGTTCTGGTCCTGACGGCCGCGGCCGCGGCGTCGTTCTGGCCCGAGCGCGTCGTCGCGATGATGGCTGCGGCGCGACGGGCGTGGTCCGCCGAACCGACGCCGGTCGGCCCGGCGTCGCGCGCCCGGTTCGAGTTCGTCCGGGTTCCGCCACCGTTCGAGCCTCCCCGCCCCGCGGTCATGCTCAAGGGCACCATTCGGACCCCGGACGGCGCGCCGTTCCGCGGATCGTACAGCCTCTCGGCCGCCCGCGCCAGGACGTGGCGGCATACGGCCGAACACGATTTCGCCCTCGCCCGCGGCCTTTTCGAGCAGGAATTCCACGACCAGCCGATGTTCGCCGTGCCGCTGGACCACGCGCCGACCTATCTGGCGATCGTCGCGGAGGGATACGCGCCGAAGGTGCTGGGCCCTTACTCCCTTCGGGAGTCGTCGGAGGAACCGGGCCACTCCCGGCGCGGCCGCCAGCGGATCGCGACCGAGCCCGCCTCGGAAGACCTTGACGACGCCGCGCCGGAGCCCGTGGACGTCGCCCTGGATCACGGCTTCGAGTATTGCGTCCGAGTCGTCGACGCCCGCGGGGGGCCGATCCTGGGGGCCGAGGTGACGGCCTGCCTGATCGTCGACCAGACGTCGATCCGCCTGCCGAACCCGATGCGCGCCGACGACGACGGCCGCGCCGTCTTCGACGCGCTGTCGGACGCCCCCTACGAGTTCGAGGCGAGAATGCACGGGTTCCGCTACCCCGACGACGCGGTCGCGGCGCGACCGTCGCCGGAGGGGTCGACGACGATCGCCCTGGAACGGGGACCGGCCTCGGGGATCGCCCTGGACGAGGAGGGGCGGCCGGTCGCCGACGCCCTCCTGCTGATCGCCGCCGAACTCGACGAGGCCGCGAACGTGATGACAACCCACCTCCAGGATCGGATCGTCCTGGCGCGGTCGGGCCCCGACGGTCGCTTCCGCCTACCGGCCCTGCACGACGCATCGACGTACCTGATCCGGGCCGAGGGTCCCGACGGCTCGCTCGGCTTCGTCCAGGGGGCGCGCCGCGGCGGCGGCGAGATCAGGGCGACGCTCCGCCCGAAGCGCGTCGTCCGCGCCGTCGCGCGCGCCGGCGCCCCCGGTTCGCGCGCGACGGTCACGATCAAGCGCTCGGTCCCGACGGGCTTCGAAGTCGAGGACCTGGGCGAGGGGGGCAGGGACCACGTCGGCTTCAGCCGCTCGTTCCGAACCGCCCCGGACGGCCGGTTCGAGTACGCCGCCTGGGGCTCGGTCGACACGGAACTGGTGGTCGACGGCCGGACCACCCCCGTCCCCTGGCCTCCCCCGGAGGAACCGTTCCTCATCGACGCCTCCGCCGAGACGCCGACGGATCGGACGATCCGACTTCAGTTCCTCGCCGAGCAGGCGATCCGCCCGATCCGAGGGACGATGACCCTGCACCTGGACGCCCCCCCTCCCGAACGCGCGCATCAGGACGTGACGCGGCAGGTGGAGATCCACGACGACCAGGCGACGTTCGCCGCCCAGGCGTCCGAATCGTTCCGGTACGACTCGAACGCCGTCCCGGGCTACTGGACGACGCCGGGCCGGGTCACGGCCGGCGGATCGGGCGATCGCTTCGTGGACGTCGAACTCCTCGCCGCCGGTTCGATCGCCGGCCGCGTCCTGAACGTCGACGGCTCGCCGGCCGGCTCCGACGTGAAGGTCTGGGCGCCGTTCGATTCCGCCTGGCATTACGAAGGCGCGCGATACGCCCCCGAAGGCGATCGCGGGTCGTTCCGACGGCGGCGGGAAGGAACGATCGGGGCCCAGGGCCCCACGATCGAGAACGCCGCGACGGCGACCGCCGACCACGACGGTCGCTTCGCGCTTCCCGCCTTCCCCGCCAACCGCCGCTCCCGACTCTGGGTGGAGCGCGGTCGCTACTTCATGATCGGCGACGAGTTCCAACTCGCCCCCGGCGAGGACCGCCACGACGTCGCGATCCACGTCCCTCCAAAGGCGAGCGCGACCGTCCGGGTCGTCGATCCCAAGGGGAGGCCCGTCTCCGGCGCCCGATTGACCGTTTCGCTGCGACGTTCCGACGCCCTCGGCCGCGAGTGGGTCGTCGGCCAGACCGGCGCCGACGGCCTGCTCGTCATCGACGACCTGGCGAAGGACCAAACGGGTTACACGCTCACCGCCACGTTCGCGACCGATTTCCAGCCGATCAACGTCCCCTTGACGCCCGGCGGCCCCCCGCTGGAACTCAAGGCGCGCCGCGGCGCCGTCCTGGAGGGGCGCGTCGTGGAAGCCGTTACCGGCTGGCCGATCCCAAACCTCGCGCTGTTCGCCCGACCGGCCGAGCCCTACGACGACCTGGAGGTCCGAACCGACGCCGACGGCCGGTTCCGGATCTCGACGCTGCCGGAAGGGCCCGTCCGCCTATCGGATCGCCGCAATCTCAACTGGCTCTCGCCCGGCTCGCCGGTCGTTCAGGCGGGGTCGTCGCGGCCGGTCCTCATCCGCCTCATCGACCTCCGCGACGAAGACCCCCAACCCCGACCCGTCCCCGAGTTCTAAAACCGCCCAGGCTCGGAGTCCGTCCCCGAAGCGCGTCGGGCCAGTTCAACGGGACTGGCGCCGCCCGCCCCCCCGCGGGCCGCGAGGCGTGGCCCGCGTGAACGAATCGCCGATCGCCGCCAGGGCCGGCAACGACGCCCACGAGCGGGTCGGATCGACCCTCCTGGTCGTCGATACGGGTGTCGCGATCGCCCGAGACGTCCTCGGCGTCCGCCGTCGATCGCCCCGAGCCGACGCGCGATCCACGCTCGATCCGCGTGGGATCGACGGGAACGTCGGTTTCAGGGCTTCCTTTCCAGAAGCCAGCGGGCCTTGTAGAGCCGCTCGCCCGCGACGGGGAGGGTCCGTTCGGGGTCGAGCGACTTCACCGAGCGCGACCACCATTCGGGCGTGTCCCCCTGGATGAAGAAGGTTTCGCCGGTCGTCGGGTGGATCGTCACGCTCTTGACGTTTCTTCGGCCCTTGAGCGTGGGGTGGGGACGGAACTCGCCCTTGTCGCGGTCGAACAGCGAGGCCGTCTCGCGCGAGGTCGCCACGAGGTCGGCCGAACCGGGGATCGCCTGAAGGTCGTGGCCCCCCCCGTCCGGCAGCTTGTAGGTTCGTTCGAGTCGCAACGAGGGCGTCCTGGAATCCCAGTCGGCCAGGCGATAGCGCTTCAGGACGTCGAACCCCAGGGCCCAGAGCGACTCGCGGGCCTCGTCCCAAACGACGCCGTGAGCGAACTTGAAGGGGGTTTCCCAGATCGGCTTTTCGGACTGGGAGAGGTCGAAGAGGGCCAGGCGGTCGCCTCCGGTTGAGGCCGCGACGACCACGCGGTCGCCCGGCAGAAGCTCGATCGAGTGCGCGGCCGGGACGACGGCGAACCACTTCACGTCGCCGGATGGGTAGTCCACCAGGGCGCAGCCGCCGCTGGACGAGGAGATCAAGATCTGGCGGCCGTCGCGGATCGGCTTGCAGTCGTCGGTGGCGCCGAATCGCCGGGCGGCGGCCTCGGGCGGGTCGGTTCGCCCTGGGGCCTTCCAACTCCAAAGCTTCTCCACGTTCCCGGAGGGGTGTGCGTCTCGAAAGTAGGTGGGAAATCGGATACAAAGGAGGGCGTCGATG
>CALCIB010000143.1 GCA_937907525.1 uncultured Planctomycetales bacterium | reverse complement strand
TTCTCCCCTTGAGGGAGAAGGTGGCCCGAAGGGCCGGATGAGGGGTCGACCGGCCTCGCGTTTCGGCGAGACCTTCGGCTTGGAAACGGTTTGGAATCCGCATGGCTTCCGGTCGGACCACCCCTCATCCGGCCTTCGGCCACCTTCTCCCTCAAGGGGAGAAGGCGTTCCGCGATTCGGCCCTCGTCAATCGCTGTCGTCGCGCATCGCCAGGGCGCGGACGCCCACGCGCCTCGCGAAGCGGATCTTCTCGCGGGTCGTCAGGTCGCCGATGAACTTGGAGCGCAGGGCGCTGAGCCAGCGGATGTCGCGGCCGTCGTAGCTGACCGTGACGTGGGTCAAGACCGGTCCCGGCGTGGCGAACGCCCGTTGCAGCCCGCCGGCCACGTCCGCGTTGCAGGCGATCCGGTTGTAGGCCAGCCCGACCGACGCCGCGAACGCCGCGTGATCCACCCGGGCGATCTCCGTCGCGGTGGTCCGGCGGAAGACCGGCTCCTGAAGCATCTGCATGTAATGGTACGCGCCGTCGTCCAGGACGAAGAACTTCACCGGCAGCCCGGCGCGGGCGGCCGACGACATCTCCATCGCCGACATCAAAAAGCAGCCGTCGCCGGTGACGCAGACGACCTGGCGGTCGGGGCGGACGTACTGCGCGCCGATCGCCGCGGGGATCGCCCAGCCCATGCTCTGATTATCGGCCGGCGTGAAGTACCGCCGAGGGCCCTGGACCTCCACCGTCTCCGACGCCCAGTGGGTCGACGCCGTCACGTCCACGAAGAACAACTCCTCCGGCCCCAGCGCGCATCTCAACTGGCTGAGGAAGAACATCGGATCGACCGCGTCGGTAATGTACTGCGTCCGGGCGACCTGACGGTCGACCTTGCGCAGGCCGTCGATCCGCGCCCAGAGCTTCGGCTCGGGGGGACGGCGGAGGGTGGCGGCGTCGCCGAGCAGACGGTCGAGGAACACGCGGGAGTCGGAGACCAGGCGGTGGCTCGTCGGGACGTTCTTGCCGAGGTTGTCCGGGTTGATGTCGACCTGGACCACGTCGATCTCGGGAATGGCGTAGTTGGCCGTGCAGACCTCGCTGTATCGAGCGCCGACGGCCAGCACCAGGTCGACGTCCTTGAACGCCTTTTCGGCGGCCCGCGTCCCCTGCGCGCCGTAGCCCCAGCCGACGGCCAGCGGGTGCGAGTCGGGGACGACCCCCTTGCCGCTGACGGTGGTGGCGACCGGGGCCTGGAGCATCTCGGCGACGGCGGTCAACGACGGCCCGGCCTCCAGGCAGCCGGCGCCGGCGTAGATGCCGATCCGCTTCTTGCGGTCGCGAAGCCGGCAAACCACGCGCTGGTAGGCGGCCTCGTCGAACGGGACGGGCATAGGCGGCGGGGCCGGCTGGTCGTAGTCCCAGACCTCCAGGAACAGCGGGTACGGGATCACGACCCCCACCGGGCCCGGCTCCCCGGATTTCGCCAGTCGGAAGGCGTGGAGGATCGTCCCCGGGATCTCGGCCTGATGCCGAACCGGCAGCGCCGCCTTCACCACGGGTTGCAAAAGCGCCTCGTTGGCCAGGCCGTGGACCTGGCCGATCGGCGCGCCTGGGGAGCGGTCGATATCGGAGATCAGGGCGACGACCGGCACGCCGTCGTACAGGGCCTCGCCGAGCCCGGTCAGGGAGTTGGTCAGTCCCGGCCCGGGTACGACCGACATCACCCCGACGCGCCCGGTGGCGCGGGCGGAGGCGTCGGCCATGACGCTGGCGGAGAACTCGTGGGCGACGAGGAAGTAGGGGACGCCGTAAGCCTTGAAGGCGTCCCAAAGCTCGTTGTTCTGCGCGCCCGGGATGCCGAAGACGCACGGGGCGCATTCGCAACGGATCGCGGCGGCGGCGGCCTGGGCGCCGGTCATGCGGCCGTGGACGCCGTCGCGACGGGCGTAGGCGCCCACCTCGACTCCGGCCTCCACCTGGGGCGTCTGGGTCGCGACGGCGACCGCTCCGGCCGCGACCGCCGCCGTCCCGATGGCCTGGCGGCGGTTCAGCTTCGGCGTCATGCTCCGACTCCTTCGGGTGCTCGCCCGTCCTGGGCGGAGGGCGACCCGAATCCCCGGGCCGCCTCCCCGCGGGACTTCTATCGACCGCCCGCCCCCCGCGCCTCCCCGCGCCGCCCGCCCGCCCCCGACGACCCGCCGCGACGACCCGCGCCACCGTCAGGGCTTGCCGCCGTACCCCCGATCCCAGCCGACGTGGCTCCCGCGGACTGGGGCTGGGCCCAGCCTGCTAGACCGATGCGCTTAAGAGAGAGGGTGTTCTTGTAGGCTGGGTCTGGACCCAGCCCTCGCGCGCCTTGGCTTTTTCCAATGCTGGGTCGCGACCCAGCCTAAATGCGTCCTGATCGCCTCGTTGAGGGGCGCGCGGTATCATGTCTTGCTGGGTTGCACGAGCCGCTCTTCTCTCACTGGGCGTTGGTGTAGCCTACCCCCAGCCCTCCGCGCACTCGCTCCCGCCACGAGCACGGGGATCATGAGTCGATGTGGCCTGACGCGCCACGCCGGTTAGAACAAGGTCTCGAACCCCGCCGCTCGGAAGTGGGCGTCGTGGGTGAACGCCCGGGTCAGTCCGAGTCGGCGCATCACGACGAACGAGACGTGATCGACGATCCCCGCCTGTCCGGACAGGCCCCGGCCGTAGGCGGACCAGGCCTCGTCGAGTTCCCCGCCTGTGGGCTCGATGAGGCGTCCTTCGTCGAAGAACGTACGCCGCAGCGCATTGACGCGGGGGCGGAACGCCGTCCGGGCGTCGGCGTTGCCGCACTCGATGAAGACGAACGGGGTCGTCACGAGCACGGCATCGGATCGCAAGAGGTCCGTAAAGACCCGCTCCGCCGCCGCATGCCACTGGTCGTCGCGGTCCCAGACCGCCAGCAGGCCGACCGTGTCGAGGAATACCGGGGTCATGGTTGATGCTCGTCGTGCCGCTCGGCCAGATCGCCTCGCCCCGAGTCGTAACGTTCGCTCAGGATGGCATAGATCTTCGCCTGGCCCGGAGTGAGGTGCGCGAACTCGGGATCGGTCGGCCGCGGTTGACTCGAATCGTCAGTCGTCGGCTCGACGGTTACGGAGCTTCCTTCAGGCAGGTCCACCGGCTCGGTCGGCCGGAAGACGCCTTTCTCGTAGACGGCGCGTATGGTCTTCATCCTCCACCCCCCACCTCGCTGAAAGCCACCTGGACGCCACCACCCATATTCTACCGGAAGAACGAGGGTCGGCGCCTCGCGGCGTTCGGGCCGACGTCCCGGCGATTTTTTTTCCGAAAAGATGGAACCTCCCAGGTCGAACGCCGGATCATTCGATCGACGGCCGCTCTTTCTCAATTCGGTTGTTTGCGGTGATTACGACCCAGCGGGTCGCGGAGAGGGATCGAACATCCCGCGCGGTTCGCCCGGCGGGGTCGAGGGGATCGTGAGCGTCCCCGGCCCGTTTTCGCGAAACCCATGGCCGAGGGTCGCCGAAATCCACATCGACTTCGCCGAGCGAAGTCGCGCGAAATCGACGCCAACGCATTGTGGATTCAGGGGTTGCGGCCGATGGGTTCGGTCGTCGCGATGGCGGACGAACCCAACCGGGGTCGGTGGGGCTTGGTTTCGGTCTAACCGACCTCGATCTTGATCCAGTACATCTGGCCGCGGTCGCCGCGGAGGCGGAGGTCTTCGAGCATCGGGCGGAAGTCGAGTTCGGGCTGGCCCTTGAAGACGGCCTTGCGGTTGACGCGGACCTCCAGCTTGCGAGTGAAGTCGATCAACTCGGGGCCGGCCCAGACGTCCATCCGGGAGACGCCGGAGGTGGTCAGATCCAGCAGGTTGGCCAGGGAGCTTGTCTTCAGCTTGATCGACGCCGGGCTGAGGTTGCGGCCCAGGGGGTCGACGGCCTCGGGGGCGGTGGTTCGGCCCTCGGAGAACTCGCGGACGACGATCCCGTGATGGCGGTCGTCGCACTCCCGCGCGGCGTGGTCGGCGAACTCGCGCGGGTGGGGGTCGCGGCGGAGCGGCGCCATCCAGTCGAAGACGGTCGCGATCTCCTCCGGGAACCGCTCCAGCCCGCGCCGGTTCATCTCCATGTAGGTGACGTCCCAGACCTTGAGGATCATCGGCTTGATGTGGTTGGCGTAGACGATCTCGTTGGCCGCGGGCGCCAGGTCGCCGAGGACGTAGAGCAGGGGGAGGCGCTGGTGTCCGCCGAGCATCCGGGGGACGTACTTGCCCGGCAGGGCCGAGAGGACCGCGACGCCCGCGAACAGGTCGGAATGGCCCAGGGCCACGTCCCAGGCCGCCTCGCCGCCGGTCAACTGGCCGACGGCGAAGACCCGATCGGCGTCGATCGCGTAGCGGCGGCGGGCGTCGCGGACGGACAACTCGACCGCCGCGTGCTCGTCGGGGGAGTAGTGGTACTCGTTGGTCCCCTCGGTGGCGCGGTACTCGGGCGCGATCACGACGTATCCCCGTCGCGCCGCCTCGTCGCGCCACTCCGCGACGGCCGTCTCGGGACCGTCGCCCGCGTGCATGACGACGACGGCCGGGTACGACCGCAGCGGGTGGTACTCCGGCGGCAACTGGACGAGGTACTTCGTGGGGATGGAGTCCGCGGCCTCGATCCGGTTCTCGACGGTCCCGGCGAAGGTCTCGTCGGCCGGCCTTCGTAGCGGCGGGGGCATCAGTCTGCAGAGCTTTTGGGCCAGTTCCAGCCGTCGCGTCTCGGGGGCCTCGGGAGGGCCCGGCGGCCAGTTCAGGGCGTCGAGCTGGGCGAGGATCGCCTCGCGGGCCTCCTCGCGGTTGGAGCGGAGATACGCGGCGATCAGGTCGCGGGCGCGCCAGAGGGCGTCGGCCTCGGCCAGGTGGGGGACGGCCGATTCGATGCCGGCGACGAAGCCGGAGGCCGCCAACGCCAGTTGGGCCTCGACGGTCGGCTTCGACTCGGCCTGCGCCCTCCGCCATGCGGCGAGGCGGTCGCGAACCGCGTCGGGGGCCTCGGCGAGGGCCTGGTGGATCTCCGCCAGCCGGTCCCTCCAGGCGGCGTGGAGCGTGGGGGAGAGTCGCAGTTCCAGTCGGTGCAGTTCGCGGGCCGTCGCCTGGTCGTCCCGGCGCTGGGTTTCGATCCGGCGCAGCTGCTCGCGGGCCTCGACCTGGATCTCGGTGGCGATCTCGGGGTCGTCGAAGGTCTTAAGCAGGTCGGCGGCGGCCTTGTAACGCTGGGCGCGGCGGAGGACGTCGACCTCGGAGCGGCGCTGGGCGGCCTCGGCCTGGACGATGGCCTGGCGGGCGCCGGCGGCGCGTTCGGCGAGGTCGCCGCCGGGGAACTCCTTGACGATCCGGTCCAGCTCGGCCCTCGCCTCGGGATACCAGCCGGCGCCCATCATGTAGCGGACGACCCGCTCGCGCTCGTTCTGGTTCTCGCGGTCGACCCGATGCAACAGGCCGACGAGCACCTCGCGAGGCACGGCGCGGGTGGCGGTCTGGCCGACCCAGAAGCCGTCGACGCCCCGGTAGCGGACGACGTGGGGGCCGATCTCGTTGATCGCCTGTTCCATGACCACCGGACGGGGCGATCTCCCGTAGTATCGGAACTGGCGCCGACCCTTCTCGTCCCAGGGCCCCGCCGCGACGCCGACGACCTCCTTGGGCATCATCCCGGCGTGAACGGTCATCGGCTGCACCAGCGAGAACTTCTCGCCGGTTCGAAGCGCGTTGTCGGCGATCGTCTTGTCGACCTTGGAGTCGCGGACGACGATCTTCTTGAGGCCGTCCCAAAGATATAAAAGCGTGTTGCCGTCGCTGTCGGGCGCGGCGACCGTCTTGTAGGCGACGCCGTTCTTCATGACGACGGTGTCGCCGCGGGACGTCGCGGCCGGCGCGAGCGCCGCCGCCAGGCACGCCAGCGCGGGAGCGAACCGGCCCGACCGGCGGGATGACATGGAATCTCGCATCAAGCTCCGCCGCCTCCGTAAGCCGGGTCGAACCGATCCGAACGCGACCCGCGTCCGCCGCCGCCGCAGCGCTCCCTGGAATGGCAATCATACACGACGGATCCGCTCGGCGACGCCGTCATCTAGACGCGGCGGGATCGTCGGTTATTCTGGACGGCATGGCCGACGACCCGATCAAGTTCCGTTGCTATCGCTGCGGCAAGCTGCTGGGCGCCTCCCCGCGGAAGGCGGGGAGCGTCGTCGAATGCCCTCGCTGCCGCGCCGAGATTCAAGTCCCAGCCCCCGCCGCGGGGGAGTCCGACCTTGATTCCGCGTCCGCCGAGCCGGCGACGACCGTCGCCGAGGAGGAGGCGGCCGAGCCCGACTTCGCCGCGATCGTCGCCCCGTCCGAGTCCCTCGGCGACGTCCCGGCGATCCGGATCGACCCGACGCCCTCCGCGGCCGACGCGGCGACTCCCGCCCCACGCGCCGCCGACGTCATCCTGCCGCCGGGCGTGGTGATGGCCTGGTCGCTGCTGGTCTTGCTGGCGGTCCCGCTGGCGTTCGTCGCCGGGTTGCTCCTGGGCCACTTCGTCTGGAAGTGAGGTTCGTCGGCGCGTCTTACTGGATCGATCGGTCGCGACCCGCGACTCCCCGCGAGGCCGAGCATGGACACCGCCCAGCCCGACGAGCTTTCCGCCGAGGACGCGCGCGGCGTCGCCCGGATCGTCCAGAAGCTTCGCAAGGCGAAGCGCGTCCTGGCCGTGACCGGGGCGGGGCTCTCGGCCGATTCGGGGCTCCCCACCTATCGCGGCGTCGGCGGCCTGTACCACGCCGATCGGCCCGCGACGAAGGGGATGGCGATCGAGGTCGTCCTCTCCGGCGCGATGCTCCAATCGCGCCCGGAAGTCACCTGGACCTACTTGAAGGAGGTCGAGCGCGCCTGCCGGGGCGCCCGGCCCAACCGCGGGCATCGCGTCCTGGCCGAGATGCAATCGTACTTCGACGCCGTCTGGATCCTCACCCAGAACGTGGACGGCTTCCACGCCGCGGCGGGCTCGCGGAACGTGCTGGACGTCCACGGCGATCTTCACGAGGTTCGCTGCACGGCCTGCCCGTACCGCGTCCGCGTCGAGACCTACGAGGGGATGACCGACGTTCCCCGCTGCCCGGACTGCGGGGCCGGCTTGCGCCCCGACGTCGTCCTCTTCGGCGAGCCGCTCGACCCGGCGAGGGTCGGCCGGCTGGAGGCCGAGATGACGCGAGGCTTCGACGCGGTCCTCAGCATCGGCACCAGCAGCCTGTTCGATTACGTCGCCGAGCCGATCCGGGTCGCGCGCGCCGCCGGCTGGACCACGGCCGAGATCAACCCCGACGCCACCGTCGTCTCGATGCTGGTCGACGTCAAGATCCGCGCCCGCGCCGCGGCGGCGCTGGATCGGATCTGGGAAGGCTACCTGGAATGGTGGCCGCACACCTGAACGGCCTCGCTCGCGCGGTGGGTCGTCGGCCGTCGAGGCCCCGCGCGCTACGGGTCGCTGCGCAGCACCACGACGTCGGGCTGGAGAGTGACCTGATAAACGGCGTCGTGACTCCTTCGCCCGCTTCGGCCCTTCTGGAACGTCAACGTGACGGGAACCTCGACCACCGACCCGGCCTCCGTCGCGGGCTCCTTGATGGCGAAGTCCAGGAGCTTCACGCCTTGATCGCGATCGGAGTCGTAGAACCGCAACGGGGGCTCGCGGCGTTCCAGTTCCGCCGTCGTCCCCTCCTTCCAGGCGTCGAGGGCCTCGGTGATCGCGCGACGAGCCTCCTCGGTGGAGGGCGCGGAAATCGAGACGGTCTCCCCGCCGCCGCAACCGATCAGACCGGCGCACGCCATGACGGCGATGGCGAGGGACCGCGCGAGCGGCCCTCCCCTTCGCGCCGCGACGGCTGATTTTCGAGGGTCGGCGAGCGGCCTTGCATCGGGTTCGATCCGACGAAGCATTTGGCGCCTCCCGGCACGGAAATTCACTGGAAACGACCCTAAAGCGTTCCGCTCGCGGTCGTATCGATCCTCAATGGGCGGCTGTCCGTCGGCCTCCCTCCTCGGCCGGCCCCGGCGGTCGCGGCGGACCCGGCGGACCCGGCGGACGCGCGGGCCGCTCGACAGAGTATTCCACGGTCCGACGCCGGGAGGCAAGGGCATGCCGGCGCGTGGGACCCCGACGACCGCGCGGAAGCGCCGAGGATCGTCGGAAGCCGCGGCGTATACGCCAGTCGCGCGGGGCCCGCCGCGGACGTCTCCGTTAAACATTTCGTGGAAAGAGTCGGCGGTTTTCCTTGCGGCGCACGCAAGCATCGGATAGTGTCGCATATCGATGATCGGTTCGGGCCATGGTTTCCGTCTCCTCTCGCGGCCCGCTTTCATCTCATACATCGAACGGTCGCGACCGATCGGCGCGGCCGAGAACCTTCGCGGAGGTACCGATGAACCACCACAGTCGCCGGGCGTTCACCCTCATCGAACTTCTGGTGGTGATCGCGATCATCGCCGTGTTGATCGCGCTGCTTTTGCCCGCCGTGCAGGCGGCGCGCGAGGCGGCGCGGCGCGCCCAGTGCTCCAACAACCTGAAACAGATCGGCCTCGGCCTGCACAACTACGTCAGCACCAACGACAGCTTCCCGCCGGGGCAGCAGGCGGTGTGGTCGGCGATGGCCGGAAGGCTCGTCCACGGGGACTTCAGCGCCCACGTCCGGATCCTCGGCTACATGGAGCAGCAACCGCTGGCGAACTCCGTCAATTTCTCCCTGCCGATCCTGAACGACACGTACGGGGTCGCCTGCAACCAGACGGTGGCCCTGACCCGGATCGCCACGTTCCTTTGCCCGTCCTCGCCGGTCCCCTCGTACACCGGGATGGGGATGGCCGGGGGCACGACGTTGCTCAACTACCAGGTGACGGGCAACTGCTATTTCGCCTCGATGGGCTCGAGTCTCGAGTTCGACGCGACCCAGACCGGCGGGCCGCCCAACGGACTGTTCTACTTCGGCGGGGACGCCGTGAACGTGGCCCCGGTGAAGCTCTCGGCCGTGACCGACGGGCTGAGCAACACGATCGCCTTCGGCGAGTGGAGGCCCGGCACCGGCAACGTCAACGCCGTGACGATCCCCCAGGACGTCATCTTCGCCGGGGCCGGGAGCCTGACGCGGAACACGCCCGCCATGATCCCGGGGCCCGCCAACGCGGCGGCGTTCGTCCAGTGGACGCAACAATGCTCCGCCGCCCGGGCCACGGCCCGGGGGCCTCGGACGGTCACGCTCGGACAGTACTGGGCGATCGCCTTCCCGACGCTCACGCTCGGCAACGTCGTGATGGCCCCGAACCCCAAGGTCCCGAACTGCGGCTTCTCGAACTCGTACTTCAGCCCCGGCATGTTCGGCCTCAGCAGTTTCCACTCCGGCGGCTGCAACGTCATGTTCGGCGACGGCTCCGTCCGGTTCATCAAGGATTCCGTCAGCCTGCAGACGCTGTGGGGCCTGGGCTCGCGCGCGCAGGGCGAGGTGGTCTCCGCCGACTCCTACTGACGGCGGGGCGGGCGAGGCCCGCCGCCTCGTGAAATCCAGACTCGCGGCCTTTTTCGTCGAAGGGGGAGATTGCGCATGCTCCGCACGGTTCTGGCCTTCTGTTGCTGCACGACCGCGGCCGTCGCGACGGCCGCTCCCCCCGCGGACGGCCCGCCGCGGCCCAACGTCCTGTTCATGATGAGCGACGACCTGGGATACGGCGACGTCGCCTGCTACGGCCACCCGGTGGTCAAGACGCCGCACATCGACCGCCTGGCCTCCCAGGGGCTCCGCTTGACGAGCTATTACGCCGCGTCCCCGATCTGCTCCCCCTCGCGGGCCGGACTGATGACCGGCCGCGCGCCGCATCGGGTCGGCGTCCACAACTGGATCGGGGACGGCTCGCCGGTCCACCTCCGGCGCGAGGAGGTCACGGTCGCGACCCTCCTCCGGGACGCCGGCTACGACACCTGCCTCGTCGGCAAATGGCATCTCAACGGCCGCTTCAACAGTCCCGATCAGCCGCAGCCGAACGACCACGGGTTCGATTACTGGTTCGCGACCCAGAACAACGCGATCCCGTCGCACCGCAATCCACGCAACTTCGTCCGCAACGGCAAGCCGGTCGGCGAGACGCGAGGCTACTCGTCGCTCATCGTCGCGGACGAGGCGATCCACTGGCTGAAGGAAATCCATCGGCCCGAAAAGCCGTTTTTCCTGTACGTCGCCTTCCACGAGCCGCACGAGGCGATCGCCAGCGCCCCCGAGTACCTCGACCAGTATCCGGACGTGGCCGATCCGAGGCGCCGCGAGCGCCACGCCAACATCACCCAGATGGACGCCGCCGTCGGCAAGATCCTCGCGGCCCTCGACGAGGGCGGGCATCGCGACGACACCCTCGTCGTGTTCACCAGCGACAACGGCCCGGCGACGCCTCCGAAGCACCCCTTCGGCTCGGCGGGCCCCCTGCGCGGGGTGAAGGGGAACGTGTACGAGGGCGGGATTCGCGTCCCGGCGATCATCCGCTGGCCCGGCCGTTCGACCGCCGGCGCCGAGAGCGACGAACCCGTCTCCGCCGTCGACTGGCTGCCGACGTTCTGCGCGATCGCCGGCGGTCAGCCCCCCGGGGATCGAACGCTGGACGGCGCCTCGTTGCTCCCCGTGTTCGACGGCGAGCCGATCGTCAGGAAACGACCGCTGTACTGGCAGTTCAGCTTCGGGGCGACCCCGAAGAAGGTCGCCATCCGGGAGGGCGATTGGAAGTTGCTCGCGGGGATCACGCCGATGCCCCCCCGCACCGGCGCCAGCATCCTCCCCGGTCAGATGGAGGAGATGAAGAAGGCGGAGCTGACGGATTTCGAACTCTACGACCTGCGAACCGACATCGGCGAGACGCGGGACCGGAGCGGCGACGAACCGGAACGGCTGGCCGATCTAAAGGCGAAGATGCGGGAGATCTATCTCGAGGTACGCGAGGAGTCGCCGGTCTGGCCGGATTGGTTGGCCTCTCCCGCGGAACGGCGGCCCCCCCTCCCATCCACCCCGGCGGCCACCCGTTGACCCACCTCGACCGGCGCCCCGTACACGGCGCCGGTCGTCCTCGTGGTGGAGCGGGGTCAGGGGACGGGGACGTGGTCGAGGATCCTCGTCAGGACGTCGTCGACGGAGAGGCCCTCGGCGTCGGCCTCGTAGCTGACGACCACGCGGTGGCGGAGGACGTCGCGGGCCATGGATTTGACGTCGTGGGGGGTGACGTAGTCGCGGCGCCGAAGCAGGGCGTGGGCCCTCGCCGCGCGGACCAGCGAGATCGTCGCGCGGGGGCTGGCGCCCAGTTCGATCAGCGGACCCAGACCCAGCCCGAACGCCTCCGGATCGCGGGTGGCGCGGACCAGGTCGACGACGTATTCCTTGATCGCGTCGGCGACCTGGATCGAGGCGGTCAGCCGCCGCAGTCGGAGCACGTCGGCCGGGTTCAAAAGCGCCGGGGCGTCGTCGAGCCAGGCGTCGGGGCGCGAGGCGTCCGCGACGGTCGGCAGGTCGAGCATCGCCAGTTCGGCGTCGCGGTCGGGGTAGCCGACCAGGATTTTCAGGAGGAAGCGGTCGAGCTGGGCCTCGGGCAGGGGGTAGGTCCCCTCGTGCTCGATGGGGTTCTGGGTGGCCAGGACCCAGAAGGTCTCCGGCAGGACGATGGTTTCGTCGCCGACGGTGATCTGACCCTCCTGCATCGCCTCCAGAAGCGCGCTTTGGACCTTCGCCGGCGCGCGGTTGATCTCGTCGGCCAGAAGCACGCTGGTGACGATCGGCCCGGGGCGGACGTCGAACGTCCCGGTCGCCGGGCGGTAGATCTGGGTGCCGGTGAGGTCGGCCGGCAGCAGGTCGGGCGTGAACTGAATCCGGCGGAACGGTAGGTCCAGCGCCCGCGCCAGCGCCCGGACGGCGCGGGTCTTGGCCAGCCCCGGCACGCCCTCCACCAGGACGTGTCCTCCCGCCAGCAGCGCGACGACGAGCTTCTCGATCAGGGGCCGCTGCCCCACGACCACGGTTTCCAGGCGCCGGACGAGGTCGTCCAGCTCGCGACGGGCGTTCTCGATGCCGGATTCAAGCGCGAGGGGTTCGGGGGTCGTCATGAGGCGGAACGGCGTGGGATCGAGGATCGTGAATGGGGCGTCGATCGACGGGAGAAGGCCGATCGACCCGCGGCGAGACGCGCGATCCGTGGGCGGTCGGGCCGGACGCGCCGACGACCGTCACTTGGAGGCGCGTCGGCGTTCCATGAGCTTGCTGAGGATCTCCGAGGCGGCGTCGCTGGAGTCCTTGAACTGCTGGTTGGCCCCGCCCGCGCCACCGCCACCGCCGGCCTTGGCGGCCTTCTCGGCGTCCTTCTGGGCCTTCTTGGCGGCGTAGAACGGGTTCGACTCATCGAGGAACTCCTCGACGGCCTCTTCCTCTTCCTCTTCCTCTTCCTCCTCTTCGTCCTCGTCGAGCGAGTCCTCGATGACCTCGTCTTCTTCGTTCTCTTCCTCCTCTTCCTCCTCCTCTTCCTCGACGGGGGCGGGCTTGGCGGGAGTGGAGGCGGCGTCCTTGAAGGCGGCGATGGTGATGGTGTCGCCGCCGTAGACCTGGGTGGGGGCGTCGGGGGCGCTGCCGGTCGCCTCGCCCACGAGCCAGGAGTCGATGTCCTCGTTAAGGACGTCCTCCGGGGCGGAGCGGACCTCGGGGGCTTTGGCCTGGGGCCGCGCCTGGGTTTGGGGCTTCGCGGCCGGCTGGGACGCGGCGGCCGGGGTCGGGGTTTGGGCCGCGGGTTTGGCGGTCGCCGGCCTGGGCGCGGCGGCCGCGGGGGCGCCGGTGATCTGGACCGCGAACGTCAGCGGCCCCACTTGCACGAGGTTGCCGTCCTTCAGGACGCAGGGTTCGGTCAGGGCCTTGCCGTTGACGAGCGTCCCGTTGCGGCTGCCCAGGTCGGCGACGGTCACGACGCCGTCGTCGATCGAGAACTCGGCGTGCTCGCGGCTGACCTGTTCGCTGTTGGGTCTGAGGTGGCAGGTCTCGCCGCGACCGATCTTGAACTTGGGCCCCGACAGCGGGATCACCTTGCCCTCGGGCTTGCCTCGAACCACGATGAGCTGAACCTTCATGAAAACCGTCCCGACCTTCTCGGTCAACAACGATTGGGAGGGCCGTCGTCCACACGCCGCGCTCAACACCCGTCAGGACTGATTATCGCCGAACCCGCGGTCGAAAGACATGCGTCGCGAGTCCGTCGATTCGAAAGTCGGCCTCGGCGCGCGGACGTCGTCGGCTTGCGTCGGGTACGGACGTCGGGCCCGCCGGTGGGACGTCGGCCTTCGGCCGCGCGTCTGCCGACGTCATTCTAACGGATTCCTTCGTAAGTCCAACACCCCGAATCGCGTCTCGACGTCCGTTCGCGACGCGCCGGCGGTCGTCCCTCGTCTTCTACGAATCGACCGGGCGCGGCGGGCTCGGCCAGCCGAAATTGGCCTCGCGGCGACGGCGGGATCGGTTAAGTTGATCCGGGCCCGATTTCAAGGGAGTCGTGGAGGACGACGCGGATGATCCGACGATGGTCGCGCGGGGTCGCCGACGACCACATGGGAGAGGAAATCCTGGTCCGCTCCGGCGCGGCCGTGCGGCGACATCCCTGGTGGTCGGCCCGCGCGCGGCTGACCCTCGCGCTTCTGGCGCGGCAAGGGGTTCGCGCCCCCGCGCGGATCCTCGACGCCGGCTGCGGCTGGGGCGTGACCCTGGACGCGCTTGAGGCCGCCGGTCATCGCGCGACGGGGCTCGACGTCTCGCCCCGGATCCTCGCCCGGATCGACGCTCCCGACCGCGACCTCGTCGAGGCCGATCTGACGCGCCCGCTCGCCGAGTGGCGCGAGGCCGACACGTTCGACGCGGTGCTGGCGCTCGACGTGATCGAGCACCTGGACGACGACGGCGCGGCGGTCGCGACCCTGGCCGGCCTGGTCGCGCCGGGAGGGACGCTGATCGCCAGCGTTCCCGCGCTGCCGGCCTTGTTCTCGGAGTTCGACGCGGTCCAGGGCCACCGTCGACGCTACGAGCCGGACGACCTGGCGCGGGCGTTCGAGGGCTCCGGCCTGGCGTTGCGCTCGATCCTCTGGTGGGGGGCGTGGATGGTCCCGATCCTGCGGCGACGCCTGCGACGCGAACGCGCGCGTCCCGGCGACGACCCGGCCGAGGTCTACCTTCGGCATCTGGCCCTCCCCCCCTGGCCGGGCCCCCTGGTCTTGAAGGCCGCCCACGCGCTGGAACATCCGTTGGCGGTTCGCGGCTCGCTCCCGACTGGGACGTCGTTGTTCGCCGTCGCCCGTCGGGAAGGGTGACGGCTTGGAGTCCGTCCCATAAGGGCGTCGCGGTCGAAACAACGGCCTTCCCCCCTCGCGGGGGAAGGTGGCCCGAAGGGCCGGATGAG
>CALCIB010000142.1 GCA_937907525.1 uncultured Planctomycetales bacterium | reverse complement strand
GAGCTTGCCTATGCTCTCCAAATTCCTAATCGAAAAGTTGTGGCCATACCTATGCTCAAGGGGAGAAGGGGGGATGCTTGCTCGTCGCCGGTGGTTTTCGACAGCTTAGGCGGCGCGTCGTTCCCCGGTTCCCCCCCTGGGGATCGCCGGGCCCTTGAGCCTCCCCGTCGCGCCGCCTACCATCGAACCCGCGCGACCGGCCGACGTCGGCTCGGCGACGCCAACGTCCCGTAGCGGAGTCGATCCCCATGCTCGGCCTGGCTTTCGCGCTCGCGACCATCGCCTCCCAGCCGATGATCCTCACCCCCGGCGACCTCGCCGGGCCGCCCCTGGCCGTCTCGCTCGGCGCCGATGAACAACGGACGCTCCGCGTCTGGGCCCCCGCGAACCAGGAATGGACGACGGCCCGCGACGGCGACGTCGTCACCCTCAAGCCACGATCCGTCTCCGGCGAGCCGACCCCGCGCTGGCTTGACCTCGGCGTCGTCCAGGGCCCGTTCCAACTCGCGACCGCCGCCGAGCCGCCCAAGGACGAGAAAGCCAAGCAATCCCCGCCCCCTCCCCCATGCCCCGCCTTGATCGTCCTCGACCCGGACCCCGACGGCGACCCGAACCGTCTGCTCGACATGGCCCGCGGCTCCGTCGACTCCGTCGCCCCGACGCCCGACGCCCGCCGCGGACGCTCGCGGACCAACCAGGAGGGCGCCGACTTCCACGCCCCGGCCACCGCCGCCGCCTGGCGGGACCGCGCGACCCATCTCCGCGAGCAAATGCTCGTGACGCTCGGCCTCTGGCCCGCGCCCCCCAGGACGCCGCTCGATCCCAAGGTCTACGGCAAGGTGGAGCGCGACGGCTACACGATCGAAAAGGTCGTGCTGGAGACGCTTCCCGGCTTCACCCTCAGCGGCAACCTCTACCGGCCCAACCCCGCCCCCGCCGGCAAAATCCCCGCCATCCTCTGCCCCCACGGCCACTGGGCCGAGGGCCGAACCGCCGAGGACGTCCAGCACCGCTGCATCCGTTGGGCCAAGCTCGGCGCGGTCGTCTTCCTCTACGACATGGTCGGGTACAACGACTCCAAGCCGTTCCCGCATGAGTTCCTAAACGACCGCCTACGCCGCTGGGGCATCAGCCTCTTCACCCTCCAGACCTGGAACAGTATTCGGGCGGTCGACTGGATCGGCTCGCTCCCCGACGTCGACCCGGCTCGGATCGGCTGCACCGGCGAGTCCGGCGGCGGCACCCAGACGTTCATCCTTTCGGCGCTCGACCAAAGGATCAAGGTCGCCGCGCCGGTCGTCATGGTCTCCGACTACTTCCAGGGGGGCTGCGTCTGCGAGAACGCCGCCGGGCTGCGGATCGGCACCGACAACGTCGAGTTCGCCGCGCTCTTCGCCCCCCGGCCGATGATCCTGGTCGGCGCCACCGGCGACTGGACCAAGAACACACTGACCCGCGTCGCCCCGGCGATCCGCGGCGTCTACTCGCTGATCGGCTCGCCCGACGACCTGGAGGCGACGGTCTTCGACTTCCCCCACAACTACAACCAAACCAGCCGCAACGCCGTCTACGCCTTCATGGGTCGCCGCCTGCTGGGCCTGGACGACTCGACCGACACCCGCGAGGGCGAACAAAAGGCCGAGACCGCCGAAGCCCTCCTGACCTTCGACGCCGACCACCCCGCGCCCCAGCGCAAGACCCCCGAACAGCTTGAAGACTACCTCGTCGCGACGCTCGCCGAGCAACTCGAAGCCATGTCCCCCGTTCGTGACGTCGCCGCCTGGCAAGCCGCGCGGCCGTTCCTGGCGACGTCCCACCGGGTCCGCGTCGGGCTGGAATCGCCCCCGCCGGAGGCTCTCGACGTCCAGGCCGTCCGCCGCGTCGCCCGCGAGGGGTTCTCGATCGCCCATTTCCGCGTCGGTCGCCGCGGCCGGGGGGACGCGGTCCCGGTCGTTCGAATCACGCCGACTCGACCCAACGGCCGGTTGACGATCCTCGCCGACGACCGCGGCAAGGCCGCGCTGACGACCGAGGCCGGCGAACTCTCGGCGACGGCCCGCGCGCTGGTCGATCGCGGCCAGTCGGTCGTCGGCTTCGATCCGCTGTTCGTCGGCGAGTCGATCGACCCGGCCGCGCCGGTCGCGCATCGGCCGGAAGTCGTCCACGGCCTGACTTACAACCCCTCGGTCGCGGCCGACCAGATGCAGGACTTGGCGACCGTCGCCGCGTGGGCGAACGCGCAACCCGACGTCCGCCAGGTCGCGCTCGTCGCCTCCGGCCTCTCCGGCCGACAGGCGCTTTTGGCCCTGCCGTCGATTCCGAACCTGGCGCGCGCCGCGATCGACCTCGACGGCGGCGGCGACGCCGACGAGCGCGGCCCGGTCCCGGCGGCGATCGACCTTCCCGGCGTCCGGCAGTTCGGCGGACTCAAGGCCGCCGCCGCCCTCGCCGCGCCGACTCCCCTGCGGATCTCGCGCGCGGGCGCCGACTTCGCGAAGGCGTGGCCGCAAGCCGCCTACGAACTGGCCGGCGCGCCCGAGCAACTTCGGATCGACGACGCCGCGCCTTCCGCGGACGATCTGGCGCGTTGGATCGACGCGGGAGATTGATATATTTAAATTTCCGAAATCCAATTCCGCGTCTTCCGTCCCCTCTCCCGCCGGGAGAGGGCAGCCGCGCAAGCGGCGGGCGAGGGTCGCCGCGCTTCGGATGGATCGTCGGATCTACATGCCATAAATCGATGCTCTTCGCGAAACGTCATGACCCTCACCCGGCCCTTCGGGCCACCCTCTCCCGACGGGAGAGGGGACGTCCGGCGTCGCCCTCAAGCCGTGAGCCCGCCACCCCATGTTCGACCCCCCACGCCTGCTCGAACTGATCGAGGAATGCGTCGCCGAACACGGCGGCGACCTGGACGGCTGGACCTTGCTCGACGACGGCTCGCTGCGCCTATTCGACGGCCGCGTCACCCTGACCGTCGAGCCGCGCGAGCCGCCGGAAGCGCCGGGCCGGCCTCCGGCCGTCCACGCCCACGTCCTGACCCGACTCCACGACCACGACGACGAGGCGCTCGAAGCCTGCGTCGTCGGGTTCGCCGACGATCTGGAGGCTTCGCTGCGCCAGGCCGCCGTGATCTGGACGACGACCGTCGCCGGGCCGATCCGCTCGTTCCTCGACGGACGGGCCGTTTGCAACGCCGTCGAGGCGGACGACGATTACGGCTTCGCGGGCCGTCGCGCCTTCGTCGGCCCCGCCGTCCATCGCTTCCTCGACGCCGATCGATTCGGGAGCGTCCTCGGCGGCGATCGGCCCTGGTTCCGCTTCGCCGCCGAGGCCGCCGCGCCTGGGCGGGTTCATCTGGCCAAGGCGACGATCATCGCCAGGGGAAAGGCCGGCTGGGACCGCGAGGTGGAGGTCGACGGCCACGACGCCGCCCAACTCGATCCCAACTGGCCCGCCGAAACCTCGGCCCCCGACGTCGGCTACGTCACCCGCTTCGCCGTCTTCGAGTTGTCGCCGGAGGAAGCCTCCCGTCGCGCCGAACTCGACCGCGCGATCACGACCTACGCCGTGGAACATCATAAGCACGAGTCGATCGACTCGCTGCTTGACGCGATGATCACCCAGGGCTTCGACCCGGACGTGGTTCACGAGGTGGAAACCGTCTCGACGATCGCCTTCGGCCGATCCTACTTCCAGGCATGCGGCTTCCCGTATCCCTCCACCGTCATCCGGGCGCGCCGCGACGGCCGCGTGGTGGCCGACGTCCCCCTGGCGTCGCTCCCCGCCTACGCCCGCGCCTGGGCCCTCGCCCCGCGCCTGCGCGCGACGATGCGGGACGCGGACTTTCAGGCCCTCATGCTTCACTCCGCCGAATCCCAGGCGATCGTGCAAGCGATCGAGGCCGGCGAGAAGCTCCCCGACCCCGCCGCCATGAGGATGTTTCCCTGCGTCGTCCCCGACCGCGACGTCGACGACGCGACCATGGCCGCCGCCCTGGCGACCCTGCAAGCCGCCATCAAGCGCGGTCGAGCGCGCAACAAGCCCTGGTGGCGGTTCTGGTAGCCGTCAAAGCGCCCCGCGACGCTCCAACGCCTTGTAGTGAAGGAACGAATAAACCACCGGAACCAGCACCGTCGCCAGCAGCACGCCGAAGGCGACCGGTATCGGCGCGCCCAGCGCCACCGCGGCCAGGCCGACGACCGCGCCGACGACCATCACCCACGCCGCCAGCCGGTGCGTGTCGTCCCAGACGCGGTCGCTGGCGAGCGTCCAGGGGACGCGAATCCTTATGTAGAAATTCTTGCGCACCTTCCCCATCGCGCCGCCGATCAGGCCGAAAAACGCGAGCAGCCCCGCCGTCAACGCCCGGCCCGTGTCGAGCCACGTCACCCCGCCGACCTCCTGGAAGATCGCCATGAGGATGATCGCCTGGACGTAGACGAGCAGCCCGACCGTCACCGCCATGACGTAAAGGTACGTCGGCCGGAACGAGTCGACCTCGAACGACTTCGGCGACAGCGCGGGGAGGAACGCGAAGAAGATCAACAAGCCCGTCGTGACCGCCGGCATCAGGAAGACGGTCCAACGACCGCCCCGGCCGTCGACCTCGCCATGGACGTTCCAGTGGGTCGGGATCGACTCGGGCAGGTTCGGATACGCCAGGGCCGACGCGCCCCACGCGCACGCCGTCAGCACGATCGCCACGATCCAAAAAGCCCGGTTCATGATCCGCCTCCCTTCGCGTCGCGCAACGTCTCCGCGAGGGGGTTCGCCGATTCCAGGCGGATATTCAGCCGGTCTTCAGATCACCGACCGAAGGCGTCTCGGACGTCGGCCGGCGTCGCGGCGGGGCGTGGTGGAGCAGGTCGGAGACCAGGTTTTCGGGATCGTCGGAGGCCCGGATCAAGTCGAGGTGCCGGCGGCGGACGAAGCCGGCGTCGGCGCCGAACTCCAAAAGCGCCAGCAGCGGGTCGAAATAGCCCTCGACGTTGAGCAGGCCGATGGGCTTGGCGTGGATGCCGAGCGCGCCCCAACTGAGGATCTCGAAGAACTCCTCGTAGGTGCCGACGCCGCCGGGAAGGGTGAGGAAGGCGTCGGAGCGGGCGTTCATCATGGCCTTGCGCTCGTGCATGCCCGTGACGACGTGCAACTCGGTCAAGCCGTGATGGGCGATCTCGCGCGAGGAGAGGGCCTGGGGAATGACGCCGATCACCTCGCCCCCCTCGGCCAGGGCCGCGTCGGCGATCGTCCCCATCAGTCCGACGCGCCCCCCGCCGTACACCAGGCCGAGCTTGCTCCGGGCGATCGCCCGGCCGACGCGCTCCGCGTTCTCGCGGAAAGCCGGCGAATTCCCGAACGACGAGCCGCAGAAGACACAAATGCGTGGGCGATCGATCATGACTTCGCGCGAATGCCTTTCAAGATTCAGAACTTTGCCGCGTCGAGCTGGTCGTCGGTCGTGTTGCGAAGCACCGCGACATAATAGAGGGCCACGAGTCCCCCGATGTACGCCAGAGCGACGAGGAGTCCGACGCCGATCGACACGACCGCCCCGGGCCCCGACTCGGTCGAGCCGGAGTCGACCGCGGCCGCATCGTCGGCGAGCGCCCCGTAAACCACCATCGCGGTCGCCAGCCCGGCCGACCCACCGCCGAGCGCGACGACCAACAGATGCATGACGTAGAAGATCGAAAGCGGATTGACCCGCTGCACGCGCCTCGTGGGCGTGCCGAGCAGGACGTTGAGCTTGGCGACCTCATAGATCAGGCCGATGCGAGCACGGATCAGCAGGAAGCTGATGAATACCCCCAACACGGCAAGCGCCGCGAAGGTCGCTGGAAAGCACCAGCGCTGGATGACGCGAAGCGGGACCATTGGCGCGACGTCTGCCTTGACGTTGAGCAGCCCGGTCGATGCCGCCACCAGGATCGACGCCACGGCCAGAAAGATCCCGACCGAACGGTTGCGATCAGTCACGAGTTGGTGGATCGTCCGAGAGACGTGCAGGAACCGAACTTCCGGAGCGAGTGGCGGAACGGCCCCGGGTTTCCAGCCGATCGCGACTTCCTCGCCCAGCATCTCGATTTCGGTCAACCGGCGATCGACCTCGTCATCTCCATCCACCTCCTCGCCGAGCCCTCGGGCGTGCTCGGGGACGACGACCCTCGCCGCGGCCGGGGGTGCCGGAGCCGCCGCGGCGGCGGGGGTTTCGGGGTTCCCTGGATCACTCATGGACGTGGACTCGCGATGACGAGATTGAGTCGAGCCGACTCGGTCCCGCCCGCCATCATCCTTCGAACCCCCCGTCCGCCACAAGGCGAACCGTCGCGGGTCCGGATCGGCGTCGGAGTCGCGGCGGCGTCCGCTCGCGGCCGAACTCGGCATGGGCGGGAGTCTGGGTTTCGGCTAGACTGCCGCCCGCCCGGCCGGACCAAGGCGCGGGCGACGTCCGTGATCGACGCCGAACGCGAACCGGGATGGATCCCGGCTCGCGCCCGGCCGCCCCGCTCCGACCTCTCCCGGTCGGTCTTGGCGCGTCATCGACGGAGGAGGACCGCATGAGCATGGAAGCGCGCGGCAGACTGCTGCTCGTGGAGGACGAGAACGTCCTGCGCGGGCTGGTCCAAGAGTTCCTCGCCCTGGAACGCTACGACGTCGAGGCCGCGGCCGACGGTCAGGAGGCGATCGACGCCTACGCGGAGCGGGGCCCCTACGACCTGGTCCTCATGGACCTGAACCTTCCGCGCGTCCCCGGCGTGGAGGCTTGCCGCCAGATCAAGCGGATGAACCAGCGCCAGCCGGTCCTGGTCTGCAGCGCGGCGATCCTCGATTCGCACGCCGAGGCCCTCCACCAGATCGGCGTCCACGACACGCTGACGAAGCCGTACCACCCTAGCGACCTGGTCGGCGCCGTCCGCCGGATCCTGGCCGAGCCCCGTCCCGAAGCCCCGACGCCCCAGCCGTCCTGGCGCGACCACCAAGGCCACGCCGCCGCCGGGCCGAACGCCGCGGGACGCCTCGCCGCCGAACGCCCGCATGGGGTTGACGCGACGCCGAACCGATGAGCCGTGGAGCGGGGGGCGCCCGACGGTCGTCGCCGGGCGCGTCCGAGCCGGGGCGAGGCCGCGCCCGGCGCGTCACCTCGCGACGCGTTGGAGCCGGCGGGACCAAATTCCGGGATCGGCGTCGACTTCGTCGAGGAAACGAGCGGCGATCATCGGAACCGGCCGCGTCCCCTGTTCCCACGAACGAAGGGTCTGGACGCTGACGCCCAGGAATTTCGCGAGGAGCGGTTGACTCGCGTTCAACTTCGCTCGAATCGCCTTGACGGCGTCGGGTCCGTAAGCCCGCGGTTCCAGGTCGAGACTCGCCGTTCGCGTGGTGAATTTCTCGATCGGCTCGCCCGCCTTCAACGCGGCGACCACCGCGTCCATCCCCTCGGCCATCTCCCGCGCCAACAGGGAAACCTCGTTGGGATCACGCTGCGTGCTCATCATCGACTCCGTTGATCCAGAGCCGCGAGGAACGCGGCCGCGCGAGCGGCCAGCATCCCGCGCTCGGCCTTGGTGAAGTTCGTGCTTTCGGTCTTATCGAGGACCGCCCAAAGCGCGACGAGTCCGTGGGTCGGGACGTTGAGATACAGGACGCGGTATGACCCGCTCTTGCCTCGACGGGATCCGGGAACCGCGAAGCGGAGCTTCCTCAGCCCGTTCGTTCCCGGCGCCACGACGCCCGCGGACGGTGTCGCGAGGATCATGTTTTGGAGGACGTGCAAGTCCGCGTCCGTCAGTCCTAGTCGCGTCCATCGCGCCCCGAACGGCGGGATCTCCAAAAACGAGGGTGACGGCTCGCGCGGGAGGTCGATCGAGCGAAGGGCCTCCAAGTGGTCGTCGCTGTAACCACCTTTCATCGCATCGTCCTCGACCGCCCATAACACACCGTCATAGTAGCACTTCGCGACACTCTGTCAACCGCCACTCGCCTCGCGTCCGTCCGCCTTGTCGGATCTCCGCGGCATGGGGTAAGCTAGGCGGCTGTGAGCCGTCGGGGCGGACGAACCGCCCGCGGGGGTCCGAGTCCGCGCACGGCCGCGGCTCGCCGCTTCTTCTCGCTAGAAAGATCCGAGGGCCGGTTTCATGGCTGGGAAACCGCTGAATCGACTGGAACTGCGTCGCCAAAGCGAGGCCGCCGAGCCTCTGGACCCCATGGAGGACGAGTCCGACGACGTCGTCGAGGCCGACGACGACGACGAAGTCGTCGCGCGTCCCAAGCGGAAGGCCAAGGCCACCGCCAAGACCAAGGCCAAGTCGACCCGCGCCGCCAAGCCGGCGGCCCGGATGAAGGTCGTCTGGGTCGTCATGAACGACGCCTACAAGCCCGTCGGCACGTTCGAGTACAACCAGAAGGAAGCCGCCGACGCCCGCGCCGCCGAGTTGACCGCCAAGAAGGGGACGACCCACTTCGTCCAGCGCGTCAAGGAGGAGATTCCCGCCGACGCCCCCGGCATCGGCGCCTCCATCCCCCGCTCCGAGGTCACCCCCGCCCGCGCCAAGGCCGTCGCCAAGGCCTCCAAACCCCCCGTCCCCTCCCCGCTCGACGACGTCGGGGACGACGACGACGAGGAGGACGAGGAGGACGAGGTCGAAGTCGAGGACGACTCGTCCGACGACGACGAGTGACCGACGCGGCGATCCCCGCCTTCTCCCCTTGAGGGAGAAGGTGGCCCGAGGAACGCCGCCGAAATAAATTCCCGGAATTGAACCACGGAGTCACGGAGGACACAGAGAGGAAATCGAGAATTAGAGAATTGAATAATTGTGAATTAAAAGGTTGATGACGGACGAACCGCTCCTCGTCTTCACTCTCCG
>CALCIB010000141.1 GCA_937907525.1 uncultured Planctomycetales bacterium | reverse complement strand
GGGGGCTTGGCGGGGGTTTGGGGAACAGCCTGGGGGGGGGGCTTGGCAACTGGGGCTGCGGCGGCCTGGGCTGGGGCAACGGCCTGGGCTGGGGTCTTGGCAATTGGGGTTTGGGAGGTTTGGGCTGGGGCAGTGGTCTGGGCTGGGGCGGCGGCCTGGGCTGGGGCAACGGCCTGGGCTGGGGGCTCTCGTCCTGGAGCTACGGGCCGATGCTGTACGATTGGGGGCTGACCAGTTACTACAACCCGTATTACCTCGTGTCGTCGCAAGCGGTCGGGGCGGTTGTCGATGACGGCGTCTACGACTACTCCCAGCCGATCAACCCCAGCGCCCCCGCGCCCGACGCCGCGGTGGTCGGCTCGGCCGACGACCTCTTCGAGCGCGGTCGCGAGGCGTTCAAGACCGGCATGTACACCGCCGCGTTGGACTTCACCGCCCAGGCGCTCAAGCAACTCCCCAACGACCCGACCCTGCACGAGTTCCGCGCGTTGGCCTTGTTCGCGCTGAAGCGGTACGACGAGGCGTCGGCGTCGCTGTATCCGGTCCTGTCGTTAGGCCCCGGCTGGGACTGGCCGACCCTGATCGGCCTGTACAACAACGACGCCGCGGTCTACACCACCCAGGTTCGCGCGTTGGAGGGGTTCGTGAAGGAGTCGCCGAACACGGCGTCGTCCCACTTCCTGCTTGGCTACCACTACCTCTGCCAGGGGCACGGCGAGGAGGCGCTCCGGCAGTTGCGCGCCGCCTCCAAGCTGCAGCCGAAGGACTCGCTGTCGGCGAAGCTGGTGGAGTCGCTGGAGGAGATGCGGCGCAAGGCCCTCGGGCCGGCGGCCGACGCCAAGCCCGCCGACGCCAAGCCGGCCCCGGCCATCGCCGCGGCGACGCCCGCCGTCGAGCCCTTGCCGGCGGCCGCGGTCGCTCCGGGGACGCTCGACGGGACCTGGACCGCCACGGCCGACGAACACACCAGGATCACGCTCGATCTGAGCAAGGCCGACCGCTTCGGCTGGACCGTCGATCACGACGGGGCGGTCAAGACGTTCCAGGGGGTCCGCTCCCAGGGAGGCGGCTACCTGACGCTCGTCCAGGAGGCCGACGCCTCCCAGCCGCCGATGGTCGGCCGACTCGAATGGAAGGACGACGACCACTTCGACTTCCACCTGACCGGCACCCCCCCGAGCGATCCGGGACTGACGTTCAGCCGATCCAGGTGAAGCCCGTATACGAACCGCCGGGACGCCGAGGGAGAGCGACCGCGCCGGGGATGAATTTCCTCGCCTCCGTTCTCTCTCGGCGTCTCGGCGGTTCCTGGTTTTCCGTCATGTCGCCGGCTACCCCTGTGGACGAGTCGCCGGCCTGGATAGGATGGGGAGGTTCGATCCGGGAACCTCGCCGTCCTTTCCAGGAAGGTCGTCATGTCGTCTCGATCACTGCTCGCGCCGGTCGCGGCCTTCATGGTCGCGGCCCTGGGCGTTTCGACCGCCGCGGCGGCCCAACCGCGGGATCGCGAGTCGTTCAACCAGGGCTGGAGGTTCGCCCGCTTCGGCCTGATGCCCGACGGATCGCGCCGCGACGAGCCGGGCGGGACGTCGTGGAAAATCCCCGCGCGAGCGTCGAGCGAGGAGATCGAGAAGAGCAACTTCGCCCAGGCGGCGTTCGACGGCGACCCGGAAACCCGCTGGTGCGCCAACGGCGGCGACAAGAACGAATGGCTGGCCGTCGATTTGAACGAGGTCCGGCCGGCCGCGCTGGCCGTCGACTGGGAGTTCCCCGAACTCCACTACGGCTACGCCGTGGAGTCCAGCGACGACGGCGAACGCTGGACGGTCGTGGCGACCGTCGCCCCCGACCGGCCCGTCAAGTCGGTCCCGCTCGAGCCGAAGCGCCACCTTCGCGTCCGCGTCACCGATCTTCCCGATGGCAAGTGGGCGAGCATCCGGGAACTCCGCCTGCTCGACCGCGACGGCCGCGCCCTCCCCAACGAGGGGATCAACAAGGGCGAGTGGCCCTCGACCGTCGCCTTCGACGATTCCGCCTGGCGCGCGCTCGACCTGCCGCACGACTGGGGCGTCGAGGGCCCGTTTCGCGACGACCTTCCCAACGACACCGGCAAGCTGCCGTGGAAGGGGATCGGCTGGTATCGCAAGACGTTCCACGTCCCCGCCACCGACCGCGGCCGCCGCCTGTTCCTGGACTTCGACGGCGCGATGGCCAACGCCCAGGTCTACGTCAACGGCCGTCACGTCGGCGGCTGGCCCTACGGCTACCAGTCGTTCCGCGTCGATGCGACCTCCGCGGTCAAGTACGACGCCGACAACGTCGTCGCCGTCCGCCTCGACACCGAGAACTGGGGCTCGCGCTGGTATCCCGGCGCGGGGATCTATCGCAACGTCTGGCTGGTGAAGACGTCTCCAATCCACGTCGCCCACTGGGGCGTCTTCGCCGTCGCCACGTCCAGGCGCCTCGACCAGGTCGAGGCGAAGCAAGAACCGCCGAGGCCGGGCCCGCAAGGAGTACAACTGGGACCGCAGCCGAACCCCGGCGGACAGTATTCCGGCGCGGTCGACATGGTGCGACTCGCCGTGACCGTCGAGAACCAGCAAGGCGTCGACGTCCGCGCCGACGTCTCGGCCGAGATCTTCGAGGAGGCCCCCGGCGGCGGCCTGGGGGCGAAAGTGAGCGGGGGGGCGGGCCTCGACAGGATTCTGATGGCCGGCAACGAGGCGAGGCTCGATCTGACGATCCCCGTCAACAATCCCAAGCCCTGGAGCCTGGAGTCGCCCAACCGCTATGTCGCCCGCGTGACGGTCAAGTGGGCCGGCGACGTCGTCGACGTCTACGATCAGCCGTTCGGCTTCCGAACGATCGAGTTCACCGGCGAGGGCTTCAAGCTCAACGGCCGCAAGACGACGATGCAAGGGACGTGCAACCATCACGACCTCGGCCCGTTGGGGACCGCGCTCAACGTCCGGGCGCTGGAGCGGCAGTTGCAGATCCTCAAGGAGATGGGCTGCAACGCGCTGCGGACCTCGCACAACCCCCCCGCGCCGGAACTGCTGGACCTGGCCGATCGGATGGGCTTCCTGGTCCAGGTGGAGGCGTTCGACTGCTGGAAGTCCGGCAAGACGCCCGGCGACTACGCCAGCCTGTTCGACGAGTGGCATGAGCGCGACCTGCAAGCGATGGTCCGTCGCGACCGCAACCATCCCAGCGTCGTGATGTGGTCGATCGGCAACGAGATCGCCGAGCAAGACGGCCCCCGGCTGGCCAAGCCGCTGGCCGAGATCGTCCGTCGCGAAGACCCGACCCGCCCGGTCACCGCCGGCTGCAACAACCCCGAGGCCGGCGTCAACGGCTTCCAGACCGCCGTCGACGCCTTCGGCCTGAACTACCACCCGACCGAGTACGCGCGGATCCTCGACCATCCGGGGAACCAGGACAAGCCGATCTACACGAGCGAATCCTCCTCATGCGTCAGCTCCCGCGGCGAGTACTTCTTCCCGCCGAAGCGCGGGAGCGACTCGCGGGTGAACTTCCAGGTGTCGTCCTACGACGTCGACGCGCCCCCCTGGGCCCAGGCCCCGGACACGGTCTTCGAGGCCCTCGACCGCAACCCTCGGTTCTTCGGCGAGTTCGTCTGGACCGGCTTCGACTACATCGGCGAACCCACCCCCTACAACAGCGACTCCACCAACCTGCTGAACTTCTCCGACCCCGCCAGGCGCGCGGAAATGCAAGCGGAGTTGGACCGTCTGGGAAAGCTGAAGGTCCCCTCGGCGCTCTCCTACTTCGGGATCGTGGACCTTTGCGGGTTCAAGAAGGACCGCTTCCACATCTACCAGGCCCGCTGGCGGCCGGACCTGCCGATGGCCCACATCCTGCCGCACTGGAACTGGCCGGAGCGCGTCGGCCAGGCGACGCCGGTTCACGTCTACACCTCGGGCGACGAGGCCGAACTGTTCCAGGACGGCGAGTCGCTGGGGCGCAAGAAGAAGGACGAGCATGAATACCGAATCCGCTGGGACGAGGTCGAATACAAGCCCGGCGAGTTGAAGGTCGTCGCCTACAAGGACGGGCGCGAGTGGGCGACCGACTCCGTGAAGACGACCGGCCCGGCCGCGAAACTGGTCGCGACCGTCGATCGCCCGGAGATCGCCGCCGACGGTCGCGACCTGGCGTTCGTCACGGTCAAGGTCGCCGACGTCGAAGGACTGCAAGCCCCGCGCGCCGGGAACCTGGTGAAGTTCAAGGTCGACGGTCCCGGCGAGATCGTCGCGGTGGGTAACGGCGACTCCACCGACCACGACCCGTTCCAGGCCGACAGCCGTCGAGCCTACAACGGCCTCTGCCTGGCGATCGTCCGCGTCCGTCCCGGCGAATCCGGCGCGATCAAGATCAAGGCCGCGGCCGACGGCCTGCGACCGGCCGAGGTCGCCGTCGTCGGCAAGTGAACGAAAGCGCCCGCGCTCCGCCCCTTGGGGCGGAGGCTGACGACCCGACACTTTTTCCGAAGCCGTGGCGAACATCGCCTTCTCCCCTTGAGGGAGAAGGTGGCCCGAAGGGCCGGATGAGGGGTCGACCGGCGTTGTGTCTCGGCGTAAGCCATGGTCCGGAAACGCCTTCGAATCCGATGGCTTTTGGTCCCGCCCACCCCTCATCCGGCCTTCGGCCACCTTCTCCCTCAAGGGGAGAAGGCCGTTTCGCTCCGGCTTGCAACGCGGCCGCATGCGGGATCTGATAAGTATCGGGTCGTCAGGGGCGGGGGTCGAGTCCGAAAAGACTCGTCATGTTCGATGTCGCTCGATTCGAGCCATGTTCGGCCGGAGTTTCGCGGCGAGACGGATCGCGCTTGCGTCGAATCGCCTGTCGGTTACAATTCGCGCCGGGCGGTTCGCGCCCCTGGCGCGCCGCGATCCCCACCGGAGGCCGTTCAGATCCCCCCTGGCGCGACCCGACTTCGGACGGACAGGAGCGTCGCATGCTCAACTTCACGACCAGCGAGACGGGCGGCGTGATGATCGTCTCCTTCGAGGCCGTGGAGGAGGAGAACCAGGAGTGGCAGTTCTCCCGCCGCGACTGGCTCTACAAGACGATCGAGTCGCGCGAGGGGGGGAAGTACGCGCTGGACCTCAGCGACGTCGGCTACCTCGCCAGTTCGGAAATCGGCTTCCTCGTCACGCTGAAGCGGCGGGTCGAGCGCTGCCAGGGGCGGCTGGTGCTCTATGGGGTGACGCCCTACGTTTCGGACATCTTCCGAACGATGAACCTTCAGAAGTTCCTGGACATGGTCGACACCCGGGGCGCGGCCCTGGCGAAGCTGAAGGCGTAGGGATTCGCGCCTTTCCCGCATCGCGGGTTTCGCGACGTCCGATATAGACTCCACCGGAGGCGCCGACCGGCGGAGCCGAGTCCGGCGCGTGGAGATTCCAGGACGACACAAGGACGTGATGCCATGCCTCGATCGCGCTTCGTCCATCCCTCGCCCGACCTGGTGGGCGGGCGCGACGCGGCGGCGTCGCCGCGGTTCGCGCGAAGGGTCGCGGGTCTTCTCGGCTTGATCGTGGTGGCGCGGGGGCTGGCCCTGATCTGCGCCCTGCCGCCGTTCGAGGGCTGGGACGAGTATCAGCACGTCGGTTACGTCGAGCATCTCGCGGCCGGGGGCGCGACGCCCGTCGTCGGCGTCACGGACGTCCCCCGGGCGGTGCTGGCCGGGGCCGTGGCGTTCCCGCAGCCGTATTCGGCCGTTCGCGACGGCCTGGGGGCGTCGGGGGCGGTCGGCTATTCCCGGTTCTGGGCCGACCGCGACGCGGGGACCCCGCCGACGTTCCGAGAGGGCCCCGTCCGGCTCTACCAGGCGCAGCACGGGCCGTTGAGCTATCAGTTGATGCGGCCCTTGTACTCGGCGTTCGGCGGCGCGGGCGACCTGGCGGCGTCGATCTCCGCGGTTCGGCTGATGAACGTGCTTCTGACCGCCGCGGCCGTCGTCGTCGCGTTCGCGATCCTGGCGCGGCACCTGGCGGATCGCCGCGCCGCGGCCTGGATCGGCCTGGCGCTGGCGACGTATCCGCTTTTCTTGATGAACGGCGCGCGGGTGGCCAACGACGCCCTGGCGGTCCTGCTTGCGACCTTGACCGTCGGGGCGGGGCTGTCGCTCTCCTCGAAGCCGTGGCCCCGCCCGTCGCGGCTCGCCGCGGCCTGCCTGGGGACGGGACTGCTGGCGGGGTTCGCCGTGCTGGCCAAGGCGACGAACTACGCCCTCGCGCCGTTCCTCGGCTTCTGCCTCGTCCTGATCGCCTTGCGCCCCGAGACGTCGCCCCGGCGCGTCGCGGCGTGCGTCGTCGCGATGGCGGCGGGGTTCCTGGTCGTGACCCAGGCGGAGATGCGGTTCAACCTGGCGCATTACGGCTCGATCAGCTCGATGCAGGAGGCCGCCGTCAACCACGCCCGCGGCCTGGGCCGGGCCGACCTCCTGCGCGTCGCGATGAACGACATCCCCTGGTCGCATTGGGTGGTCGACCTGTGGTCGCGGTTGATCTTCTTCGCCGGCGGTTGGAGCTTCCAGGGGACGGACCCGAAGGCGATCCTCCGCCACCGCGACCTGATCGCGATCGGCCTTTCGGGTTGGATCTGGGGGGCGTTCGCGTGGCTGGCCGCCCGACGCCGCGGCGAGGGGCCGCCGCCGATCTTCGCCAACCCGAGGCTGGCGCCGGCCTGCGTGGTGATCGTCGCCAGCTACACCGCGGCCCTGGGTTACCACATGACGCAGTCGAAGCTGGCGTGGGGCCAGTGGTCGACCGGCGCGTGGTACGCGAGCCCCGCCGTCCCCTGGTTCCTGGCCCTGGTGGTCCTCGGCCTGTTGCGTTGGCCGCTTCGCGGCCGGCTTCGGGCGGTCCCGGTCCTGGCGCTGGTCGCCGCGTCGATCGCCGCCGAGACGCTGGCGGTCCACGGCCGAATGATTCCGCTTTACACCGGCTTCGCGCCGTGGGCCGAGGGGATGGACCGGCTGGCCTCGCTGCACCCGTGGTGGCTGGGGCGGTGGACGATGGCCGCGGCATGGGTCGTCGAGGCGGTCGCGCTGGCGGCGCTGGTCCTCGTGCTCCGCGACGCCGCGCCGGCCGGGCGTCCTCGCCTCCGCGGCCCCGTCTTTCAACGCCGTCCCGTTTCCAAGGCCGCTCCGGCGACCGCGGCGGCGGGGACGGCGGAGCGGTCGTAAATCCGAATCTGCACCTGGCCGGGCGCGGGCCGGGCCGGGAGCAGGGCGACGGGCGCGCGACCCCCGATCAAGGCGCGGACCTCGTCGGCGAAGGTCGATGGCTCGTCGACCTGCGCGGCGGTCGCGACGATCCAGCGCGCGTCGGGGTCGGCGGCGGCCTCGCGGACGTGGGCGAAGCCGGCGCCGGATCGTCTGCTGAAGTAGAGCGACCAGTCGGTCAGGTCGAGAATCCCGCCGTCACCGGCCGAGTCGGCCAGCCAGCGGCCGGCGTCCCAGTAGACGTTGAACGGGCCGGGGGTCGACACCACCGGCCCCCGGAACCTCGGCGCGAGGACCAGAAGGCCGATCGCGACGGCCCAGACCGCCGGCCCCGGCTTGAGCCGCTCGCCGGGAAAGCCGACGAGCCGGCCGGGAACGCTCGCGCGACGCATCAGCAAGTCGAGCCCGCCGGCCGCCAGCAGCGTCAGGACCATCCCGGGCGCGAGCGCGTTGCGAGCCGCGCAGTAGCCGGCCGTCGCGTGCAGGCGGACCAGCGCGACGCCGTAAGTCGTCAGCAACACGCCCAGAAACAGCCACGTCCGCGGCGGAAGGCCCCACCCCCGCGCCCCGGCGGCCGCCAGAAGCGCCGCGGCCAGCAAGACCGGCGAAACGACCGTCAGAACGACCGCGACCACCCGGGCCGCGGCCGCGGCGTGGACCTCGACCGCGGTCAGCGACGGATCGGCCGGGGCCTCGCGCTCCAACGCCAGTGGGGGCGACGACGGCGCCAGCCCCAGCACCCGCGCCGGCCCCGGACGGATGGCGATCGCCCCCGTCGCGGCCATGTACGGCCCGGCCATCGCCAACGGCCCCAGCGTCAGCAAGGCCGCGGCCAGCCGCCACCGCGGCCAGTGGATCCGCGCCGCGCCCCGCAACGGCACGAGCAGCAAGGTCGCCAGCAGGCTCGCGGGGAGCAGCAGGCCCTCGGGCCGGGCGAGGTACGCCAGGCCGCCGCAGCCGACCCCCAGGGCCAGCCAGCCGAACGACCCGCGACGCAGGAACCGGAGCGACGCCCACAGCGACCACGTCCAAACGGCCAGGAACGTGGATTCGCTCAGCACGTTGACCACCACCGACGCCGCGAGCGGATTGGCGAGGAACAGGACGCACCCTAGCCACGCGGCCCGGTCGCCGAAGAGTTCCCGGCCGGTCAGGTAGAGCGGAAGGACCAGGAGCGTCATCGCCGCGAAGCTCGCCGCGACCGCCGCGCGCTGCCACCACTCGGGCCCTTCGCCGCCGATCAGGCGGTGGGCCGCGACGATCGCCAGCGGATGCAGCGGGGGCTCGACGGTCCCCAGACCGTCGCGCCAGTCGCCCGCGTCCAGGCTCCGCGCCGCCTCGATCGACCGCGGGCCGTCGCGCAGGACGGCCTCGGAGTGCCGCAGCGACCAGAGCAAGAACGCGGCCGTCGCCGCCATCAGCAGCGCGACCCGGACGACGTGGCGGAACGGCCCCTGGCGGTCGGCCTCGGGATCGGCCGTGATGGCGGGATCGATGTTCACGTCGGCGCTCCTTCGTCGGGTTGATGCAAGGCTCGTTCGATCGATCGATCTCGGGCGGTCGTTGCGATTCCTTCCTTCTCCCCTTGTGGGAGAAGGCGCCCCGAAGGGGCGGATGAGGGGTGACGCGACCGGAAGCCGTTGGGAAGCCCACCCCTCATCCGGCCTTCGGCCACCTTCTCTCACAAGGGGAGAAGGGATGTCGTTGTTATGTTATAATGTTCAAAAATCCGGGTTTGCGGGACGCGGACGTTTTTACGTCACTTCGTTCCCGGCTTCTCCGCGCGGGCCAGGCCGGGGGCGAGATCGAAGACGTGGACGCGCGCGACGCCCTTCGTCGGGCGCTCGGGGAACGAGGCCGCGGGTGCGCGGTCGCCGACGTAATCACGGATCGTCTGGCAGTAGGGCCATTCGCCGATGAGGAAGGCGTCGTGAGCCACGACGTAGCGCGGGCCGCCGCCGGCCGGGACGGTCGTGTAGTCGGCGAACGAGTAGCCGGGACGGCCGGCGTAATACATCGCCCAGCCCTTGAGGTCCAGCACCCGCGCGTCGGCCGCCGAATGGGCCGCCAGCCAGTCGCCCGCCCGGCGGTAGCCGACGAACTCGGCGTTGATCGGCGCCAGCGTCGCCGGCCCCCAGCCGACGGCGACCAGCGCGATCCCGCAGGCCGCGGTCAGTCCGCGCGCCCTCGCGGCCGAACCCGCCGACGCCCTCGCGGCGATCCGCTCGCCGAGCAGGACCAGCCCATGCGCGGCGGTCGCGATCAGGGGGAGCGTCAGGATCAGGGCGTGTCGAGGCGTGCAGTAGCCGCCCGTCGCGTACAGCCGGACCAGCGCCAGCATCCACATCGTTCCATACGTCGCGACGAACAGCCGTCCGCGCGCCCGTCCGGGGTCGGTCGCCCGGCCCCCTCCCAGCGCGCCCCAGGCCGCCAGGACCAGGAGCGGCGTCGTGACGGCGGTTTGGACCGCGCGGAACATCGCCCGCCACGAGGTCGCGAACGTCTTGAGCGCCGATCGATCCGGGTCCAACGGCCGTTCGCGCTCGACGGCGCCGGCCGCGGACCTGGGCGCGGTCCCCAGCAGCCTCGCCACCGCCGGCTTGGTGCCGATCCCTCCCTTGAGCGCGACGTAAGGCCCGACGATCAGCGCCGGCCCCAGCACGATCAGGGCCGCCGCCTTCAGCCACGTCGCGCGCGGCAACCGCCACGACGCCGACAGGGGGATCAGGAAGAGCGTCGCGACCAGGGCGACCGGAAGCAACAGGCCCTCGGGTCGGGCGAGGTAGGCGAGCCCCGCGCAGGCGACCGTCGGGGCCAGCCACCGCGAGGCCCCGGCGCGGAGGAACCGCAGGGCGAACCAGACGCCCCAGGTCCACGCCAGCAGGAAGAGCCCTTCGGAAAGCGCGTCGGCCAGGACGTGGCCGGTCGTCGGGACCAGAAACGTCAGCAGGCAGGCGAGCCACGCCGCGGCCGATCCGAACAGTTCCAGCGCCACCAGATAGAGGGGCGCGACCAGCGCCGCGCCGGCGATTACCGAGACCGCCTGCGCCGCGGCCTGCCAACCCTCGGGCGTGTCGGCGATCCCGAACGCCCGTCGCGCCGCGGCGACGGCGACGGGATAGACCGGATGGTCGACGCCCCGGACGATCGAGGCCGACCAGTCGCCGCGGTCGACGGCCCGGGCCGAGGCGACGTAGCGCAGGCCGTCAGCGTACATCACCTCGGTCGTCGCGGCCAGCCGACCGAGCAAGAGGGCGGCCAGCGCCGTCAACAGGGCGATCCGCAAGCCGTGTCGCGCGGGGGTCACGTCGGGTCCGTCCTTTCGTCCCGACCGTCGCGGATCCCGAAACGCCCTTCTCCCCTTGAGGGAGAAGGTGGCCCGAAGGGCCGGATGAGGGGTGGGCGATCAAGAAGGCCGTTGGAGTTCCAAGCCGGTCGGGATGGCTTTCGAGATCTCGACGGCCGTCTCGCGCGTCTTCCCCCTCATCTGACCGCTTCGCGGTCCGGCTTCCCCCGCGAGGTGGGAAGACCGTTCGTATAAGCGTCTCGTCGGGATCCGTGCTGGTCGGCTTTCGTCGTTCGCGGGCGGCTCCTCCGCCCGTCGTCGTCCCTCGTCGCGGCGCCGAGGGACGCGCGCTCGGCGGTCGCCCGTTCGGCTCGCTCGATCACCTCGCGGCCCAGCGGGCCGCCGCCTCGGCGAAGCCCCCGGGCGGTCGCGGCGACCTCCCGCCAGGCCCGCCGCTCGACGTCCCTCCCCAGCAGCATGGCCCAGGCGCCTCGAACCGCCGCTTCAAGGGCGACGATCGCGGCCAGGGCCAGGAACTCGCCGCGGGGCCGGTGCTTGCGGAAGTACAGGAGCTTGGCGTGACGGACGACGACGCGCATCTTGGGCGAAATCGGCCGATCCTGCAAGGGCTTTCGATGCGTCGCGACGAGCGCCGGGTCGTACTCGACGGCGAAGCCCAGGTCGGTCGCGACCCGGCAAAACGCGACCTCCTCGTGATAGAGGAAGAAGTCCTCGTCGAAGCCGCCGGCCGCGGCCATCAGCCGGCCGTCGATGAGGAGGCACGCCCCGGTGGCCCAGTCGATCCGGCCGGGACGCAGCCGACGCCCGGGGACGTACTTCCGCCGCCGTCGCGGAACGAACTGCTCGCGGAACGCGCGGAGCAGGCTCGGGAAGACGCCCACCGACCCCTGACGCGAGCCGTCCTCGTTATGAAGCGCGAAGCCGACGACCCCCGGCGGTCCCTCCGGCCTGGCCTCGTAGTCGGCGATCCGGCCCAGGACGCCGGCGAGGAAGCCGGGGGGGACGTCGACGTCGGGGTTCAAAAGCAAAAGCCAGGGGGCGGGGAGGGCGCGCCAACCCGCGTTGACACCGACGGCGAATCCGCCATTATCGGGCCGGCGGACGACTCGAAGCCCCGGCCGGTCCAGGACGTCCGCGTCCGCCGGCGGCGAGGGGGAGGCGTTGTCGACCACCACGACCCGGCACGCGCCCGAGAGGAACTCGGGCTCGCGCGCCAACCGAGCCGTCAGGCCCAGGACGTCCGGCCAGCCGTCGTAGTTGACCACGACGATGGAAAGTCGGGGTCCGGTCGCGGCGGGGGGTCGCGAGGAATCGCTCAAGGCGGTGGACCTCTCCGGGTTCGCCGGGTTCGCCGGCCCGGCGGATTCTCGGTTTCACTGGATGATTCCGTCGGGCGGGCCGATGGAGAACCTTGAACCAAAAGCCGCGACGGCGGCGTTCGCCAAGGATGGTACGGGCAACCGCGGGTTCCCGCAAAGGTCAATCGGGCGACCGACGACCCGCGGCCCTCCCGGAGTCCGAGCCGAGGGATCGGTGGCGCCTCATGAATGATTCCCTGGAAATCGCGGGGGCCGACCGGGTCGCGGGGCTCGCCGCGCGGCCCCGCAAGCGGATCGTCGTCGTGGGCGCCCCCCGCGACGCCCGCAGGCTCCTGCGCGACCTGCACGCCCGGCCCGTCCCGATCATCGGCTTCATCGACGCCGGCCACCACCGCAAGCGCGGGCCCCGCGCCCGCGACCGCCACCTGGCCGTCAACTCCCGCGCCAACCCGCTGCCGGTCCTGGGAGACATCGACCGCGTCGACCAGATCGTCGAGATCGCCGGCGCCACCCACGTCCTGGTGGCCCATTCCCGACCGCGCAAGCACCTGCGGCCCCGGCTCGCCCGGTTGGCCGACGGCGGCGTCAGCGTCCACTGGATCGCCGTCGGCGGCGAGCCGCCCGACCTGGCCGAACTCGACCTCGACGTCGACGCCCCCGCCCCCGTCCTCCGCCCGACCTCCGACCCGCGCTCGATCGCCGCGGGCGTGGACCGGTGGCTCTGGACCGACGGCGCCCGGCTGGCCAAACGCGCCGCCGACGTCTTGATCTCGGCCTTGCTTTTGACGCTGCTGGCGCCGTTGTTCCTGCTGGTCGCCCTCGTGATCCTGCTGACCGACGGCGGGCCGATCTTCTACACCCAGGAGCGGGTGGGGCAGGGGGGACGGCCGTTCCGGATCATCAAGTTCCGCAGCATGCGCAGCGACGCCGAGGCCGCCACCGGCCCCGTCTGGGCCTCCGAACAGGACGCCCGCTGCACCCGATTCGGCCAGTGGCTCAGGCGCTCCAACGTCGACGAGACGCCCCAGCTCTTCAACGTCCTGAAAGGCGAGATGAGCCTGGTCGGCCCCCGGCCCGAGCGCCCCGTCTTCGTCGAGCGGTTCCGCGCCGAGATGCCCGACTACAACCTCCGCCACGCCGTCCCCTGCGGCATGACCGGCTGGGCCCAGGTCCACGGCTGGCGCGGGCGGACCTCGCTCCGCAAGCGCGTTCAGTACGACCTGGACTACATCAACCGCTGGTCGTTCTGGCTCGACTTCCGCATCCTCTTCATGACCGTCCAGCACGTCGCCTGGGGGAAGATCTCGTGGAACAACTCGCCGACCCCGAGGAAGACCGAACCCTGAACCGACCGCTTTGCTCCATCGTCGTCCCGACCTACCACGGCCGGCGGCTCCTGGAGTTCTCCCTCGCCGCCGTCTTCCGCCACCTGCCCGACGACCCCGCGCTCGCGTGCGAGGTCGTCGTCGTCGACAACGGCCCGGACGACTCCACGGGCGAATGGTTGGCGCTTGCGCATCCTCAAGTCCGCGTGGTCCGGCTGCCTCCCGGCCAGGGCTTCTGCCGCGCCGCCAACGCGGGGATCCGGGCCGCGCGGGGGCGGTTCGTCCAGGTGCTCAACGACGACGCCGAGGTGACGCCCGGCTGGATCGAGGCGGGCCTGGCGCCGTTCCGGGATTCGAGGGTCGCGGCGGTCTCGCCGTTGGTCCTGGTCCGCTCCCGGCCCGACCGCGTGGACTCCGCCGGCGACGATTACAGCCTCGCCGGCTGGCCCTCCAAGCGCGGTCACGGCCAGGACGTCGCCCGGTGGGCGGATCGTCCCGTCGAGGACGTCATGAGCCCCAGCGGCTCCGCGTCGTTCTACCGCGCCGACGTCCTGAAGACCCTCGGCGGCTTCGACCCCGCGTTCGTCTCGTACTACGAGGACGTCGATTTGGGCTTCAAGCTCCGCTGGGCGGGCTGGCGGACGGTCTTCACGCCCCATTGCCGAGTCCTTCACGAAGTGTCCGCCACCGCCGACCACCGCGACCCGAAGCTTCAGCGCCTGATGGCCCGCAACGCCGAGTTGGTCTTCTGGTCGAACCTGCCGGCGCGCAAGCTGGCGCTGGCGGTCCCGGCGCATCTGGCCTTGCTGGCCGTCCAGGCCGCCTGGCGACTGGCGCGGCTTCGGTTCGTCCCGTTCTACCTCGGCAAGATCGACGCCCTCCGCGAACTTCCGACCCTCCCCGCCCGCCGCCGCCTCAGGGCCGATCTCGCCCGCCGCGCGACCGCCGCCCCCCACTTCCCGATGGGCCTGGGCTCCGTCGAAAAGGTCGTCGACCACCTCCGTCGGCCGCGCGAGGCGTCGGCGCGGCCGGGTGGGTGATCGCGCGTCTTTACTCCACGCCGGAGAAGCCGGGCCCCTCCGGCGGATCAGCGGGCGGAGTCGTTGGTAGAGCGGCGGTGGGGGGAGGCGCGGGGGGCGAA
>CALCIB010000140.1 GCA_937907525.1 uncultured Planctomycetales bacterium | reverse complement strand
GCGGTCACCCTCCATCTGGACAAAAATTCCACCAACTTTCAAGACGCCCACCGGAGGGAGAAGGTGGCCCGAGGAACGCCGCCGAAACAACTTGTCGAATCCATGTGACGAAGATAGGGGAACCACGGAGTCACCGAGGACACGGAGAGGGAGGACGAGGAGCGACCCGGCCGTCTTCAATCATTAGAATTACTAATCCATTGAACTTTAATTCTCAATTTTCTCTCCGCGTCCTCGGTGACTCCGTGGTTCCATTCCGGGAATTTGTTTCGGCATCGTTCCAAGGGCCGGATGAGGGGTGGACGCGCCAAGGGGCCGTCGTCGTTCACGCGGGGCCCTCCGGGCGCGGCGGCCGGGGCCGCGTCCCGATTCGAGGGTCGCGCCCCGGACGGGACTCCCTCTTGACCGATTTGGGAAGATCGATGTATCCTCCCCGCGTGAACGACGCCCCGCCGGTCAGGAGGACCGCCATGCGACACCTGGGATGGAAGCTCGCGATCGGGATCGCCACCACGTTTTTTTGCCTCGCCGCCCCGCCGTCGTCGATGGCCGTCCCGTATTACACGGCGACCTATGTCGGGGAGAGCGGAGCCGTCTGGTACTCGGACGGAGTGGTGACGAACAAGGCGACGGGAGCGACGTTCCCCTACGCCCCGACGACCTACGTCTCGGTGGATTCCCAGCCCGCCGGCTACTTCGACGGCCTGCCGACCAAGCAAGTGGACCAGGGGTCGTTCATCAAGATCCCGACGACCTACCAGATGCGACCCGAGGAGATGAACGGTTCCGGGTTGGTCGTGGGCACGATCCCGAACGCCCCCGGTTACAACCCTTGGGTGTACCAGGCCCTTGTCTACACCGTCAGACAGGCCGACGGGTCTTTCGGCGGGTCCGGCATGCTCGCCGACGAGCACGAATCCTATTACGGACTCCCTCAACTCAGCGATACGAACCAGATCCTCATCAACCGGGTCCACGCCGGCTGGAACCTGTACGACGTGAAAACCCGCGTGGAGACCTCGATCGGCAATCTGATCCCGCCGGATCTGTTGGCCAAATATGGCCTAACCAGGAACGACGTGCCTGCGTACGGCGCGACCGTGTCCATCGACGGTCGCGGGGACTTGATGGTCGACCTCCCAAAGGGCGACGGTTCGGGCCAGGACGTCTACATCCTGACGCCCCCCGGCCTCGCCGCTCCCGCGCCTGTGCCCGAGCCGTCGGTCCTCTGGATCGCCGCCGCGGCCGTCGCCGGGTTGGGCTTCCGGGCGCGGCGACGTCGCGACGGCTGACGGCTCGCGTCTAGCGCGCGGGCGGGGCCGTGCCGGTCAGCTTGTAGATCGCCCGCCACTTGGGGGTGTCGAGGCGGTCGACGTCCTCGCCCAGGCCCCAGCAGCCGTAGCGGCTGACGGCGCCGATGTGGGCGAAGTACATGTACATATCCCCGCCGCGATCGAACCAGTTGTCGAGCGCGTCGTGCAAAAGCACCGCCTCGATCGCCGGCAGGCGGTTGGCGCGGATGCGGTTGGCGACGTTGGTCACGTCGCCGATCCGGCCCACGCTCGGGCCGATCTCGTACTGGCAGTGCTTCAGCCCGTAACGATCGGCGATCGCCCGGATCTTGCCGCGGTTTTCGAGGTTGGCGTCGGAGGCCGCGCGCATCGCGGCCACGATCGCCTCGGGGTCGCCGTTCTTGGCCGCCTCCCCGGCGTCGTAGTACGCGGCGTCGGCAAGGCCGTGGAACAGGTCCTTGGGCTCGCCGTAAGTCGCCTTCACCCAGTCGAGGACGTCGGCGAAGTGGGACTTGGGATTGATCGCCCAGGAGGCGTAGATCGGCCGAACGCGACCTTCTTGCCCCGCGAACGCCTCGCGGAACGTCCTGGCGATCTCCACGAGCCGCTTGGCGTGGCGGCGGTGGGTCCAGACCTCTTCATCTTTCGACCCGTCGGCGTTGAGCGGCGAGCCGCCTCGCTTGACCTCGTCGATCGCGGCGAGCTTGTTGTAGATATATTGCGGAAAGCCGAAGTTCCAGACCTCGTTGGAGTGTTCGATGTAGAGGTTGATTTCCGGCTTGAGTTCGCGCTTGAGGAACGCGGCCAGTTCGCGGACGTAGTCGTCGGTCGCGGCGACGGGGACGTTGATCCAGGCGTCCGCGCCCGTCTCGTTGGCGAGCGCGACGACGTACTCCCAGGCGACGCCGTACTTGCCCGCGGGCGTTCCGGCCTGGGTGGAGTAGTCGGCGGGGCGGCGGTCGGCCCACTCGAGCGCGTGGTGGCCGACGTCGCCGTAATAGCCGGGGTTGTGGTTCGTCGCCAGCCAGTCCATGTACCGCAGCGCGGCGAAGGGGCGGAGGCTTCGGACGAATTCGGTAGTGAAAATCTGTTTCGTATCCACTGGATATCCGGGACGGATGATCCGAAGGTCGGTGAAGCCCGAGCCCTCGGCCGCGCCGGGTTCGCGGCGGGTGTTCGTGAACGAGACGACCAGGAGCCCGCACTCCTTGGGAACGACGATCCGGCCGGTCGTGGCGTTGGCCGCCGCGTCGTATCGAACGTCCTCGATCGTGACGCCGGGCCCCTCGGCGACGGCGATCTCGGCCTCGCCCTTGAGCGCGAACGGGTACGATCCGCTCCAGTCGGGCTGGTGGGCGTCGGGGTCGTCGATCGGCGGGGCCCAGGCGGGGACGGGGCGGATGTCGAAGAGGACGGTCTTCGCGTCCGCCTTCGGCCAGCCCCTGGCGTCGACCGGGACGTCGCCCTTCCCGTCGACGTTCACCCAGCCGCGATGGGTCCGGGCGAGGTCCACGAACGGCCGGTCCCGGCCGCCGTCGCCGACGCCGCTCAACTCCACCCCCATCTTGCCCGCGAACGGCGCCGGTTGCGCCGTCGCGGCCCCCGCCGCCGTCAGTCCCAAGGCCAGGGCCGCGATCCAGGTCTTCATCACGAACCTCCATCCCGTCCGTGCTTTGTCGAAAACCATCGATGAGGGGCTTACATCCCCCCTTCTCCCCTTGTGGGAGAAGGGATGATTGGCGTCAATCGCCGTTCAGGTTTTCGACAGAGCATCCCGTCCGGAGAACCACGTCCGTCCAGTGTCGGCGCGAGCGTACACGGCCGGTCGGACGCTCGCCAGGGGGCGGTCGACAAGCGCCGTCCCGCGGCCGGATGAAAAAGCGATCCACGCGAACCGCCCCGTGAGGGAAGGCATCCATAATGGGAGGGGGATTGCTAGAACGAATTGGGCTCGAAGGACGTCGGCGGCGCGCGGACGTCGACGTCCGCCCGAGTCCTCGCTCGAACCGGGACGCCGCCAATGCCGCCCTCGATCCTGACGGCCACCCTTGACGCGATCGAATCGGAACGAGTGGACCTGAGTTTCGATCGGAGCTTCGACCTCGTCGATCGTCTCCTCGTGGAGTTCGGCGAGGCCGACTTGGCGGAACGTCTCCACGTCGCCATACCGATCGAGCGGCCCTGGGAAGTCGTCGCCGATCTCTTCGGCATACTGACCTGGAGCACCAGGGATAACGGCTCGGCGCTCATGAGAGCGACGGACGATTGGTTGCGAGCCGGCGACGACGTGAGAAAGATCCAAATCGCATTAAACATGGACCATTATCCGTTCTTCGATCGTTCCGAGATGGAGACCGTCCTTGCGACGGTCGCGTCGCGGCACCCGGAGGTGGCCGCGAAATGCGGCGAATTGATCGAATCGCGTCGGAAGTCGTCTGAGTGATCCATGGAGCGGGCCGCCGCGCGGGAGCGAAACCGGCTCGGGCCCGACTCGCCAGACGGATCGGAACGTCGGCTTCGGTCGCACACCGTCGCCTACCGCTCCCCTCGCGTCCACGCCCCTCCGTTCCATTATATCCACTCCGACCGAGCGTCGGGTCGATCGTCAATCAATCGATCAGCGCCCGATACCTCGGGGCCTCGTCGATGAAGACGGCCTCGCCCTCCAGGGCGAGGGCGAGGCGGAACTGCTCGGCGGCGCGGGGGTGATCGCCGAGCTCGTGGAGGCACTGGCCCAACCGCAGGTGCAAAAAGGCGTTGCGGTCGCCGCCGGGGAGGGTCATGGCGCGGGTCAGATCGTCGCGAGCGGCGGCGTAGTCGCCCTGGAGGAACCGAGTGTAGCCGATGTTCCCCAGGATCCAGGCCGACCCTTCCCGCTCGTGGGCCGGGTGCTCCAGCAGCGACCAGGCCGATTCGTAGGCTTCGAGCGCCTTGGAAAAACCGCCGGCGTCGGCGAGGTCCGCGCCCAGGTCGCACAGTTCCTCGATCTCGTCGTTCACGGAGCGCCTCGGGGTTAGAGTCCCAGGGAGCCGGCCAGGCGTCGCAGGCCGGCGGTCGGGCCGTCGGGGGCACCGTAGATCGACGAGCCGGCGACCAGCACCCGCGCGCCGGCCGCGACGACCTCGGGGGCCGTCGTCGCGTCGATCCCGCCGTCCACCTCCAGCTCGCACGCCGGGTTGACCGCGTCGATTTTACGACGGACCTCCTGGATCTTCTTGAGCGTCCCCCGGATGAACGACTGGCCGCCGAAGCCGGGGTTGACGGTCATCACCAGCACGAGATCCAGGTCGGGGAGGATCTCGTCGAGCATCACGGCGGGGGTCGCGGGGTTGATCGCCACGCCGGCCTTCAGGCCCGCCTCCTTGATCCGCTGGATCGTGCGGTTGAGATGCAAGGCCCCCTCGGCGTGGACGATCAGGCTGGTCGAGCCGGCCTCGGCGAAGGCGTCGACGAAGGCGTCGGGATCGTGGATCATCAGGTGGGTTTCCAGCGGCAGCCCGGTGACGGGCCGCAGCCACTTCACCAGCACCGGCCCGAACGTGATGTTGGGGACGAACCGCCCGTCCATCACGTCCACGTGGATTCGGTCGGCCCCCGCCGCCTCCACCTCCTGGACCTGCTCCGCCAGCCGCGCCAGGTTGGCCGAGAGGATGGACGGGGCGATCTTGATGCGATTGTCGTCGTTCGGCCTGGGGATCATGGGGAGGGCTCCGTGGACGTTTCGTCGTTCGGCGGCGAGACCAGCAGCGGAAGGCATCGGCCAAGGCGTTCGTAGGCGATTTCGGGGGTCACGTCCGCCGGCTTCCTCCCGCGCTTGCCGTGGGAGACCCAGTTACGAAATCGACGGACCTGGTTGACCTCCTCGATCAGCGTGACGGCGATCGGCTTGAATGGCTCCAGGACCGCGAAAAAGCTCCCCTCGCGGACGCGGCCCTTGGCCTTTTCGATCGCGTCGATAATGGATCGATGGCGAACCGCCCCTTCCTCGCGGGCGATCTGATCCAGGACCACTTCCCGAACGGTCGCCTCGAAGACCGAGAACAGGACGACCACGGCGACGTCGTCCAGGTGCTCGCGGGCGTTGACGGCCGACTCGATGACGGATTCCTTGCTCAAATCGACGAAGCGGCGGTCGCCTTTCCACGGGGCTTGACCCCACGGGACGTGATCCCACCACTTCTCCCCGATCCGTTCCAACCTCCGCAACGAGGCGCGGGCGTCCCCGTACCAACGCCAGGCGTCCTCAAGCGTGTTCATGAGAACAATTCCTGGAGCGCCGTCTCGAAGTTCTCCTTGTTCCAGGCGCGGACGTGGTAGTCCTCGTCGTCAACCATCAGCCAAAAGCGTCCCGAGTCCGAGAAGGCCCGATGGATCCTGTACCGTCCGGTCGAGCCGGTCATATCGACCCGTCCCTGGGATCGGAAGCCCTCGCGGCCGAAGCCGCCGACGCTCCCGACGACGTTCCTGCCGATCGGTTTGACGGAGACGAAGCGACCGGGCCCTAGGCCGATCCGGATCATCACGGCCTTGTAAGGAGGCCCGCCCTCCTCGTGGATCTCGATCTCGTCCTCCTCGAGCGTCAAGACCTTCAAGGCGCCCTCCTCGGCGAGCCATTGCTTGACCTGTCCTTGAAGATCGGCGACGTCCGTCCGCCAGGTCTCGACGTCGCGTCGGCGGGCCTCTTCCGCGGCCAGGTCGCGAGCCTGGGTCTCCAGCCAATCCTTGAAGCCGAGCGACGGGGGCCTCGCCTCCGACGAGGCGGCCGCGGCGGCGTTCGACCAGGCCTCGTCTTCCGTCCCGCCTCGGCCCAGGAGCTGGGCTCCGAGCATCGGGGCCGAGTAGACCACCCAGCCCCCTTCCTGAATGGGCGCGGACTGGCCGAAGGCGAAGACCGGCTTCTCGAAGACCACGTCGGCCCGGGGATGCCGCGATCGGACGAGTTCCCTGGCCGACGATCGAGTCTCTTGGGTGGACATGGGAAGGCCCTCGGTTCCGTTCAAAGCTCAAAGCGCGAACGACAGCCGGCGGCGGTAGTCGAAGACCAGGTCGGAGTCGTCGGGGAGGAGTTGGAAGACGGCGAGCATCAGCTTGCGGGCCTCCTCGCCGGTGTTCGCGCGGTCGGTCTCGACCAGGTCGAGCGCGGTCGAAAGCGCCTCCTCGTGGCGGCCGGCGGCGGCGAGGGCCTCGGCCAGCTTCAGCTTCAAGGTCTTGTCGCGCGGGTCGGCGACGACCGCGGCGCGGGCGGCGTCGACGTCGGGCGCGCCTTCGGCCTGGGCCTTCAGGACCAGTTCCGCCTTGAGCTTCTCGGCCTCCGGCTCCAAGAAGCCGCGCCGCTCCAACTCCAGGACCGTCGCCCGGGCCTCGTCCGCCCGGCCCGCCGCCAGCGCCAGTCGCGCCAGGCCGATCCGCGCCTCGGCCAGGTCCGGCTCCAGCGCGAGCGCCTCGGAGAACTTCGCGCCGGCCGCCGCGGCGTCGGACGCCTCCAGCGCGCGGCCCTCGGCGATCAGGCTTTCGGCCTTCGAGGGGAGCAGGCGGTCGAGCCACTGCCGGATGAAGGCTTCGGACTGGACGCCCACGAACTCGTCAAGGATCTGGCCGTCGCGGACGCCGAAGACCGCGGGGATCGAACGCACGCCAAGGCTGCCGGCGACCTCCGGCGCGCGGTCGGAATCGACCTTCGCCAGGACGAACTCGCCGTCGTACTCCCGCGCCAGCTTTTCCAAAAGCGGCCCCAGCATCTTGCAAGGCCCGCACCATTCCGCCCAGACGTCGACGACGACCGGCACGGATCGCGACCGCTCCACCACGTCGTCCGCGAACGTGGCGGCGGTGACGTCCAGAACGTGCGGGGAGGGTCCGGTCGGCGGGGAGGCGGAGTCGTTCATGGCGGCGGTGGCTCGGATGCGGATGAGGGCGGCGCGTCCACGAAGTCCATCATACGCGCCCAACCGCGCAAGGTGAACCGAGGGGCGCGGCGGTCAATCCTTCACTTCGGCCAACAACTCCAGGAGCGTGGCGACGATCTTGTCCGACGCCAAGGGCTCGACGCGGTTGACGGTCAGCCATGTCTCGTAGCCGCCGACGTCGAAGTGCCGCGGGGTGGGGAGGTAGCCGTAGGAGCCGTTGGCCAGTTCCATGACGAACGTCGGCTGGAGCGGGCTCCGCGCCTTGATGTCCAGCCCGGCCTCCGCGAACATCTCGAAGGGGACCGCGGCGACGCCCAGGTCGCCGATCCGGAATGCCTGGAGCATGATCGAGACGTCCTCGGAGACGTTCTCGATCGCCAGAACCCGATGGGCGAAGTTGCGCTCCAGCCCGTGCTTCCTGGGGGCGTCCTCGGGCTTGGCGAGAACCTCGCGGGCGTGGGCGATCTGCTCGGGCGTCGGCCGCCTCCGCTTCAGCGCGAGTTCCCGACTGGCCGCGCCCAGCTTGAGCTTGGAGTGAAAGGCGACGCCCTTGTACGCCTCGGCGACCCGGCCGGCCAGGTCGTCGGCGACCTCCGCCATCTTCTCGTAAGGGGCGTAATGCTTCGGCTTGTGGTCGGGCTTGTTGATGCTCGCGACGTCGATGTTGTTGACGTCGCCGCTGGTCCCGTTGGACATGATCCCGACGAACGGCGGGTCGTGCAGCGGGTCGGCCCCCAGCCGCTCGCCGATCTTGCGGGCGAAGACGGCGAAGTAGTCCGCGGAGACGTGGCCCGTCGGCACGCCGCCGATGTAGTGCAGCCCGTAGTTGGCCAGGAGCGCGATCGGCCGGCCGTCGGCGGCCCGCGCGGCCAGGAACGAGAGTTGCGGATCGGTGGTCCCGGCCGGCTTGTCGATCCTGGGGTTGCGGCCGGGGTTCATCTGGGCGTGGTCGACGTCGCCCAACGGCGAGAGGGCCGTCTCGCCCGGCTTCAAGAGCCAGCGACGGTTGAACAGATGCTCGGGCGCCTGGACCGACCCCCAGCCGACCTCCGCCGGCTCAAGGTTCCCCGCCGCCAGACGGACGGCGTCGGCGACGCGGTGGGCCAGGAACTTCTGGTATTCCGTCCTGGGCGCGCCCCCCTCGAACGGGTCGGCGGCCCGGCCGCTGGTGCCGGAGTGGGTGTGCGTGGCCGCGGCCAGGATGTTCCCCGGCGGAATCCCGGTCTTCTCCGAGGCCATCGCGCGGGCGGCGTCGAAGACGTCGCGGGTGACGCCGACGCTGTCGACGACCACGAACGCCAGCCTGGTCGCGCCGTCGTCCAGCACCAGCGCCCTCGCGTGCAACGGGTCGTGAACGTAGCTGGCCGGGGGCGTCACGAAGTTGCCGACGATCGGATCGTCCAGAAACGGCGTGACGTCCACGACGGCCGCGCCGGCGCGAAGCGGGCCCTCCCCGGCCGTCGCCGGCGCGGCGACGCCGAACAAAATCGCCAGGACCGTCGAAATCCGCGAAATGGAAGCCGTCCTCATGGCGAACCTCTCTGTAAGGGCTGGGATGATGGACGCGACGCCGCCTTCCCGAAAATCCGACGTCCGGAGGAATTGGAACCACAGAGTCACGGAGAGCACAGAGAGAATAGAGAAGATTTTAATTTAATTGAATTTTTTAATAAATCAGATCATTGATTCAGGAATAAGAAGCAAATTTTTTTCTCCTACTCTCATCCCTCTCTGTGTCCTCCGTGACTCTGTGGCGCCCAGTCTTCTCGATCCGGATCAGGTTCTCGACGGGACAATGCGACGCCCTTATCCAGTTGCGCCGAACCGACCGGCTCCCGCAAGGCCTCGGTCCCCGCGGGGAAGTCGTCGGCGGCGGCTCCGCGAGCTTGCTCGGGGGGCTTCGAGATCCTACGATGTGCGATGGCGTATTGGGCGGTTCGCTCGTCGGGAGGCGGGCGGTGCGTCGGACACGAATCGAGGTGGACGTGATCGGTCAGACTCCGAATCGGCTCAAGACGCGGAAGCCCCGGCCGTTCGATCTGGGAGGCTCCGCCCGCTGGCTCGAAGCCCACATGCGCGCCGCCATTCGCCGGGGACCGCTCACCCGCCGCGAGCAGGGGCTCGCCGACCGTCTCATGAAACTGAAGCGCGAGGCCGGCTCCCACTCCCCAAGCGCCCCGACCATCCTGAAGACGATCCCCGAGCTTCGGATGCGGGTCGACGCCTGCTTCCTGTCCAACCCCTACGCCACCGAGTTGTTCCTGGACCACCTCTATCGCGAGGTGATCCGGCCGGGCAGGCTCCGCCGGGTGCTGGAGTTCTACCCGTCGCAAAACCGGGTGATCGCCGGCAAGCTGGCCGACGCCCTGGGGCTCCCCGTCGAGCGGCTGTTCATCGGCAACGGCGCCATCGAGATCATCCAGGCCATCCTCCACCGCTTCACCGGCGATAAGATCCTCGTCAACCTGCCGACCTTCTCCCCCTACCACGAGTTCGTCCGCCCCGACACCCAGGTCGTCTACAACCTCCTGCGCAAGGAGGACGAGTTCCACTTCGACGTCGGCGAATACCTCCGGACGGTCCACCGGGAGAAGCCCGACACCGTGGTCCTGATCAACCCCAACAACCCCGACGGCGGCTACATCCCCCACGCCAAGCTGACGGCGATGCTGGAGGAGCTGCGCGACGTCCCCAACGTCCTGGTCGACGAGAGCTTCATCCATTTCGCCTGCGAGGGGGAGGGCTTCGCCTACCGCACCCTGACCCGCGACATGGAGCGGTTCCCCAACCTGATGGTCGTCAAGAGCATGTCCAAGGACTTCGGCGTCGCCGGCATCCGCGCCGGCTACGCCGTGATGGCCCCGGAGCGGGTCAAGGCGCTTTTGGGCAACGGCTACCTGTGGAACTCGTCGGGGCTGGCGGAATACTTCTTCGACCTCTACTCCCGGCCGGGGTTCCTCGCCGACTACGAGCGGAAGCGAATCCACTACGTCCGACACTCGCGACGGTTCTTCAAGGCGCTTTCCCACCTGCCGGGCGTCCACGCCTACCCGACCCACGCCAACTTCGCGCTTCTGGAACTGCGACGCGACGACATGACCGCCGAGGACCTGGTCTGCCGGCTCCTCGTTCGCCGCGGCATCTACACCCGAGCCTGCGACGACAAGAAGGGCCTGGAGCCGGGCCGCTTCGTCCGCGTCGCCTCCCGCACCCGCTCCGAGAACCGCTACATCCTGCGGGGGCTCAAGGAAGTGTTGCGGTAAGCGCGTTCGGCGCGAGACTTGACGGGCTCGACTTTTGATCGGCGTCCAGGAGCGATGAGGCAAACGCGCCATCCCCTCTCCCGGCGGGAGAGGGGACGGAATAGACAGCCGAATCCGCGCGAACACTGATTATTTCAACTTAAGCCGCAATCGAAATATTGCGTCCTCACCCATGCCTTGAACGAGAAGGCGACGACCGCCGCGGCCGTTTCCCCGCCGCCGCCGACTGATTTTCCGCCGCCCGCTCCCGTGGCCGTTGGAACGCGATCGCGCAAGTCTCGATCGCACCGCCGGTTCCTTCACCAACTCGATCCGGCGCGCGGATTGCCTCATGGACGCGGTCTCCCGACCGTCCCTCCACGCCCAGAGGCGCCGCCCGTCATGAAACGTCTCCGCGGATTCACCCTGATCGAGTTGCTGGTCGTGATCGCGATCATCGCGGTCCTGATCGCGCTTTTGCTCCCTGCCGTGCAGGCCGCCCGCGCCGCGGCGCGTCGGCTGCAATGCGTCAACAACCTGAAGCAGATGGGCCTGGCCCTGCAAAACTACGTCTCGACGACCGGCGCGCTGCCGATGACGCTTTCGATCAAAGGCAAGGGGACGACCCTGATCTGGACGAACTCGTGGGGGCCTCACCCCCGGATACTGCCGTATTGCGAGCAAGCGGCGCTGTTCGACAACATCAACTTCGCGCTGGATCTGTTCGCGACCGCCAACGACACGGCGAGGACGGTCGTGGTCCCGTTCCTCGCCTGCCCCAGCGAGGTCAAGCCGCTGGTGCGGCCGGGGTCGCCGACGGCGATCGCCACCTACGCCTACTGCCAGGGGGACTGGTTCGTCTGGGGCGGGTTCTCCAACCCCATGCGGAACCGAAGCGCCTTCGGCGTCAACCAGTGTCGAAGCCTGGCCGAGTTCGTCGACGGGACCAGCAACACGCTGATGATGTCCGAGGGAAAGGCGTACACGACCTACTACCGCGACTGCCCCGTCTTCAGCGTCGTCAACGACCCCAACAACGTCCCGGGACCCGACGCCGACCCCTACGCCGTGCTGCCGGAGTACCTCGGCGGCTGCGCGCTGAAGGTCGAGGACGCGCGCACCCAGTGGTTCGAGTCGGGCGCGCACCACAACGGCTTCACCACCGCCTGGCCTCCCAACAAGAAGACCCCCGGCGGGCCGAACAGGGTCTACCCGGACGTGGACGTCACCTCCAGCCGCGAGAAGCTCGGCCTCCCCACCTTCGCCGCGATCACCGCGCGGAGCTATCATCCCGGCGGCGTCAACGCGCTTCTGGCCGACGGCTCCGTCCGCTTCGTCAAGGACTCCATCAACGGCGCGACCTGGCGCGCCCTGGGAAGCGTCGCCGGCGGCGAGGTCGTCTCGGCCGACTCGTACTGAACGCGCCGGCGGCGCGGACCCTCGGAGACTGTCCCGGAAGGTCGATATCGGGCGAGCGGGGGGCGTCAGCCCCCTGCCTTTTCGCTGACCGTCACGGATTTTGGGGGTGGTGGACATAACGGCCTTCCCCCCTCGCGG
>CALCIB010000139.1 GCA_937907525.1 uncultured Planctomycetales bacterium | reverse complement strand
GTCGCTCATCTGACCGCTTCGCGGTCTGTCTTCCCCCGCGAGGGGGGAAGACTCGTTCAGGCCCCCAAAATCCGTGACGGTCAGGAATTTTTCTTCGCCCCGGTCGGGGGCGGGGCCGGTCGCGGCAAGGACGGCGGGGCGGCCCTCGTGATCGGAGCCGGCCCCCGCCGCGGCACTGAAGGAGCCTTGCGACTTGCGATCCCCTCCAAGTAGGTCGGGCTTGAAAGTCGCGGCCCCGTCGCGATAATGGAGACCTTCCCGCGGTCGTTCCGTGCGCCCCGTCGCTGGGATCGTTCCGCATCGCTTGGCAGACGACGCGAGACCAGGCCCGGTCGCGTCGCCAGGGCAGGAGTTGGAACGATGAGCCGCGTGTGTCAAGTCAGCGGAAAGAAGACCTCGTTCGGCAATCACAAGACCGAGCGCGGCAAGGCGAAGTATCTGGGCGGCGTCGGCAAGAAGACGACCGGCATCAGCCGCCGCACGTTCAAGCCGAACTTGCAGTGGATCCGCGTCTGGCTGCCCAACGGCACGACGACCAAGGTCCGGGTCGCCACCTCGGTCATCCGGAGCGGCCAACTGACGCTGGAGGTCGATGGCAAGGTCCAGACCTTCCCGCTCATCAAGGCCGCCAAGGGGAGCGCCGAGGCTCGCAAGAACCTCAAGAACCTCTACCCGATCTGATCGCCGGGCGATCGCGTCGGTCGAACCTTCCGCCACGACCCCGCCCGGTTCGCCGTCGCGGGGTTTCTTCATGCGCCGCGAGTTCGAGAGAGGGCGGGGGGGCCGCGCTCGGCGCGCGAAAAAGCCGAGCCGGGGGGAGACGGCTCGGCGAGTCCGCGTGGCGTCGAACGGTCATCGACTCAGGCCAGGGCCATCCGACCGGGAGCGCCGTTCTTGAGGTGCTCGTTGAGGCATTCCTCGTGGACCTTGTGGGTCGGGACCGACTGCTTGCACATCGGGCAGACGGTGAGGTTGATCGGGGTCAGGGCGTCGTGACTTCGGCGCTTCCCCTTCTTGGATTTGGATGTGCGTCTCTTCGGTACGGCCACGTCGTGTTCTCCCGACCTCGGGCGCGCTGGGCGCGGACTGGAACGAAAGGAACATTATCCCGATTCCCAGGCGAAATGCAACTCGACCATGCGTCGCGAGACATATCGACCGGGGATCGCCCGGGGGGATCGACGCCGCGCGTCCGTCACGCCTTGGCGAACGTGGCGAATGGCGGGACGAGCCGCCGGCCCTCGCCGCCGAAGGGAATGAAGCCGTGATGCCGGTGGAACGCTTCCGCCCGTTCATCCTTGGCATCCACGATCAGGGCGAACGCGGCAAGCTCGGCACGGAGGGCCCGCATCCCGGCGTCCCAGAGCAGGGCGGCGCCGAGCTTGCGACCGCGATAAGCCGAGTCGACGGCCAACCGTCCAAGTCGGGCGACCGGTACGGTCGGATACCGTGGCGGTCGCTTGACCAGCGATTCGGGCAGATCGCGCAAGAGCACTCCGCCCGCCGCGATCGTGTGGTAACCGGCGATCTTGCCTCCCGGCGCGTCGATGGCGACATAGCAGGCGGTGACGCGGCGGCGGACGTCCTGAGTGACCTGCTTTTGTAAGTATCGATCGAGGGCTTCAACGCCGCAGTCAAAGCCCGCCCTGTCGTGGCGCGGGTTGAGCGGTTCGATGAGAAAGGATTGACTCACCGCGCTCGCACCAGGCGATCATGGGCTTCCCTGGCTTGCCGAAGCGCGGGGGAAGGATCCGGCGGGTCGAGTAGCAGACCCGCGAACCGCTCCTGGTCCTCCATGGAGAGGCGGATCAGATGGGATTCCTCGATCGTTCGCCGGGCTGCTTCCTGGGCGGCGGTCACGACGAAATCGCTCACGCTGCGGCCCTGGAGTTCGGCGGCGCGTTTGACGACCCGCAACGCCTCAGGTGAGATGCGTGCTTCAAGCCGCGACGTGCGATTCGATTCCCTCGGCCTCATAAATGACAGCCCCCCTTCAACCACCGCCTCTGAAGCCTCATTGTACGGCGGAATGCTGGACATGGCAATCGAGGGGCGCGCGCTTTGCGTGATCCGCGCGCCGGGCGGAACGCGAGTCGGGACTTGCCGAGCTTCGAAGGTCCGCGGCCTTGTCCGCCAGGCTTGGATCGGATAGAATCACGACCTCGAAATCCCGGGGAGTTGACACGCGGGACGGCATGAAGGTGTTGGAGTCGATCGAATGTCGATGGACAAGAGTCTGAAGAAGGCGGGCGGGCTGACCCGCCAGCGCAACGTGTTGACCCGCCCCGAGCGTCTGGCCCTGCTCCAGGAAGACGACAAATGGACCCCGGAGAAGGGGGTCTACAACCTCCCCAAGACCAAGTCGCGCCGGCTGGCGCCGGGTCAGTCGGGCCCCAAGCGTCCCGACGCGAAGTAAGCCGCCCGCCCCCCGTCCAAGCGACGACCCGCCTTCCCCGGCCCCTGGGCCGGGGATTTCGTTGATCCCGCGCCCGCCCGAGGCCCCAGCCCGCGATGGTCGTTCCCGCCACTCTCACGGCGTACTGCGCGCTGATCGTCGTCGTCAGCCTGCTCGGGGGGATGACCCCGCTGGCCCTGGTCCTCTCTCACACCAGGCTTCAGATCTACCTGAGTTTCTCGGCGGGAACGATGCTGGGAGCGGCGTTTTTCCACATGCTGCCCGAGGCGGTCGCCATGGGGGGTCCCGACATGGTGGAATGGGCCGCCTTCGGCCTTCTGACGCTCTTTCTGCTGGAGCGGTTCTTCGCCTACCACCAGCACGAGCCGTCCGAACTCCCCCACAAACACCACCATGCCGCCGCCGATCACGACCATGGCGACGAGAATGGAACGCCGGCCCTCTCCTGGGGGACCGCCACCTTCGGCCTGGCCGTCCATTCGCTGGTCGGCGGCGTCGCCCTGGCCAGCGCGGTCGTCGCCGACGCGAAGGGGCAGGGGAGGGTCGGGGGGATGGCCTGGGGAGTCTTCCTGGCGACCGTCCTCCACAAGCCGGCCGACGCCATCACCGTGGTCTCGCTGATGCTTCGCGGCGGCGTCCCCTCGCGGCTGGTCCATCTGGTGAACCTGGGCTTCGCCCTGATGATCCCGCTGGGGGCGGCCCTGTTCTTCGTCGGGGTCGATCGGCTGGCGCCGACGGCCGCCGAGACGCTCACCGCCGCGGCCTTGTCGTTCTCGGCGGGGACGTTCCTTTGCATCTCGCTTTCGGACGTCTTGCCCGAACTCCAATTCCACGCCCACGATCGGCTCAAGCTCTCGGCCGCCCTGCTCGCCGGCTTCCTGGCGATGGCGGCCACTTCGGCCATCGAATCGCCCCGCGACGAACCTCCCGGCCCGTCACCGGTTCAAGCCGCGACCTCGGCGGGGCCGATCCCAGCCGAGCGGACTCGCTTGAATTCTCCAGAGCGGATCGAGGGCGACGTGACATGGACGGATCCGACGCTTCACGGCGTAGGCGCGCGGCTTGCGTCTTGCTAATGGCGTGCGCGGCGTCGGCGGCCGGGTGCGCCGAGACCGATGGGGGACGGCGGCGCTCGCGGCCCTGGCGGATGGAGGCCGAAGGCACGACGATCGGTCGCGACCTGCATGCCGCCCCCCCCGGAACGGTGGTCCCGGTCACGTCTCTGGGAGTCGACATGGTCGCCCGCGACCGCGACCCCGCGCTTTCCCAGGCCGGCTTCAAACCTGGGCAAGCCAGAGCGAGGCCGGGCGCGAGCGCGGCGAAATCCGAATAATCGCTACAGTCGCCAGGGTCCGAATGACGATCTCTTGGTATAGACGAATCGTCGATGGATTCACAAGGTCGGGTGGTGAACGAACTCGGCCAGCCCTGGAGGCGACGACCAGATGCCTTCTCGCCCAAGGTCATGGCAGGCATATTGGATTTCGGCGTGGATGCCCGTTCTGCTAGTTCTCGCGGGCTCGACCCTTAGCGCTCAGGAGCCGATTTCGCCTGAGTCGGCCGAGGTGGAAATCCCGCTTCCCCAGCCGCCGCCGACTGCCGAGCCGTTGCCGACGTCGCCACGCGAGGAGGCCCTGGAAGAGCGCGTGCGTCAACTGGAGGAAATGGTCGAACGTCTCTCGACCCAGATGCAGGGGGGGGGGACGCCCGTCGCCGGCGAGCCCGCGGCGGCCGCGACCGGCGACGGCGAGGCGGCCCCGGACGTGGGCACGCCGGCGACGGTCGAGCAACCGTCGCGAACCGGCGGCGTCGGCGCGCCGCCCCAGGGGATGGCCGCCAACCCGAAGCCCAGCGCCAAGTACGACGCCCCGGCGACGATCCAGAACTTGAAGGCGAACGTGAAGTTCGGGCCCGGCTTCGAGATCCGTAGCGACGACGACGAGTACATCCTTCAGTTCCACGACCTGACGCAACTGGATTACCGCGGCTACAGGCAGTCCGGGCACGCCACCGAGCGCGACAGCTTCTTGATCCCTCGGCAGTGGTGGATGTTCAGCGGCCGAATGACCAAGCCCATCGGCTACTTCGTCTCGTTCGCCAACGGTTTCGACAGCTTCGGCCTGCTCGACGTCTTTCTGGACTTCGACTTCGACCCTCGGTTCCGCATCCGGGCCGGCCGCGCCAAGACGCCGTTCCAGTACGAGTTCATCGGCGTGCCGACCCAGGGGATGATCGTCCCCGAGTGGGGCGTCTTCTTCAACAACTTCGCCGAGAACCGCGACCTGGGCGTGATGGCGTTCGGCCGCTTGTTCAACGGCACCTTCGACTATATGGGCGGCATCTTCAACGGGGCGCGGAACGGCCTGGTCGCCAAGACGGATTCCAAGTTCATCTCCTGGTTCGTGAATTACAAGCCGTTCAACAACGTCGAGGACTCCCCGCTCCAGAACTTCAACGTCGGCGGCTCGGTCTACGGCGGGACCAACAACAACACGCCCTTCCCAGGGGTCTTTCGGACGATGGTCCCGACCAACGGCAACGCCGCGGCCGGCGTGCCGTTCCTGGCCCTGAACAACAACGTGCGGGAACGAGGGCCGATGACCTTCTGGGAACTCCATTCGGCCTGGTACTACAGGCAACTGGCGGTCATCGGCCAGTGGGACAGCGGCTTCCAGAACTACGCCAAGACCGACCGACCCTCGTACCACACGCGCATCCCCGTCCAGTCGTTCTCAGTCCAGGGCGGCTACCTCCTCACCGGCGAGACCCGCAGCAGCGCGGGGGTCGTGAAGCCTCGAAACCCGGTCACGTTCAAATTCGGCAAGTTCGGCCTCGGCGCCTGGGAGTTGACGGGGCGCTATCAGTACCTCGACATCAGCCGGAACGTCTTTACCGCCGGCCTGGCCGACGCCAACCTCTGGGCCAACCGGCTGAGCATCGTGGACGTCGGCTTCAACTGGCACATGACCCAGTACCTCAAGTTCATGTTCGACTGGGAGCACACCAGCTTCAACAACCCGGTCTTCACCAACGTGGACAAGTGGAGCAAGGTAAGCGACATGTTCGTCGCCCGCATGCAGCTCTTCTTCTAACCACGCTTCGGATCACGCGCCAGTCCCGATCGCGGCGACGCCCGCGGTCGGGCTTTTCGCGTTACGGGGACGGCGCCCGCGTCCGACACGAACATAAGGTCCATTATCGGACGTCGTCCGCGGAGCCCACGCTCCCCGCTCGAATGCGACCGCTCGGTTTACCAATCGAGCGATCGCTTCCGCCGCAGCCTCCGCCGCAGCTCATCGCGATACCGTTGCGTGGATGGCGTCGCGGCGCTGCATCGCGCCGCGAAATCAAGGTCCGCCGCCTTTTCCAGCATGCCCAGTTCGTCGTGGATGCGGCCTCGTGTTTCGTAGCCGTAGGCGAGATCTGGGTGGATGGCGATGGCGGTATTGATGTCCTCGAGTGCCTCGTCATATCGCCCAAGCGCCTGGTACGCCATGGCGCGTCCGTACCACGGAAAGAAGTTATCGGGCATGGCCGCGATGCCGGCTTCGTAGTACTCGACGGCTTCGGCCCACCGCTTCCGCTCGGCCGCCATGTGACCGAGGCTGACCCAGACGTCGACATTGTCGGGGGCCAGGGTCGCCGCGCGCTTCAGGTCCGCTTCCTCCCGCTTTCGATTCGGGAAGAAACAGCCCCTCAACACCGAGCGCCAGTAATAATCCTGATCCGTGGCCCGCGGGTTTTCACCCATCAGCCAACGGTCAAACGCCTTAAGGTAGGCGCGCGCCTCGCTTGGAGAAAGCGATTCCATGAACTGGGTGTGCGTGCCCAGCCGGGTTTGAACCAACATCCGCTCGTTGAAGCGCCGTAGCGCGGCGGTTTCCTTCGGATTTCGCCGACTCGACAACCATCGACCGAGGAGTCGCCACATGCGAGTAGCGGAGAGTGACCGCGAGGTAAGGATGAGGAGTGACTAACCTTTCGCGGCATATGGAGTTGAGCAATCGGGGCGAGAGGATTTGAACCTCCGACCTCACGGACCCGAACCGTGCGCTCTAGCCAAGCTGAGCTACGCCCCGTATTTGCGTCTCGTGGAAGGCATCATAGCGTATGCCGCGGATCTGTCAACCGCGACCGTCGCGGGATCCTGGCGCGGCGGGCGGCGCGGGCGTCGGCTGATGGCTTTCCAGGGACGTGCGCGTCGTCGCAAGGTATTGCAGCCATTCGATTTCCAGATCGGACGCGGTATCGCCGAAGACACGGTGGAATGTGTTCAAATAACCAGATGGCTCGGAGCCGCCGCGAGGAATTCGCAATAGGTCGAGGAACTTGAGGAACTGATCGCCGCGGCGGGCGCGGAGGAAGTAGACCAGCGCCCAGGCCTCGGCGTAAGGATCGCGGCTGTAGCCTCTTCCGAACCCCTTGTCGCGCAAGAGCGGTTCGAGCGCCGGCGCGGGTCGGATCCGGCGCCAGTCCGGCAGGCGGATGTCGTGGGGCCGGCCGATCCCCGCCCATCGGCCGCCGCGGACGACCTCGAACTGCATCGCGAGCCCTTCCTGAAGCCAGAACGGGAAGGCGTCGTGACGCGGGTTCAGGCCGCTGTCGGCGGCGAGCAGGTGGACCAACTCGTGGGCGGTGATCCCCAGGTCGTAGGCCAGCCGATCTGATTCCAGGAGGAGTTCGCCGCGGCGGACGTCGCGATCCAGGGCGTCGGCCAGCGCCAGGCCGTCGGCCTTGCCGACGGTCTGAGGGCGTCGTCCCGTAAGCGCGATCCGGATCCGCCCCGCCTGGGGGAGCCCTTGCAGACCCTCGCGCAGGGTCGCCGCGTCCTCGCGACGTTTCACGAGGGCCTCGCGCTCGCCACGATGCCGTTCGTCGGAGCGGTCGTCGTACATGACGACGGCGTTCCAGGTCGGGTGGAAATAGCCGCGGGTGGGGGCGAACGCCTGGGCGTCGTGGGCGTTCAGAAAGGCGCGATAATCGTCGCGGTCGGCGAACCAGGCCACGACGAGTCGATGGTGGGGCGTCGTCAGGGGGACGCCCGAGGCCGCGAAGAGGAGATGGTAGGCCGTGACGACGCGGCCGATGAACGCGACCCGCTCGGCCGCCTCGTCCTCCGAATGCTGATGCAGCAGCACGACTTGCGGGCCTCGCGCGACCTTCGTCGCGACCCCCAGCGCCTGGCGGAACGGCCCCAGGTCCGGATCCTCGCGCGGGGCCGCCAGATCGTCCAGGACCGCGACCATCCGGCGCGTCGGTTCATGGGTCGGGGCGACGGCGTGGATGGCGCGCAACTCGGCCGCCGCCTCGTCGACCAACCCATTCTCCAACGCCCACCACGCGGCGGCGAACCGGACGCCCGGCCCCTTCCCCGCGGCGGCCTCGCGACGCGCCGGCCATTCCTCGGCCGGGACGTATCCCGGCACTCGCTTCGCCAGGTCCTCCGGAGCGAACTCGTAACGCTCGCCGCTCAGGCGGATCACGACGGCCCCTCCCTCCATCGTCGCCGGGGCCTGGATCCGGCCCCCCTCGCGGAAGTAGATCAGGTCGGCGCGAGCCGTCGTGGCGAGGAAGACCGCCATGAGCGCCGCGGCGAACGATTCGAGCATCGCCCTCCATCGAAAGCCGCCGCGGGCCGTCGGCTTCGTCCGGGTTCGCTCGCGCGCCGCCGAGTTTTCATGTGATTGCCGCAAATCGATTGTGAGAGGCATTTTGCGACGATTTATCGGACCTGGGAATTGGCTTTGAACGTCGAAGGCGAATTGTTTTGCGAGCCCGACCGCGCTCCGCGTCGCCGCCGCGGGGCTGACGCGGTCGCGCCCGAGGCGACGAGTCGCCGAGGTCGGGCGCGCGCCGCTCCGGTGGGCTTGTCGGGCCCCGATCGTCGGAATGCTCGCCGCCGGGGGCCTGGCCTGGGTCGTTCGCATCGCGTTCGCTCGGACGGGACGGAGGGATTACGGGGGACACTCGGAATGATCCACGGGATAGAGTCCGAGATTTCAAGAATTTCGACAACCCACGTGGAATCACGGCGGGCTCGACGCCGGTCTGATCGCCCCCTGAAAACCCTGACCTCCGAGGGCCGTTCGAGCCGATCGGGCCGCCCGCCCCCTCCGCGCCTTGACGCGCCGATCGATCGCAAGCCCGCGGCTACCGGCGACGACCGTCCCACGATAAAGTGAACGCTTTCCGAGCGGAGCGCGACCGAGGAACGATGGGGGAGCGGAACGATGGGGTTGTTCGGGATCGTCCTGGCGCTTGGCCTGTTGATGTGGCTGGCGTTTCGAGGCTGGAGCGTGCTGCTGGCGGCGCCGCTGTCCGCGCTTCTAGCCGCGGCGCTCTCGGGCGAGCCGCTTTTGGCGCATTGGACGCAGACCTTCATGGGGAGCGCCTCCGAGTTCGTCGCCAGGTGGTTTCCGATCTTCCTGCTCGGCGGCCTCTTCGGCAAGCTCATGGACGACAGCGGCTCCATCTCGTCGATCGCGCGCTACTTGACCCGACGTTTGGGGACGAGCCGGGCGACGCTCTCGGTGGTGATCGCCTCGGCGGTGGTCACCTACGGCGGCGTCAGCGTCTTCGTCGCGTTTTTCGTGCTGGTGCCGATGGCGGAGGAGATGTTCCGGGCCGCCGACATCCCGCGACGCTTGATGCCGGCGACCATCTGTCTGGGAGCGTTCACGTTCACGATGTCGGCGTTGCCGGGGACTCCGTCGGTCAACAACGCCATCCCCATGCCTTATTTCGGCACCACGTCCTTCGCGGCGCCGGGCCTGGGGATCATCGCGTCGATCGTGACGATGGCCTTCGGCATGTGGTGGCTGCGGCGCGCCGAGGCCGCGGCGCGGCGGGCCGGCGAGGGATACGGCGCGGGCGCGCCGGCCCCGCTGGTCATCGATGAGATGATCCGCGAGCACGCGACGACCGCCGGCGAGTTCGACCCCGCCGAGATCCTCCACGGCGAGCGGAGCGACGAGGGCCCTTCCCCCGCCCTGGCCGCGCTTCCCCTGGTCGGGGTCGTCGCGGTGAACTTCCTGATGTCGCTGGTCGTGCTGCCGCGGCTCGATTTCGGATACCTGGGCGAGGAGGCTTGGGGAGGGATCGGTCTCGGGGCGGTGGCGGGCGTCTGGTCGGTCTCCTCGGCGCTGGCGTTCGGGGCGTTGACGGTCGTCGTCGTCAACCGCCGCCGCCTGGCCGCGCTGCGCGAGAGTTTGGACGCGGGCGCCAATTCCTCGGTCCTGCCGGTGCTGACCGTCGGCAGCGTCGTCGGCTTCGGCGCCGTGGTGGCGGCCCTGCCCGCGTTCACCGTGATCCGCGACGCCGTGCTCTCGATCCAGGGGGGCCCCCTGGTCTCGCTGGCCGTCGCGATGAACATGCTCGCCGGGCTGACCGGCTCCGCCTCCGGCGGGATGACGATCGCGCTCAACGCGCTGGGCGACACCTATTTGCGCCTCGCCGCCCAGCACGGCATCGATCCGTCGTTGATGCACCGCGTCACCACGATCAGCGCCGGAACACTCGACGCCCTACCCCACAACGGCACGGTGCTGACGGTGCTTCAGGTTTGCCGGCTGAGCCATCGGGAGAGCTATTTCGACATGGTGATGACCGTGGTGGTCAGCACGATCCTCGCCTCCGCGGTCGTCATCGTCCTGGGATCGATCTTCGGCTCGTTCTAATCCCCCGACTCTGATCGAGTGGGTTTCCGTGGTAGTAGACCGTCGCACTTAATCAGGTGGGTCGCTTCCTTGAAAACCCCGACGAAGAGCGATTGCAATCATCCCTTCTCCCCTTGTGGGAGAAGGTGGCCGAAGGCCGGATGAGGGGTCGATCGGCATCGCGTCTGACGATCGACCCCGACTTTGAAGTCCGCGGCTTCCTGTCGCGCCACCCCTCATCCGCCCCTTCGGGGCACCTTCTCTCACAAGGGGAGAAGGGATTAAGCATGCTCGCTCGCGTTGATTTTCAATGATGATGGCCCACATACTTAAGTGCGACGTTCTAGTAGGCTGGGTCGTGACCCGGCTTGGACGACGCCGCGGCGCGCGGGCTTGGTCGCGACCCGGCCCGCGAGCGCCACTCCCCGGGGAAGGCATGGATGGTTCGAGCGTTTCTGGATCAGGCGTACTCCTGGATCGCCGCCGAGTTGTCGGCCTTGCTCGGCTTCGCGCTGGCGGTCGTCTTCATCGCCTACATTCTCCGCCAGAAGCGGTCGCCGACCAGCACCGTGGCGTGGCTTTTGGTGGTGATCCTGGCGCCTTACGTCGGCGTGCCCCTGTACATATTGTTCGGCGGCCGGAAGGTGAACCGGATGGCGGCGGGCAAGACGCCGATCTACGCCGGGCACGGCCATCGCTCGGCGCCGGCGCTGGATCTCGACGCCGAACGGCTCTTGCGTTCCTACGGCGTTCCCGAGGCCAAATCAGGCAACGCGGTGGACGTCCTGGAGACCGGCGAGGAGGCGTTCGCCCGGCTCCTGGAACTGATCGCCGGGGCGCGGGTCTCGCTGCACGTTACGACCTTCGTCCTGGCCGACGACGAATCCGGTCGCGCCGTGCTGGCGGCGTTGACCCGCAAGGCCGCCGAGGGGGTGCAGGTCCAACTGTTGCTGGACGACGTGGGATCCTGGTGGCTGAGGCGTCGGGCCCTGGCGCCGCTTTTGAAGGCGGGCGGCAAGGCGGCCTACTTCATGCCCATGTTCCACTTCTCGTTTCGGGGCCGCGCCAACCTGCGGAACCATCGCAAATTGTTGATCGCCGACGGTCGGGCGGCCGTCACGGGGGGGATGAACCTGACCGCCTCGTACATCGGCGCCACGCCCGACCCGAAGCGCTGGCGCGACCTGGCCGTCGCCGTCGAGGGGCCGGCGGTCGTGGACCTGGAATGGCTGTTCCGCTCGGACTGGAGGTTCGCCACCGGCGAGGATCTCGCCGAGATCCTGCCCGACCCCCACGCCCCTCCCTCGGGACGCAAGGGGGACGCCCGAGTCCAGATCGTCGCCAGCGGCCCGGACGTCGAGGGGGACCCGCTGCACGAGTCCCTGCTCTCGCTGATCTTCTTCGCGCGCAAGCGGGTCTGGATCGTCACCCCCTACTTCGTCCCCGACGAGATGCTCGTCCGCGCCCTGGTCCTGGCGGCGCGGCGGGGGATCGACGTCCGGCTGATCGTGCCCTGGCGATCCAACCACCCGGTCACCGACTACGCCCGCGAAGCCTACGTCCGCGAGCTGTACGAGGCCGGCGTCGAGGTGCTGCTCTACCGCCCGACCATGCTCCACGCCAAGGCCGTCCTGTTCGACGACCGGCTGGCGATCGTCGGCTCGGCGAACATGGACAACCGCAGCCTCTTCCTCAACTACGAGGTCGCGTTGTACATCTTCGACGAGCCCCGCGCCAGGGACCTCGCGCGTTGGATCGACCGTTTGGCCGCGGGGAGCACCGTCTACGAGCCGAAGCCCGGCGGCGTCCGCGAGATCGCCGAGAACGTCGTCCGGCTGTTCTCCCCCCTGCTCTGACCACGCGCTCCGAATTTTCTGACCGTCACGGATTCTAGGGGGACGAAGATGGTCTTCCCCCGCGAGGGGGGAAGGCCGTTCCTTCCGACGTCTTCCCCCCTCGCGGGG
>CALCIB010000138.1 GCA_937907525.1 uncultured Planctomycetales bacterium | reverse complement strand
TGGATATTCTCTCCCAGGTTGTTCGCGGGAAGTTGTTTCGGCGGCGTTCCTCGGGGCACCTTCTCCCACAAGGGTGGAAGGGGGGAGGCTTGCTCCAGCCGGTTCTTGATGGAGCATGCCGTCGACGTTCATTTCGATCCGACCGGCCACGTCGCCACGGTCGTCCCGCGCTCGTGGAACAAGACCCGGCCCCCCTCGGAAAGCGCTTGCTGTAAGAATCGTTGGTCTTCCGGCGAGGATCGGGCGATCAGGATCGTCGGCCGGCCGCCGGGGAGGTCGCGGGACCACTCGGGGAAGCGGTTCGGGTAGATCGGGTGCGGCGCGCCCTTGACCGGGCGGTCGGCCAGGAACGCCAGGCGGTAGGCGTCCCAGTAGCCGGCGGCGAAGACTTCGACCTCGGGATGGTCGTTCAGCCACCGCAAGGCCGGGTCGTCGACCGCGCGACGGACCACGGTCCACCGATCGTCGATCCACCCCAACCGACGATACCACGCCGAGGCGTCCGCCGCGAACGCCAGCGCGAACGCCGTCGCGATCCCCGCCGCCGCGACCTTCCCCCCCGTCGCCCGCGACGCCAGCGCGTCCATCAGCGCCCCGAAACCCAAGGCCCCCGGAATCAGCAGCAAGACCAGATATCGATAGTTGTCGGAATTGAAGATGTTCCGGTTCACCACGAACGCCGCCAGGAGCGCCGTCGACGTGACGAGCAAGCCGAGGGCCACGGCGCGGTCGGCGGTCCAAGGCGGAGGCGAGAACCGAAAGCGCTGGACGATGACGTTCGGTCGATTCTGAAGGACCATCTCCCGCGCCCGCTCCTCAAGCGCCCGCGCCTTCTCCGCCTCGCTTGGACGGCGGACGGCCCGCCAGGCCAGCGCGAGGAACCCCGCCGCGAACGTTCCCAGGCCCAGGGCCGTCGTCGCGACCGCCGCGACGCCGACCGTCCCCGGCCTCCCCGCGCGCGCGACCGGGGCTCCGCCCCCCAGCAGGTCGGGGTCGGGATCGGCCTCCAGGCCGGGCAGGCGGTGGCCGGCGACCAGTCGAGGCAGGCAGTCGAGCAGCAGAATCCGCGAATGCTCCTTCAGCAGTTCCGGTTGGAGGCTCCACGCGAACTGTTCGTCGTAGGCGTCGTAAGGCTCCAGCAAACGGCCGAGGGTTCGGGGCGTGCCCGCGATGAAGGCGCACGCGACGAACGCGGCGAGCCCGCCGAGCACCTCCCGGCGCCTCAGCAGGCCCCGCCACGCGAACGACACGAGGCAAAGGGCCGGGACCATGCCGATGATCGTCATCAGGAACATCGAGTCGTGCCACCAACCGAGCCAGAACCAACCCCCGACCAACCCTCCGGACAAACGGGTCTGGCGTTTGGCGTCCCACGCCAGAATCGCCCAGGCCCAGGCGCTCCAGGCGGCGGCGAGCATGTGGCCGCCGGTGATCCGGCCGGTCAGCCAGAGCGTCCCGGTCGACGCGAACGCCAGCGGCACCAGCGACCACGCCGCGACCCTCGGCCCCCGGCAGAGCCAGGCGGTCGCGAACACCCCGCCGATTAGAAGCAGATACGCGACCGTCCCGCCGGACGTCAGCGTCTCGGGCGTCGCTCCGTACCCGAGCGCTTGAGGATAGCTCAAAAGGACGGCGGCGCTTCCCATGTGGGGCGTGCCGGGGTAATGCCAGCGCCAATGGCCGTTGACGGCGTCGCGGAGCGTCAGGCCGTCGACGGCCAGGTCGCTGTCCAGGTGCGCCGGCGCGTTGGCGATCAGCGGCGCGCGGACGACCGCGCTCCACGCCAATGCGAGAACCAATGCGACCAACGCGACGACGGCGGCGGATTTCACGGGAAGATTTCCGATACGAGGCAGCGGAAGCCGGGGAGTTCGGGCTGGTTTTCGATGGCGTCGCCACCCTTGAAGACCTCGGGGGGCGTCTGGGAGTCGCGGAAGATCGCCACCGAGCGGGTCTTCGGGTAGACCAGCCAGGCGGCCAGGCTTCCCGCGGCCAGGTATTCGGCGACCTTTTCCAGGAGTTCCGCCTTGCTGTTGCTGGGGGAGGCGACCTCGATCGCCACGTCCGGCGCGACCGTCACCAGGCTCGGGCCGAGCTTCGAGCGCGGGAGGCGAGCCTCGCTGTAGAACGAGACGTCGGGGCCGCGCACGGTGTCGGGATCGCGCCTGGTCTGAAGCGAGTATTCCGAGAGGCAGTAGCCGTGGCCCGACTCACGCTCGTAGATGTAAAAAATACCGCTCAGTCGGGAACAGGCGAACGCATGATCGGAATAAGGCGGCGACAACTCCACGACCTCCCCTCGGACGAGTTCGAACCGGCCGTCGCCGAGATCGGCCCTCATGAATTCCTCGGCGGTCATCAACCGGGCGGCGGGGATCACGGCCATGACTCGTACTCCTTTCGACGGCGGAGGCTCGGCGCGGTCGGCGTGACAACGGATTTCACGGGAAGATTTCCGATACGAGGCAGTGGAAGCCGGGGAGTTCGGGCTGGTTTTCGATGGCGTCGCCACCCTTGAAGACCTCGGGGGGCGTCTGGGAGTCGCGGAAGATCGCCACCGAGCGGGTCTTCGGGTAGACCAGCCAGGCGGCCAGGCTTCCCGCGGCCAGGTATTCGGCGACCTTTTCCAGGAGTTCCGCCTTGCTGTTGCTGGGGGAGGCGACCTCGATCGCCACGTCCGGCGCGACCGTCACCAGGCGCGAACCGGGCTTCGAGCGCGGGAGGCGGGCGTCGCTGTAGAACGAGACGTCGGGCCCGCGCACGGTGTCGGGATCGCGCCGCGTTTGGAGCGAGTATTCCGAGACGCTGTAGCCGTTGCCCGAATCACGACCGTAAACGAAGAGGACGGTTCCCAGGGCCGTGCAGACGTAGGCGTGCTCGAAATACGGCGGCGACACTTCCACGGCCTCCCCTCGGACGAGTTCGAACCGGCCGTCGCCGAGATCGGCCTTCATGAATTCCTCGGCGGTCATCAACCGAGCGGTCGGGATCACGGCCATGACTGGGACTCCTGTGGAACCGCGGGTCAGTCCTCGAAGATATCCGAAACGAGACAGCGGAAGCCGGGGAGTTCGGGTTGGTCGTCGATCGCATCGCCCTCGGCGTGGAGCGTCGGGGCGGAACCTTGGCGATGGATCGCGACCGTCCGGTCGTCGGGGCGGACGACCCAGACGGCGAGCGTCCCGGCGGCCAGGTATTCCTCGACCTTCTCCTGGATTTCGGATCGGCGGTCGTTAGGGGAGACGACCTCGACGACCACGTCGGGAGCGACCGGCGGAATCTTCACGGGGGCCTCGGGGGTGGAGCGTCGCGCTTCCTTGGGCCATCGGGCGTAGGTGGTGAAGGCCACGTCGGCGCTTCGAACCGTATCGGGGTCGCGTCGGGTTTGGATCATGCTTCCGATGGCGCCGCCGCCGAGCCCCGTCCGCCGTCCATGCGTCCAAAGCGGGCCGTTAAGGCTCGCGACAACCGCCCCGTGAGGATAGAAGAGAGTCGGCAAACGCACGACCTCCCCTTGGACGAGTTCGAACCGGCCGTCGCCGAGATCGGCGTCCATGAATTCCTCGGCGGTCATCAACCGAGTGGCGGGGATGCTTGCCATCGGCGACCTCGCTTGTTGAAGGCTTTCCGATTCGTCTCGCGCGTCACGTCCAGCCGTCGAGGATCTCCGCCACCGAGGCGCGGAAGTCCGGCAGCTCCGGCTGGTCCGCGATGACGTCCTTGTCCGTCAGCGCGACGGCCGCGGTGCCGGCGCGATGGATCGAGACGGTTCGCTTTCGAGGGTCGACCACCCAGACGACCAGGACGCCGGCTTGGAGGTACTCGGCGACCTTCGCCTCGATCTCGCGGCGGCGGTCGCCCGGCGATCGGACCTCCACGGCCACGTCGGGCGGCACGGGCGGGAGCTTTACGTCCGTCGCGGAGCGCGGCCAACGAGCATTGCTGTAGAACAGGACGTCGGGACCACGGACGGAGTCCGGGGCGCGCGTCGTCTGGATCGAGGTGTCGTTGGTCGCTCCGTGGCCGTATCGGGTCCGGCGCTCGTAGTCACCGAACATGCCGGCCAGGTGATAGCAGACGGAGCCGTGGGGGTAGAAAGGCGGCGACAAGCGGACGACCTCCCCTCGGACGAGTTCGAACAAGCCGTCGCCCAGGTCGGCGTCCATGAACTCCTCGGCGGTCATCAGCCGGGGACGCGAGGCGGTGGACATCGGGGCTTCCTCTCGGTTCTCTGGGGTCAGAGGGCGTCGGCCATGGCGCCGAGTTGGACGACGGAGCGGGTCTGCTCCTTGGCGAGGTAGTCGCGGCCGTACTTGATCTGGATGTGGTCCCAGCCGAGGACCTCCTCGATGGGGCGTTCGCGCTCGCGGTAGGATTTTACGTCGATGCCCAGGTCGTTGAAGGTCTTCCACCAGAGGCCGGGCCGGAAGTGCTCGGTCCAGGCGTCGAGCCGCGCGCCGCGGCGCCAGGCTTCCTCAAGCGCCAGGGCGACGCGGCGGTCGCCGCGGGTGAGGACGCCTTCGAGCATGCTCCGTTCGACGTCGTGGAGCTTCAGCGTCACCGAGCGGACCCGCACCCGCGACTTGAGGTACTTGTGGGCCCATCGGAAGTATTCCTTGGGCTTCATCCCGTTCCACTGGTACGGGGTGTGGGGCTTGGGGATGAAGTTGGAGACGGCCGCGGTCACCTCGCCCCAACGGCCGGTGACGTCCTTGCCGATCCGGGCGATGGTCTCGGCCATCTCGACGATGCCGTCAAGGTCGACGGGCCGCTCGCCGGGGAGGCCGCACATGAAGTAGAGCTTCACCCTCCGCCAACCGCGGCGGAACGCCTCGGCCGCGCCATCGTAAAGGTCCTGGTTGTTGATCGGCTTGCGGATCTGGGTCCGCATGTCGTCGCGCGCGACCTCCGGCGCGAGGGTCAGGCCGCTCCGTCCGCCTTCTTGCAGAAGCGCGGGGATCTTCTTGAGGGTCTCGGTGATTCGCAGGCTGGGGAGGGAGATCTTCACCCCCAGGGGCGTGAAGACCTCGGACATCCGCGTCACCAGCCGCTCGAACTCGGGGTAGTCGCTGGAGGAGAGCGACAGCAGGCTGATCTCGTCGTACCCCGTGTTGCGGTAGGTCTCAAGCGCCGCGGCGACGATGGTCTCGACCTTGCGGTAGCGGATCGGCCTCTTGATGACGGTGCTTTGACAGAACCGGCACTGCCAGGGACAGCCGCGCATGATCTCGATGGCGATGCGGTCGTGAGCCGTCTCGGAGTACGGGACGACGGGCCGGGTCGGCAGCGGCGAGCCCTCAAGGTCCTGGATCACGCACGGCTTGATCGCGGCGGGGACGTCGTCGCGGGTGGGGAGGATCGAGGCGATCGCGCCGTCGTCGTTGTAGACCGGCTGGTAGAACCGCGGGACGTAGGCCCAGTTCACCGACCCGGCGATCCGCGCCAGCTTCTCCGCGCGCGACAGCCCGGAGCCCTTCAGGGCTTGCCACTGGTCGCAGACGACCGGCAGGCTGGGCTCGCCGTCGCCCATGACGAACAGGTCGATGAACGGGGCGAGCAACTCCGGGTTCTGGGCGCTGGGGCCGCCGGCGATGACCAGGGGATCGTCGTCGGAGCGGTCCTCGGCGTGGAGCGGGATCCGGCCCAGGTCGAGGATGGTCAGGACGTTGGTGTAGGAGATCTCGTACTGAAGCGAGAAGCCCAGGACGTCGAACTCGGAGAGCGGGGTGAAGGTCTCCAGCGAGTACAGGGGCAGCCCCTCGGCCCGCATCGCCGCCTCGAAGTCCGGCAGCGGCGCGAAGACGCGCTCCGCGGCCCAGCCGTGGAGGTTCATCAGGTTCAACAGCATGTGCAGGCCGTGATGGCTCATCCCGACCGAGTAGGCGTCGGGAAAGGCCAGGCAGAGCGTGCCGGCGACCTTGGAATGGTCCTGGACCACGACGTTCAACTCGCCGCCGGCGTACTGGCCCGGCGCGCGGACCCTCGACAGCACCCGGGCGACGACGGCGTCCTTGAGTTCCTGATTGAGCATCGCTTTCCCCTTGGGTCGTTCCAGCGGCCCGCGGGCCGGGACGGGATTCGAGATGGGTCCGATTTTTAGATTTATATACCGCCGTTATGACGAATCGGTGTACCCGTTCCGTCCCCTCTCCCGCCGGGAGAGGGCAGCCGCGCAGCGGCGGGTGAGGGTCGTCGCGCTTCGGAGGGAGCATCGGCCGCGCCGGACGCGAACCGACGCTTTTCCCGAAACGCCGCGACCCTCACCCGACCCTTCGGGCCACCCTCTCCCGGCGGGAGAGGGGACGTCGGACGCTCCCCCGTCCTTCCCAAGTTCCGATCAGTGGTACAACGGCGCCTTGCCTGATTCGGCGCGGATCCGTTCGACCTCGATCGGGTCGTTGACGGGGTTTGCCGGCTGACGGCCGGCCAGGACGTCGAGGACGTCGCGGGCGACCATCGTCGCCATGTTCCGCAGGCCCTCCTCGGTTTGCGCGGCGCTGTGCGGGGTCGCCAGGACGTCGCGACGGCCGATCAGCGGGTGGTCCGGCGGCGGCGGCTCGACTTCGAAGACGTCGGCGCCGTAACCCCACAGGAGTCCGGCGTCCAGGGCGTCGGCGACGGCCTCCTCGTCGACGACCGGGCCCCGGCTGGTGTTGACCAGGACGCATCCCTTCTTGATGTTCGCCAGCGCCACCCGGTCGATCATTCCTCGCGTGCTCTCGTCGAGCGGGACGTGGAGGCTCACGTAGTCGGCCTGGTGGAGCAGTTCCTCGAAACCGACGCGAACGGCCCCGGCCCGCAGCGCGGCCTCCTCGGGGGCCTCGACGACGTCGTGATAGAGCACGCGCATCCCGAACCCGAGCCGGCAGGTCTCTCCCAGCCGCTTGCCGATGCGACCGAAGCCTATGATTCCCAGCGTCCGCCCCTGGATCTCCCGACCCCGCATCGACGTCCGCGCGGCGTAGTTGCCGGCCTTCAATTCGGGGATCAAGATCTGGAAGTGCTTGGACAGGCCGATCATCATGGCGACGACGTGCTCGACGACGTCCTGGGTGTTCGCCCCCGGCGTGGAGAGCACCTGGATCCCTCGCGCCGTGGCGGCGGGGACGTCGATGTGGTCGACGCCGACGCCGTGGCGGCCGATCACGCGGAGCTTCGGCGCCCAGTCGAGCACCTCGACGTCGATCTTCCCCGCGGTGCGGGTGATGATCGCGTCGGCGTCCTTCGCGCCCGCCTCGACCGCGGCGCGGTCCTTGGGGTCGACCATCCTGACGTCGGCGGCCTCGCGGACCAGCCGCAAGCCGGAGTCGTCCATGTTGGTCAACAGCAGCACGATCGGCCGGTTCGACATCGCGGGGAATCCGAGGGCTAGGGAAGCGGGGGATGCGTCGCTGACGCCCGATGCGCGAGGCGCTATCATGGGGAGGGCCCGGACGCCGGCGCCGGGTTCGGACTCCTCCAGGATAAATCGCGGCATGGAACGTGACAATCGATGGTTCCGACGAGCCGCGGCGTCGGCCGCCCTGGCGGCGGCCCTGGCGCGACTGATCGTGATCGCGGGCGGCGGCGCGCGGTTCGACGACCCGGACAATTATCTCCCCCTGGCAAGCGCCCTGGCCTCCGGCGACGGCCTGACCCTCACGGGACGCGCGACCGCCTATCGACCCCCCTTGTATCCGATCATGCTCGCGCCTCTGGTCGCCGTCGAGGGCCCTCGGCCCTGGATCGGGCTGACCCTGCTGCACGTCGCGCTGGGGGCGGGGACGGCCGCCCTGGTCGTCGCGACGTCGCGACGCCTGGGGGCCTCGCCTCGACGCGCCCTGATCGCCGGGTTGATCGTCGCCTTCGACCCGGTGCTGGCCTGGCAGGCGAAGTCGGTCATGACCGAGACGCCGACGGCCTTCCTCGCGGCCCTGGCGATGGCCCTGGCGACGCGCGATCGCCCTTCTCCCCTTGAGGGAGAAGGTGGCCGAAGGCCGGATGAGGGGTGGCGAGACCGGAAGTCGTTGGATTCGAAGTCCTTGCCGGTCCAGCGCGTCCGAGGAAACGCGGGGCCGGTCGACCCCTCATCCGGCCCTTCGGGCCACCTTCTCCCTCAAGGGGAGAA
>CALCIB010000137.1 GCA_937907525.1 uncultured Planctomycetales bacterium | reverse complement strand
AACGGCCTTCCCCCCTCGCGGGGGAAGGTGGCCCGAAGGGCCGGATGAGGGGGGCGGGCCAAAACGCCGTCGACGTCCAGGGCTTCACGAACGGGCTTCCGCGAATTCCAACGGTCGTCCCGCGCGGCGTCTCCCTCATCCGGCCGCTTCGCGGTCTGTCTTCCCCCGCGAGGGAGGGAAGACCGTGATGGTCGTCCTTTGCCCACTTATGAGACAGACTCCAAGCGACGGTCCCGCGTCCGATTCCGGCCCGGCGGAGGCCCCGGGGCCCCAATCGGACGATTTTCGCGCGGATCGCTGAAACGAGACGGCCCGCGGCCGGGTAACACACCTCGAACGGCGCGCGGTCGACGGACACCGGGAGGCCCCGCGGCAGGCCGGGCGGGCATGGCGACGATGGACGACCGTCTGCTGGTCGAGGCGATCCGAGCCGGCGACCCCCAGGCGCCGGGCGAGTTGGTCGCGCGGTTCCAGGGGGTCGTCTTCGGCCTGTGCTTCCGGATGCTCGGCCATCGTCACGACGCCGAGGACGCCACCCAGGAGACGTTCATCCGGGCGCTTCGGGGGATCTTCGGCTTCGACGCCCGGCGGCCGATCCGCCCCTGGCTCCTGGAGATCGCCGCCAACCGCTGTCGCACCGCCCTGGCGACGCGGGCGCGACGCCCCGCCGCGGCCGACCCGGCCCGGGTCGCCGACCGGCCCGACGACCGCGCCGGCCTCGGCGACCCCGACGACCTGGCCGGCGAGCTGGAGTTGGCGCTGGCGCGGCTGCGCCCGGAGTACCGCGCGGTCGTCGCGCTGTTCCACGAGCAAGGGCTGTCCTACGAGGAAGTCGCGGGCGCGCTGGACAAGCCGGTGGGGACGATCAAGACCTGGCTTCACCGCGCCCGCGGCGAGATGGCCGTCTTTCTCGCCTCTCGGGGAATCCGCCGCTGAGGCGAGGCGACGCCCGACGACGGGGACCGAAACCATGAACTGCCGCGACTTCGACCAGACCTGGAACCGCCTGCTCGACGCCGAGTCGGGCGCGCGTCGCGACGACGGCCCGGACGCGGTCGCGGCGCGGCTGGCCCGCGAGGCCGACCTTGGCGAGCACGCCGAATCGTGCCCGCCCTGTCGGATCCGCCACCGCCAGTTCGAGACGCTTCGCGAGGCGTTGCGGGTCTGGTCCGCCCGCCCCCGTCCCGAGCCCGTCGCCGCGCCCGGGGACGTCGAGCGGATCATCCTGGCCGCCGCCCGGGCCGACGTTCCGACGGCCCCGCGACGACGGTCGCGATCGCGCCCGCTGACGTGGGCCGGGGGACTGGCGGCGGCCGCGGCCCTGGCGGTCGTCGCGCTCCGGCCGGCCGGTCGCGTCCCGCCCGAACCTCCCGTCGAGCCCGCGCCCCGATCGGTCTCGCTGGACGCGGCCGTGGCCGAGGCCCGCGCCGCCTCGATCCGGTTGGCGCTGGCCGCCTCGGAGCCGGCGGCGCGGCTCGGGCTGGCGATGCTCGACGCCTCGATCGCCGTCGCCGACGCCTCGGATGACGCCGCGGCGGTCCCCGGCGCCGACGCCCCGGACGGTCCCGGACTGGCCGCCCGCGTCGGCGGCTACGCCGCGGCCGGCGCCCGGCCGCTCTCCGACGCCGCCCGCGGCGCCTTCGGCTTCCTCCGCCCCCCCTCCCTCGGGAAGACCGCCACGACCGCCGACCCCAAGGGGACCTGAGATGACCGCCCGACCCCTCGCGCTCCTGGCCCTCGCCTGCGCCGCCGCCTTCGCGCGGGCCGAGGAGGCTCCGACCGACGCTCTCTTGAAGCTCCTGCCGGCCGACGCCGCCGCGGCGCTGGCCGCCGACGACCTTCGCGGCCGCTGGGCCGACGTCGCCGGCTCCCGGCTGGCCGCGGAGGTCGCCAAGCTGCCGGCGTTCCAGGACTGGCTGCGGTCCCCCAACGCCCGCGACTTCTTCCAGGCGCGCGACCGAATCCTCGACTTCCTCCAAACCTCGCCCGCGGAGATCCGCGACGAGATCCTCGGCGACGCCGCCGTCCTGGCGATCCTCCCGCCCGAGGCCCCCGACGCTCCGACCGCCCGCGCCCGCGGCCTCCTGACGCTCAAGGCCCGCAAGCCGGAACTGCTCAAGCGCCTGATCGACCAGGTCAACATCGTCCAGAAGCAAAACGGCGAGATCGCCGCGATCGTCGAGGGAAGCCGGGGGGGCGTCCCCGTCTTCACCAGGAGATTTCCCGACGCCGCCGGGCGGCCCTCGGAAACCTACGTCCTGTTCCCCGACGGGACCTTCGCGTTCTCCAACTCCGAGGCCGCGGTCCTGGAGGCGGTCGACCGCGAGACGGGCGTCGACCGCGGGCCGTCGCTGCTCGACGCCGCCGGCTTCGCGACGACGTCCGCGGGCCTCTCCGGCCGTCCCCTGCTCCGCGCGTTTCTCGCCCCCGAGTTCATCCGCCGCGCCCTCGACGAGCAGCCCGAGCCGGCGGACCCCGGCGGCCGGGCGGTCCTCGCGGCGGTTCGGGGCCGGCTCGGCGACCTGGACCGCGTCGGCGCGGCCCTGGACGTCGACGACGCCAAGGTCCAGATCCGGCTCCTGCAAGCGTTCAAGCCCGACGCCCTGAACCGCCCCGACGGCGCGGCCTTCGCCCCGCCCCGCCCCGCCGGCGAACGCGCGGGAAGGCCCAGCCCCCGGATGATGGCGCTTCCCGAGACGGCCGTCGCCGCGGCCTCGTTCCGGATCGACGCCCCGGCCGTCTACCGCGGCTTGCTCGGCCTGGTCTCGGAACCCGACCGCCCCCGAATCGCCAAGCTGGAGACGATCGCCGACGCCCTGCTTTTAGGCCGCGGCCTGCGCGCCCGGATCCTTCCGACCCTGGGCCCGCGGGTCGTCGCCTACCTCGACGCCCCCGACCCGGGCGCGCCCAGACTGGGGAACTTCCCCCTGCCGGTCGTCGCGTCGATCGAGATCAACGACGACGACCCGGCCGGGCCGACGGCCGAGGCGCTTCAAAACGCCCTGGGGGCGACTCTCGCCGCCCTGTCGCTGGACGACGAGCGGGTGCCGGCGACGGCCCGCGTGACCACCACCGCCGACGGCGTCACCGCGCTGGACGCGCCCTACCCGCTGGCCTTCGCCATCGACCCCCAGGGCCGCCAACTGACCGTGGGGAGTTCGGCCGACTCGATCGCGCGCTACCTCCGCGCCGGCGCGAAGGCCGACGCCGGCGAGCGGTTCCGGGCGATCCGCGACGCCGGCTTCCCGGACTGCCACTCCTACGCCGCGGCCGACCTCGTCGCCCTGGGCGCGCTGGCCGAACGTCGCAAGGACCGCCTGGCCGCCGCCGTCGCGCGTCGCGAGGGCCGCGCGCCGGAAGACGTCGTCGCCGACGTGGACCGCCTGCTCGGCGCCGCGCGGCTCTTCGACGCCGCGTTCGCGGCCGTCCGCTTCGACGAGGCCGCGGGCGCGTCGGAGCTTCGCGTCGGCCTGCTCGTCCGTCCCCCGGCCGCCCCGGCGCCGGCGACCGCCGCCCCCTGAGACGCCGCCGTCTTCGCGCCCGCGGTTCGCCTCGGCTATCTTGGAGGCTTCGGGCGTCCCATGTATTGAGGACGACCCGACGCCCGCTGGAGCCCCCGTCCCGCCGTGAAGATCTTCTACCTCAAGTCCGATCGCGGCCGGCCCTTCTTCTACGCCGATCCGGCCGAGGTCCGCGCCGACGACGCCGAGCGACCCGCCGGCGCGCTGGGCTGGATCGGCCGCAAGTGGGAAGGGATCGAATTCCGCTGGAAGGAGTCCGACGGGTCCGCCGCCCAGTGGTCGCGGCGGCTCTGGGACCGCCTCCACTCCTGGAGCAAACCCGACGAGCCCCTGCTCGCCCGGCTGGCGACGGCCGACGCGATCGTCGTCCGACACCCCGCCGCGATCGCCGAGCGAAAAGTCCGATCCGCCTGGCGACGCTACCTCGCGGCGCGGGCCGGCTCGCACTGGTTCTGGCTGGCCGTCGACGGCTTCCTGACCCCGATCACCGGCGCGGTCCTCTGGATCCTGCCGGGCCCCAACGTCGTCTTCTTCTGGTTCGCCTACCGCGCCTACACCCACTACGCGATCGTCCGCGCCATCCATCGGGCGCGGTGGTCGCCGCCGCCGACGACGTTCGAGGCCGACGAGGCGCTCGACCGACCCGTCCGCCGCGGCGACGACGGCGGCCGCTCCCACGACGCCGTCGCCGATCCCGAAGCCCTTCGCCGCCACATCGAACGCCGCGACCCCGCCGACGACCCCGACGATTCCGAATTCGACGCCGACGTCCCCACCGCGGAGCGGACCTGACGCCCTCAACGGAGTCCACCTCTCATTTCCATGCGCCTTCTTTCCTATAACATCCACAAGGGCATCGGCGGTCGCGACCGCCGCTACCGGCTCGAACGGGCCATCGAGGTCGTCGAGCGCGAAAACCCCGACCTGATCTGCCTCCAGGAAGTCGACCACGGCGTCAAGCGGACCCGCCACGACGACCAGCCGACACGGTTCGTCGAGAGCTTCCGCCCCGCCGCCCACCTCTATCAACTCAACGTGCGCGCCAAGACCGGAACGGGAGGTTACGGCAACCTCCTGCTCTCGCGATGGCCGCTCCTTACTCATCACCACGTCTCGATCAGGCTTGAGGCTCGCAAGCCCCGCGGCGCGCAGTTGTGCGTGGTCCAGACCCCCGAGGGCCCGCTTCATCTGATCCACTGGCACCTGGGCCTCAACGAGAAGGAGCGGCACTGGCAGGCCGCGCACCTCTTGAGCCACGCCCTCTTCCGCGAGGGCCGCCACCTCCCCACCCTGATCGTCGGCGACTTCAACGACTGGCGCAACACCCTGGGACGCAAGGGAGTCCTGGGCGCGGAGGGCTTCCACCAGGTCACCGCCCCGCTGTCGCGGTTCCGCTCGTTCCCGTCCTACCTGCCGATGACGGCCCTCGACAAGGCCTACGTCCGCGGCCCGATCGCGATCCGACACGCCCGGATCGCCCGCTCCCGACTCGCCCGCGACGCCTCCGACCACCTCCCCCTGGTCGTCGACTTCCACCTGCGACCGCCGCCGGACCACGAACCTCGCGACCGCCACCGACCCCACGACGACCGCCACAAGCGATGAGCGCCGGACGATCGACCTTCGGCCCGTCTCACTCCGCGACGCGGGAGGCCGTCGGCGACTTCGCCGGCCTCGGGGTCGGAAGCAGCATGCCGACCCGCCTTCGATACGCCCGGTATTCCTCGCCGTGAAAGGCGACCAGGTCCCGCTCCTCAAGCCGAAGGGCGACCAGGACGTAGCCGGTCGTCGTCGCGGCGAACAACAGCCGGCCGACGGTCATCGTCGGCGCGGCCCAGAAGGCCAGCAGGAAACCGCTCATCAACGGATGCCGGACGCGACGGTAAAGACCGACGATCCGAAACGCCGGCGGCGCGTACGGCCGCCCCGTCGCGTAGGAGAAGACCTGCTTAAGCCCGAACAGGTCGAAGTGGTCGATCAGGAACGTCGAAACCAGGGCGACGGCCCATCCGGCCCAGAAGACGCCCAGCAAGAGCCATCGAACCGCCGAATCCCCGATGTCCCAGACGACCGCCGGCAGCGGCCGCCATTGCCAGAAGAGCAGCCCCAGAAGCAGGCTCCCTTGCAGCACGTAGGTGCTCCGCTCCAGGGGCCACGGCGCGAACCGCGTCCACCACCGCTTGAACCCCGGCCGCGCCATGACGCTGTGCGGCACCGCGAACAGCAGGAGCAAGGAGACGTCGATTACGACCGCGTCCATGGTTCGCCCCGTCGGCCCCGAGTCGATCGTCTTGGGGACGCCGAAATCACCCACGAAGCCGATCGCGTACGGGAACGCCGCCAGAAACACGAGGTAGCACGCCGCGCCGTAAACCACGGCCGTCACCCGTTCCGCTCGCGAACCCCGCCCGTCGTCGTCCACCATGCGCCTCCTTTCTCTCTCGCCATTCCAGCATACGACGACGGGGGCCCCGGCCTCAACCTTCGCGGTCGTCGCGGGGCGGCGATGACGGGCTTTGACAAAGCTCGCCATCTCGACTAGCCTGAATCGTGGGGAAGGTCGATCCGGACGAGGGAGGTCAAATTCATGAACGTCTCCTTGACCCCCGAGCTTGAACAACTGATTCACAAGAAGGTCGAGACCGGGCTATACCTCTCGGCCAGCGAGGTGGTCCGCGAGGCCCTTCGACTTCTTGAAGAGCGAGACAGGATCCAGGCCGCGAGGTTGGAGGAACTGCGCCGAGAGATTCGGGTGGGGCTCGACCAGGCCGATCGCGGCGAATTGCTCGACGGCCCCGAGGTCTTCCGCGAACTCCGCCGGAAGGCCGGCGGCGACCAGGGCCGGGCGTGAAATGGGACGCTACCGCCTGACCCCTGAAGCGGCCCATGACCTTGATGAAATCGTCGCGTTCATCACCGGAGGCGCCCGCGGGGCTTCGATCCGCCTGATCGACGACGTCGAGAAAAAATGCCAGGCGCTCGCCGATATGCCTGGAATCGGACGGAGCCGGGAGGAACTCGCTCCCGATCTCCGAAGCTCGCTCGTCGGGAAATACCTGATTCTCCACCGACCGGACGCGGAGGGCGTCGAGATCATCCGCGTCATCCACGGGGCTCGCGACATTCCGAAATTGTTCGAGTAAAGTCGTGGGCCGGCGGACGGAACGCCCTTGTTCACCGATCCTTCGGCGCGTCGTCCATCGCGCGGCGGCAAGCGTCGAGGGCCGCGGCGGCGGCGGGGTCGTGGCGGCGGTCGGTTTGTTGGCGAGGGTCGGCGGCCAGCTCGTAGAGCGATTCCTCGCCATCGCCGCGGCGAATGTACGACCAGCCGTCGACCACCACCGACTTCCACGAGCCGGGCAGGTCGTCGAAGTCCGGTTGGAGATAGCGCTCGCCGACGCGGCCGCGGATCTCGGCGAAGGCGGGCGAGACCGCGGCCGGCGGATCGCTCCACGCGCCCGCCAGCGTCCGGCCGGGCAGCGACGGGGCCGTCGCCGACGACAGGTCCAGGGCCGTCGCCGCCAGGTCGCGCAGACCCACGGCCTCGGCGACGACCCGGCCCGCGGGCGCCAGGCCCGGCGCGCGGACCAAAAGCGGCACCCGCAACTCCTCGTCGAAGAGGCTCAGGCCGTGGCCGAACGAGCCGTGCTCGCCGAACTGCTCGCCGTGGTCGGCCGTGACGATCAGGACCGTCCGATCCAGCGTCCCGCGCGACCGCAAGGCCTCGATCAGCGCGCCGAGCTGCGCGTCCAGCGCCGCGAGGCAGTCGTCGTAGGCGTCGCGGGCGCGGCGGACGTCGCGAGGGGTGAGCTTCCCCTTGTCCACCCGCTGCCAGTCGCGGAGCAGGCGCGGGGTGTCCGAACGCGAGCCGGCGGCGAAGCGGAACGGAAACCCCTCCGGGGGGATGTACGGATCGTGGGCGTCGAAGAGATTCAAAAACGCGAAGTACGGCCGGTCCCGCCCGCCGCGGCCGTCGAGCCAGGAGAGGAATTCGCGGCCGACCGTCGCGGCGTCCTTGCGCGCGAAATCCAGATCGACGTCCCGCATCCCGCCGGTCATCCTCCGGGTCGTGACCGCCGAGCGCAGCCGCAACCAGGAACGAGCCGTCAACCACCCCAGCGCCGAGGATCGGAAGACCTCCCCGGGGGTGATCGGGTAATCGTCGTAGACCTGGAAGCCCCGGCCCAGCCCCGACTCCCGGCCGGTGAAGAACGGGTTGGCGACGAACCCGGCGGTGTCGAACCCGTCGTCGCGGAACCGCTCCGCCAGGGTGGGCGCGGCGTCGTCCAGCCAGCCCAGGCGCTCCACGCCCAGCTCCATCGGCCAGCGCCCGGTGAACATCGTGGCGTGCGACGGCAAGGTCCACGAGGCCCCCGCGCGAGCCTGGTCGAAGACCGTCGACTCGCGCGCCAGCCGCTTCAAATACGGCGTGGTGTCGCGGTCGTAGCCGTAAAGGCTCAGATGATCCGCCCGCACGGTGTCCAGCACCACGAGCAGCACGTCGCGCGCCCCCGGCGGCGGCGCGACGTCCCCGCGCCGCCAGGAGGCCTCGCGGGCGTCGCGGAGGAAGCTCGCCGCGGCCAGGCACGCCAGCACGGCGGCGAAGACCGGAAGCCCTCGACCCGCCCACCGCCGCAACCCCTCGGAACGCGCCTCCAGCTTGGGGGCGACCCGCCAGGCGACCCCGAGCGCGATCAGGCCGCAGGCGATCGCCTCCAACCCCCGCATCAGCAGAAACCATCCCAGGACCGCCGTGAAGACGTACGATCCCAGCACCCATCGCCAGGCCCGATCCGACACCCGAACCGCGACCCAGCCGACCGCCCCCAAGCCCGCGAGGATCGCCGTCACCGACGCCGGCACCATCCAGACGAAATGCCGGCTCCGCAAGAAGAACCCGCCCTCTTGCAGCTCCACCCGCGCGACCAGCAGGAGCAACTCCGCGAACCCGGCCGCCAGCCCGAACGCCAGCGCCGTCCGGAATGCCGGCCGCGGTCGGACGCGCGCGGGCCCGCCCTCGCCCTCGGCGTCGACGTCAATCACGCGCGTCGCGTCGCGACGAATGGACCGCCGCCACGCGCCCCCACCACCGCCGGGCCATCCTCACCGGCGCCGTCCCCACCACCATCAAAAGACCCACCAGCGACGCCAAGAGCGAGGCCAGCGGCATCTGCGCCTCGGGGCCGAAATACGCGAACAACGGCTCCATCCCGACGCCCTCCGAAACGCAAGTCAAATAATGTAATCATGCACACTGTTTCATCGGAAATCGCGGCGCGCGGCCTCCCGGTCGGAACGATCGGGCGCGCGAAGGAAAACCGAATGGATGAGCCGCGCCCCTCGCGAGGGGCGGACGACGAACCCAGACCGGGCTCGCGGCTTAACTCTGACTTATCTTCGTAGAGCGTCGTCCGGCCGCGTCGCGTCCCAAGGATTTTCCCCCGGACGCCGATAATTTTCGGACCCGGCCCCGATCGTCACGCGGTCCCCGGCCGGGAAGCCCGCCCGCCCCCGCCTCGCGACGATTCCGGCGTCGCGCGCTCGTCTCGCGGCCGGGAGCCTCGACCGCGACGACCGACGCCGGGCCGAGAACGCCCCCGTCGGTCGGCGAGCCGGCCTGGGCGGACTCAACGAGGTCCCTCCTTCAAAGCCCGCGGGTCAGTTCTTCCAGGTCTTCCGGCTGGACGTGGTTGCGGGCGAGGGTCCTCCTCGCGTCCGCGTCGAGCCTAGGGGCGACGCCGACGTATTCGACGGTCCACGCCTTGTACTTCGGGTTGGCGTCCAGGAACCGCCGGACGTGCGCGCGAAAGTCGTTGACGCCGGCCAGCAGCTTCGACGGGTTCCGCTTGCACGAGCCGAACCGGATGCGGTTGTCGCGTTCGTTGACGGCGACCAGGTCGATCTCGACGTCGCCTCGGTCCCAGTAGCCGACGACGCGGCTCGTCAATGGGAAGCCCGGCAGGCCCTTGCGGCTTCGCTCCTCGTAGAGCGTCGCGGCCAGGCGCTCCAGCGCGTGCCCCTCCACGTCCGCCAGGCGGGCGTCGGCGTCGCCGACGAGCGCGTCGAGCGGCTGGAAGTCGCGGGCGGAAACCGGATTCGCAAGCGCCGCGAGCCAGGATTGCAGGAAGTTGTCGCTCAGATAGTAGCGTCGCTTCCTCGCCTCGGGCCTGGCGAAGATCGGCAGCCGGCCCTCGACGAGCCGATAGCGCTCCGAAAGGATCTTCAAGTAACTCGATATTTGATCCCTGCTCCCTTCGCGCGCGGCCTCGATCGCCTCGAGGAGTTGCCCGTGAGTGCTTCCCGGCTTGCGGGCGACGAATTTCAAGACGGTGTCGTAACGGCCCCGGAGTTCCCTCAAGAACCAGTTGTCCGCCTCCGATCGAAGCGGCGACGACCCTTCGAAGAAGATCCGGCGCAGGAGCGTCCCGCGATCCGCGCCCAGCACCCCGCGCTCGTAACAGTCGCGGTAGAACTTGGGGACGCCCTCGAACAACGTCCACAGGAACAGAAGACGCTCCGGCGCCGCGTCGGCGTGCTCGCGCAGGATCTGGACGACCGCGGCGACGTCCAGGTGGGGAAGGTCGATCGAGTCCGTGACGCGGTTGTACAGCGGGGCCGATCGCTCCTCCAAAAGCGCCTGCATCTCCGTGTGGATCGACCCCAGAACGATCAACCCGCCCCGGATCCCGTGGGCGTCCGCCGTGGCTCGGTCGACCGCGGCCTGAAGCAGGGAGCAAAACTCGGTGTAGGGCTTCCGATTGAAATACTGGAATTCGTCGAGGACCACGACGTAGCCGGCGCGCGCCAATTCCTCGACCAGCCGCGCGAGGTCGCCCATTCTCCTGGGCCGTGGGAACTGGTCGCTCGGGACGTGGAACACCTCGAGGGCGTCGGCCACCGCCGAAAGCACGCCCGGCTCCCCGGAATCCGGAACCTGGACGTAGAAGACCTTCCGCCCAGGCCCCCCCTTCAGCACGTTGTTGATCAGGAACGTCTTGCCGATCCGCCTCCGCCCCGCGATCTTCACGAAGAACCACCGTCCCCGCGCCAGGATCTCCGAGAGTTGCCGTACCTCCAGGGAACGACCGTAAAACCCCCACTCAGTCATGACTCCAAGGCCCTCCGCCAGCCGCAATTAATGTAACGGCCGTTACGCAAATAGTGTAACGGCCGTTACATTATCTGGCAACGCCGAGTATCCTACGGATTCGCCGGAGGTTACATCGATGACCGTGACTCGTCGGGGATGGCGTGGCGAGGGACCGGCCTCATCGTTTCTTGCGATCGACCCGGTAGAGGTGGACCTGGTAGCCGTCGAAGCGATCCGTCCAGGCGCCGGCGGGGGCTTCGAGGGTTCGAGATTCGTCGAGGACCTCGACCTTGGCCGCGGCGGGGTCGGAGAGGTGGAAGGTGGCGGATCGGGCGCCCTCGCGGAGCGAGGCGGCGAAGACGTAGGTGACGCCGTCGAGCCGCTTGGCGAGGGTCGCGACGGCGGCCGGATCGTCGGTCTCGACGCGGACGGCGTCGGGGACGTCGGGGGCGTTGAGGACCGGGGCCAGATCGTGAATCCGGGCGTTGATCGCGGCCACCTCGCGGGCGACGTCCGGGTCGGCCAAAAGGCCGGCCTCGATGAACGTCGGCTTGAACTGGTGGGCGAAGTAGAGGATCCCCCTGGCCCCCTTGATGAGCGCCATCCAGACCTCGGCGCGGATCTCCGCGGGGGTGGCCTTGCGGCGTTCGTTGTTGATCCCGGTGGTCTCGATGCAGGTCCAGACCGGGCGGTCGCCGGCCCACTTCCGCAGCCGCTCGACGCCGAGGGGGACGTACCAGAGCTTGCCGGAGACGTCGGGGTGATCGTGGCAGGCGGGGTAGATGTCGAACGAGGCGACGTCGCAGCCCTTGACGTACTCCGGGTAGTCCTCCGGATGGTTCGTCCGCTCGCCGCGGCCGTACCAGCCGTCCCAGGCGACCCCCTGCCCCAGGTTCAGGAGGACCGGCCGGTCGGGGTCGGCCTCCTTCATCGCGCGGTAGCTCTCGATGATCTTCGAGGGGGCGATCGGCGGGCCGTAGCCCTTCTCCTTGCCGAGCGACTGGGCGTTGTCGGGCTCGTCGTCATGCATCCAGCCGACGATCGTCGGCCGGTCGCGGAACTTGAGCGCCGTCGGGCTTTGGCCGACGACCAGGCGGATCCCGGCGGCGTCCAGGGCGTCGAGTTGGGCCTCGGTGGGCCCTCGCCAGAGGCCGGCGTACACGTTGATCCCGATATCGCGATACCGGGCCGCGTTGTCGGTGCTTTGAAGCCACACCGCGATCGGGAAGAAGTCGGGCCGCTCGGGCAGACCCCTGGCGAATCGAGGCTCCGCCCCCGAGGCCCCGACCGTCCACGCCGCCGCGAGCAAGAGGGTAGTCAACCGCATGGTGATTCCTCCGATGCCTGGTCGATCGTCTCAGGGCATCGTACCGCGGCCGGCGGCGCGCGGCATCGGCGTAGTCGTCCCGACTATCGCCCGCGGGTCTGACCGCGCATGAACCGGGCCAATCGGGATTGCGCCGACTCCCACGAGCCCGACCTGGCCTCGGAGGCGATCCGGTCCAGGGCGTCGAACGGCTCGCGGTCGAGCGCGGCCGAATCGCGGAGCGTCGTCAGGCTCGCCATGCAGTGGTCGACGCGGTCGGGCTCGCGGAGCGAGACGGCCGTGTAGAGGGCGTCGACCGCCTTGAAGACGGCGGGATCGGCCCCCATCTGGACCTCGCCGCAGCCTTGAATCAGGAGGGCGGACGCCGCGACCGCCATTGCGCGATAAAAAATTTTCATGACTTGACCTCTTGATGACGGTCAATGGTCGCCGGGGACGATCTCGCCGCCGTTTCGGGTGGAGAGGGCGACCCAGGTCCGGGGATGGATCGACGCCTTGATCCAGCGGACGGAGCCGTCGCCCATCAGGACGTTGGAGCCGTCGCCGTCCTCGGAGAACATCTCGTCGGTGTGGCCGAACGGGTGGTTCGGGGCGTGGATGACGACCTCGGGATGGTCGCGGACATCCGGCCCGCAGTGCGCCCCCACCAGGTTGCCGCCGCCGTTGGGATCCGACGGCCACTCCGGCCGCGGGGGCGTGCAGGCGAACGGGACCACCCCGACCCACGTCGCGTCGCAGAGGATCGACGACTTCTCGCCGATGAACACCGTGTTGGACAGCCCGTCGGTCACCGAGGCCGGCCGCGTCCGCGAGTTCCGATAGAACGGCCCGTCGATGACGTGCGGCCCCGCCCCCGCGATCGGCTCGGCGACGTCGAAATCGTATGAGTACGCCGTCGACCGCCCCCAGGGCTGGTTGACCCCCGCGTTGGTGACGTAGTGACTCCTCGAAAAGACGATCCGAGGCGAGAACTCGCCGGCGTCGTTGGGCGCGTTCGAGTCGCCGTTGTCATACCGATGCAGCGCGAACGGCTCGTCGCCGCCGGTCGCCGAGGGGCAGAGGAAGACCGACAGCCGGGCCGTCGCCCCCGTCGCGTTGTCAGGCGCCCAGCACGGCAGGTTCGTGTTGAAACTCGCGTAAACCGTCGCCTGCTCCAGGTACGGCAGGACCAGCATCCCCCAGGCGAACCCCGGCGTGGTGTTGACGTTGCCGTCGGGATAGCTCACGCCGTAGGCGCTCCCCGTCGCCTTCGGGTCGCCGACGTAAGCCGGCGGATACGCCCCGACCGCCGACTCGTAGTTCGCCAGGGCCAGCCCGATCTGCTTCAGGTTGTTCGCGCATTGCGCCCGTCGCGCCGCGGCCCGCGCCGCCTGCGCCGCCGGCAACAACAAGCCGATCAACACCGCGATCACGGCGATCGCCACCAGCAACTCGATGAGGGTGAAGCCGTTCTTTCGACGTCTCGTCATTTCGTCTCCAAGGATTCAAGAATCGAAGTTTAGTCGCCGCGAAAATCAATATGGCGACGACTCTATTCGATAATCAAGGTCGCGCCAATCTAATTTTTTGATTGCCCAAAACTCCGGGCCGGGCGGTGGCGCGGGCACCCGGCGCGCGAGGGTCGAGGCCAGCCGAAACACGTCGAGGCCAGCCGAAACACGACGTCGCCTTGGCGACGGCGGCGGAACGCCTCCGGCGCTTCCCGAAGTCGCCGGGGGCCGAGGATCAGCCGGACTGACCCGCCGAGCGCGCGGCCTCCATCATAAGTTCATACGACCGCAGTCGCGCGGCGTGGTCGAAGACGTGGCCGGCGACGATGACCTCGTCGGGACGCGCGGCGTTGAGGAGGGACTGGAGCGGGGCGCGGACGGATTCGGGGGCGCCGACGAACGAGACGCGGGTCATGCGCTCCACGGCGGCGCGCTCGGGGGGGGACCAGAGGGTTTCCACGTCGTCGACGGGGGGCGGCAGAGGCCCGGGGCGGCCGCGGACGAGGTTCAGCACGGCCTGTTGGTGGGAGCTGAAGAGGCGGACGGCCTCCTCCTTGGTATCGGCCAGGAAGGCGTTGGCGCCGATCAGGACGTAGGGTTCGGCCAGGGCGTCGGAGGGGGTGAAGTTCTCGCGATAGATCGCCAGGGCGTCGAAGAGGCGGTCGGGGGCGAAGTGGGAGGCGAAGCCGAACGGCAGGCCCAGTTCGGCCGCCAGGCGGGCGCCGAAGTCGCTGGAGCCCAGGATCCAAAGCGGCACCTCCAGGCCCTCGCCGGGCACGGCGCGAACCGCTCGGCCGGGAGCGGCGGGGCGGAAATATCCTTGCAGTTCGCGGACGTCGCGGGGGAAGGCGTCGACCTCCTGGAAGTAGCGCCGAAGCGCCCGAGCCGTCGCCGGGTCGCCTCCCGGCGCGCGTCCCAGCGCCAGGTCGATCCGGTTCGGATAGAGTGTGGCGAGGGTGCCGAACTGCTCGGCGGCGATCAGGGGGGCGTGGTTGGGGAGCATGATCCCGCCGGCGCCGACCCGGATCGTCGACGTCCCGGCCGCGACGTGGCCGATGACCACGGCGGTCGCGGCGCTGGCGACGCCGGGGATGTTGTGGTGCTCGGCCACCCAGTAGCGCTCGTACCCCAGGCGCTCGGCGTGCCGCGCCAGGTCGACGGCGTTGCGGAACGAGTCCGCCGCCGTCCCCCCCTGGACGATCGGGCAAAGGTCCAGCACCGACAGTTTCAGGCCGCTTGGGTCCGCCACGCCGTCTCCTCCCGCCGGATTGTTGAAATTGTACGGAAATTGTACGATCGAGGCGAGCCGCGCGTCGCGGTCAGGTCAGTTGGCGCGGGGGTCGTCGGGGACGTGGCGAAGGTCGACGACCGAGTGGATCTCGCGACGGCCGGCGAGGGTCGCGGCCTCCTTCCAAAGCGCGTGGCCGCGGTCGTCGAAGACGTGCTCGGGCAGAGCCGGCGCCAGGAGCCAGGTCCCCTCGGCCATCTCGGCCTCAAGCTGGCCGGGGCCCCAGCCGGAGTGGCCGATGTAGAACAACGCCTTGCCCTCGTGGGTGCCGGCGAGGGTCTCCATCGCGGTCAGTTCGGTGGCGACGTACAGGTCGTCGGCGACGACGATGTCGGCCAGGTCGCGGCGGTCGTGCAGGGCCATCAGCGAGCCCGGCACCGGGCCGCCGTGGCGGATCCGGTCCAGGCGGACGCAGGGCTTCTGGCTGATCCGCCGCCAGACGTCGGCGATGTCCGAGTCCAGCTCGCGGTTGAGGATCAGGCCCAGGGCCCCGGTCTCGCCGTGGGCCGCGACCAGCACGACCGTCCGCGCGAAGTTGGGGTCGGTCATGCCGGGGGCGGCGATCAGGAGGCGTCCTTGCAGCGATTTCATGGGACGATCGCGGCTCCCGGCCGCGCCCGAGGGACCGAGGGACTCAGGCGTCAACTCACCCGTTTGAGCATCGACAGCCGGCCGGTGGCGACCCACTCGGCCACCAGGACGTTGCCGTCGCGGTCGAAGCAGGCGTCGTGGGGGTGGACGAACTTGCCGTCCCGCCACTTCTCCGGCTGGGACCGGATCTTGAACCCGTCGAGCACCTGCTTGGTCCACTCCGGGTCGTACCCCAGGTGGGTGATCACCGTGTCGTCCTTGTCCATCAGCGTGATCCGGGCGTGCAGGTCGGGGACCAGCAGGATCTCGCCGCGGATGTCGAAGTGGGCGGGGAACGAGACGTCGTGGTTGTCGGCGCCGACGTGCTCGCCGTCGAGCGTGAACCGCTGGAGCCGGGCGTTGGCGCGGTCGGCGACGATCAAGGTCGCCGCGCGGCCGGGGCGGTCGTCAAGCCAGATCCCGTGGGGGGTCTTGAACTTCCCCTCGGTCTCGCCGGCGCCGCCGAAGGTCAACACCCACTTGGCGTCGCGGTCATACTTGTGGATGTAGTTGGAGCCGTAGCCGTCGGCGACGAAGAAGCCGCCGTCGGGGGCGAAGGCGACGTTGGTGGGGGCGAACGGCGTGTTGGGACCGTCGTAGACGTGGGGCTCCTTGGGCGCCTCCTTGATCCAGACGACCTCCCCCTTCAGGTCGGTCTTGGCGACCAGGTCGACGGGCATCATGCAGGCCAGGTAGAGGTATTCGACCCCGTCCTCGCGGCGCACGTCGATTCCGTGGCCGCCGCCGTGGAACCGCTTGCCGAACGACCGGACGAACTTCCCCTCCGGGTCGTAGACGGCGATCGTGTCCTGCGCCTCGGCCTCCGACTTCGGCTTGGCGCCGCCGCCGCGGTGGGCGATGTAGATGAAGCCCTCGGAGTCGACGGCGACGCCGTGGGTCTCGAACCAGTGGATGCCGTTGCCGGGCGCCTGGAAGAAGTCGTGGCGGCACTCGTAGCGGTGCTCGCCCTCGCCTATGATCGGCCGCCTCGACCCCGACTTGTCGTCGGCGTGTACGAACGGCCCGGCCGCGGTCGCCGCCAGCGCCCCCACGGCCCCGCGCTTGAGGAAATCGCGTCGATCCATGTGCCCGCGCCTCCGAATGGGTGGAGAGATTCCGCGCCTCGTCCCGATTCCGGCACGATACCACGACGGACCTCCCGCGCGAACAAAGCGGCGGAATTCCGCGGAAACGAGCCCGCGCGCCCTGGCGCGCCGCCCCGCGCCGACGACGATTCCGCCCCGTTCCCGCATCGGCATCGGGGCCGCCGGACGACGGCCCGGGATGGGTTCGCTCGCCGCTCCGCGGGGGCCGGATTCCAGGGCGTTGACGATAGGTAACGTGTTTGAGAATCGTGGTTTGTGACGCGACTAAAAATCGGCTTCGATCGTCGATGACGACTTGTGTTTTTCCGAAAACCGTCCCCTCTCCCGCCGGGAGAGGGTGCCGCGAAGCGGCGGGTGAGGGTCGTGGCGCTTCGCGGGCGCCGTCGGCCGCGCCGGACGTGGACCGACGCTCATTCCGCAGCGCGGCGACCCCCCCCCCGCCCCTCGGGCCACCCTCTCCC
>CALCIB010000136.1 GCA_937907525.1 uncultured Planctomycetales bacterium | reverse complement strand
GCCCCTATCCCTTGAAATCGATCCGCCCAGGTGATAGAACCTTGTTTGACACCACCGTCGCATCAAGGTTTCACCTAATCATTTAATGCAACAGGCTCGTCCCTCCGACGTCGCGGTCGGCCGGGGGCGGAGTCTGGCGCGGATCGGCCGGGAGGTTGAACCATGGACCGACGACGATTCCTGGCCGCGACGGCCGGGGCCGTCCTGGGCGCCGCGGCCGTCGGCTGTTCGCCGTCGAACCCCAATGAAAAGGGGTTCGAGACCGAGGGCTACATCGACCCGAACATCCCGGTCGATGCCGAGGAATACGAGAAGAAGTTCTCCAAGGAGCCCCCCGTCGGAGGGAAGAAGAAGGGCAAGGGAGTCCCGAACGAGATCTGAGGTCCGCCCCCCCCGTCAAACTCGTCCGATCCGTCACCGCCGGTTCAGGAGTCGATCGAATGAAGAGTCGTCGCGGATTCACGCTCATCGAGTTGCTCGTCGTCATCGCGATCATCGCCGTGCTGATCGCGCTTTTGCTGCCGGCCGTGCAATCGGCCCGCGAGGCGGCGCGGCGGGCGCAGTGCGTCAACAACCTGAAACAGATGGGCCTGGCGATTCAGAACTACATCAGTTCCAACGACGTCGTCCCCCCCTCCGGAGACGGCCGCGGCAGCGCCGACGTCCCGTCGATCCAGCTCAAGCTCTATTCGATGAAGATCCGGCTCTTGCCCTTCATCGAACAGATGAACATCTACAACGCGTTCAACCTGGACCTGCGGCCGGCGGTCCTCAACGGCACGTCGCCGGCCAACTCGACGATCAGCCACGTCCTCGTCAACTCCTTCGACTGCCCCTCCGACGCCAACGTCGGCCATCCTTCCTACGCGGGGAACAACTACGCGGAGAACCTGGGGCTCAACTGGGCCAACAAGAACTACGCCAACGACGGCCCGTCGTGGTTCCTGGGCCCCTCCAGCACCGCGCTTTGCGGCGGCGGCAGCGTGGGCGACGCCTTCACCGCGCCGGTCGGCCTGGCGGCGGTCACCGACGGCACCAGCAACACGGCGATGTTCAGCGAGGTCCTCAAGGGGGACGGATCGCTCAACCGCGACGGCCTGCACATGATCTACAGCGGCGGCCCGAACTCCCAGTGCAAGTACTACGGCCAGCCCAATCCCGACTGGCAGCTCGCCCAGGACTGCATCCAGAACGCCAAGGTGCGCAACTACGCCTACAAGCAAAAGGAGTGGAACCGCAGCTACACCGGCGGCGGCGGCGGCTACACCCACACGATGCCTCCCAACACCAAGTCCTGCGTCTTCAGCGCCGTCGGCTCGCAAGCCTTCAACCTCTTCGCCGCCAGCTCGTTCCACGGCGGCGGCGTGAACGTGGCGATGCTGGACGGCTCGGTCCGCTTCGTCAAGAACTCGGTCGCCTATCCGGTCTGGACCGGGATCGCCACCCGCGCCGGCGGCGAGGTCGTCTCCTCCGACTCGCTCTGACCCGGTCGCGTTCGACCGTCGAGCCGGTCGGCTCGCGCTCACGAGCCGGCCGGCGCGACCCCGGCCGTCCGCCCGCCGGCGACGGGCGGCGGGGTCGGATCGCCGCCCAGGACCCGGCGCTCCATCTCCAGCAAGCGTCGGTAGACGCCCAAGGCCTCGGGATCGTCCAGCCTCGACAGGTTGGCGCCGAGGATCACGCTGTCGGCCTGCTCCAAAAGCCGGCGGTGTTTCACCCACCTGCGCTCCGGGCTGCGGGCCAGGGCCTCCGGGTCGGGCGCGCGACGGGAGAGACGGCGGGAGAACGCCTGGAAGTCCGGCTGGGCCTGAAGCGTCCGGAGGATCTCGTCGCCCTGCTCGGCGATGATCCGAGGGGCGTCGGGATGGAACGGGACGGTCAACTCCGGCCAGCGCTCGGCCAGCGCGGCGCGGAGGCGGCCGGTGCCGAAGCCGGGCCCGCGCCCCTGGAGGTTCGGTCCTCCCGGCGGTCCCTGGGCGGTCGGCTCGCGGTCCCGGACGTCCTCGAAGGCGGTCGAGTCCGGTCGTCGGTCCCGCCCCCGACCGGGGCCCCGGCCGCGTTCGCGATCCGGGTCGAGTTCCGCGGCGCGTTCGCGGGCCTTCGCCAGCCGGTCCTCGCCGTGGAGGTCGAGTTCCCGCGCCAGCCCCTCAAGCGCCGCGCGTTGGGCGGGCGAGGCGTGTTCCAGAACCGTCGACCAGGGGGCGTCCTTGGGGAGCATGCCGCGGACGTCGTCGCGGCGGCCGTTGCCGAATCGGCTCTTGTCGCGGAGCAGGCGGTCGGAGGTGGCGGTGGGGATGTCGATGGTGTCGGACGTCAACAAAACGTGGGTGAACGCCTCGTCGAGCGAGGTCCGGCCGTCGCCGTCGTAGTCGGGCTTCTCGACGGGACGGCCGGAGCGGGTCTCGCCCAGGATGGCCTCGAAGAACGAGGTGGAGAACTCGTGATAGTCGTCCTGGGAGACGTCCGGCGAGCAGCCCGCGGACGTCCTGGAGGCGATGGTCGCGAAGAACCCGGCGCGGGGGTGGGGGGAGAAGCCCCGGGCCGGGTCGCCGTCGTTGTAGATGAGGTTGGCGAACCCGCCGGAGTAGCACTGGACCATCACCAGGGTCGCGTCGACGCCGGGGTCCAGCTTGTCGAGCTGCGCCGCGAGTTGCTTGACCGTCAACGCGTCGGGACGGCCGGGCATGACCATGTTGGTGTCGCGGGGGTCGTCGCGGTGGGCGGAGTCGGGCCCGCCGTGGCCGGTGAAATAGAACAACAGATGGTCGCCGGGGCGCAGCGAGCGGCCGACGACGTCGAACCAGGCCTGGACGTTGGCGACGGTGGAGGGCCCCACCAGCCCCGGCAGATGGACCTTGTCGTAACGGATGTCGCCGTCGGGGTTGTTCAGGAGGATCATGCCCAGGGCGCGGGCCAGGCGTTGTTCGTCGCCGTCGGGAAGTCGGTACTGCACCGAGGGCCGCGCGCCGCCGTCGCCGAAGTAGACGTCGTGGCGGACGCTCCCCAGGCCGACGCCGTCGAGGACTCGTCGGAAGTATTCGACGTTGCGTTCCAGCGAGATTTGATTATGCGACGGCGGCCCGCCGCCGAACGTCAGGACGTGCGTCCCCGCGAGGGCCGAGCCGGCCCAGCCCCCCGCCATCGCGACGGCCAACCCAAGCGCGAATCGCATCTCGATCCCCCCGGTACGCCAGACCGACCCGAAGGCCGCCGCCGATCATCCTTCTCCCCTTGAGGCGCTCCGTCGAAAACCTAGAGGGAACGTGATGACGAGCATCCCTTCTCCCCTTGTGGGAGAAGGTGGCCGAAGGCCGGATGAGGGGTGATCCGCCGGCTTTCGGTCGCGCCACCCCTCATCCGCCCCTCCGGGGCACCTTCTCCCACAAGGGGAGA
>CALCIB010000135.1 GCA_937907525.1 uncultured Planctomycetales bacterium | reverse complement strand
GGGAGAAGGCGATGATCGCCGCGGCCTCCGAAAAAGTGTCGGGTCGTCAGCCCGACGGGAGAGGGGACGGATGGTGGCCTCGACGACGGTCGGTCGGTCGGGCGTGTCTTTCATCGCCCCAGCAGCCGGACCAGCCGGCCGCCGACGGCGTCGGCCCAGACGCGGCAGCCGAGGGGGGAGAAGTGGCCGTCGCCGATCTGGCCGTTGAACAGGGGGCTCGGGGTGAGCGGCTCGCCTCTCGCGCGGCGGGCGGCGATCTCGCGATCCTGGGCCTCGACGAAGTCCTCCATCGGGTCGAAGTAGACGGCCGAGTCGGGGAGGATCGCGGGGACGTGGCCGGGGTAGTAACCGGTATGTCTGGGGCCCTCGACGTGGTTGACCCACGGGGCGGGGACGACCAGCAGCGGGACGCGGCGAGCCTCGCAGAACCCGGCGATCTTGCCGATCCAGTAGCGGTTCTCCTCCCAGTCGGCGCGGCCGTCGATCACCTCGAACAGGTCGCCGAAGTCGTTGGCGAAGAGGCTCAACACCACGAACCGCGGCGGGAACCGCTCGGCGTACTCCAGGAGCGTGAAGTACTCCTGCTCCGGCGAGTAGCCGAGATGGCCGGTGTTGAGGATCTCGACCGTCGTCCCCAGCCGCTCGGCCAGCACGCGCTTGAGGCGTTCCGTCGGCGTCTGGTCGTCGCCGACGAACAGGCCCTGCATGTAGGAGTCGCCCAGGACGATCCCCTTGAGTTCGGCCGCCGGGTCCGGCTCCCCCCCGCGCAGGCCCCAGGAGTTGGTGTTCTGGACCGACTCATGGACGATCGTCGCCTGGGCGTCCTCGGCGAGCTTCAGGACTTCGGGTCGGTCGGGGATCGGGAAGTAGGCCAGCACGCCTTCCCTGCTCTTGAGGTTGCGGACCCAGATCGAGCGGACGTTGGGCCGGAAGCGATACGACCGCCCCGAGTCGTCCGCCTCGAAGACCGTCGAGGGGAGCAAAAGCGCCTTGTCGAAGTTCCCCCAGCGCAAGAGCGCGTGGTCCGGGTCGAGCCCCGCGGCCCGGACGAGCGCTTGCAGCCTGGGGTCGTAGCCGTCGTAGACGCCGCGGAGCTTGATCCGAGCCTGGCCCATGTCGAACTCGCGACGGCGGCGCCACTCCTCGTCGACCCACCGCCGATCGTCGCCCGATCCGCTCGACCGCGCGATCGCGCGACGAACCTTGACGTAAGCCCATCCCGATGCGTACCGCCCCGGCGCCGTGCCGGCGAGCATCCCGGCCAGGATCAGGGCCGTGACGCCGAGGATGACCGCCTTGAAGACGCGGGCCAGCCGTCGGGAACGCCCGGCGGACCTGGAGACGGGGCGAGGGGGCTCGGGGATGGGCGGCACGAGTGCGAATCTCGGAATGGGTGGATCGATCGGCGGGGCTTGGCGACTTCCGCCATTCGATCTATCCGGCCGACCAGACGGCGCGGATGGCGGATTCGTCGCCGAAGCCGTCGGGGACGGCGGGGCCGGGGTCGTTGGCGTGGTACCAGGGCTTGCCGTCGACGGGGGTATGGAGCACGCGACCGCCGGGCATTTGAAGGTGGCCGGCGGGGTCGTGGGTTTTGATCCAGTCCTGGGCGTAGGCGAGCCAGGCGCGACGGCGGTCGGCCGGCAGGTGGGCGAACCAGCCGATCTCGTCGTAGCCCCAGCACCAGTAGCCGCCGGGCTGGTTCAACCGGCCGGGGTGGTCGGAGGCCCCCCAGTTGTCCAGTTCCACGAGGTAGGGAAGGTGGTCGCAAGACCAGCCGCTGAAGGTCGCGCCGCCGCGGCTTCGGCCGTAGAAGGAATCGACGAAGCCGACCTCCAGCACGCCCTCCATCGGTCCTTTTTCCGGGGCCTCCTTGATTCGGAGCGGGAACGAGTGGAAGTCGAGCAGGAGCCGGCCGTTTCGGATCAGTCCGCCGGAGGGGACGTGGGCGTCGCATAAAAGCATCTTTCGCCGGGCGCGGGTGGATGCGTAGGCGCGGGCGTATTCGAAGACCCTGGCGTAGTGGGTCAGGTCGGGGTCGTTCCGGTTCATCAATTCGACCTGGCCGAAGTGGATCGCCTCCGCGCCGGCGTCGATGTACGACTTGGCCAGGAAGTAAAACCAGAGCTGGGTCTCGGGCCGGCTGACGTCCGGGACGGTCGTGTCCTTCCCCCAGTGGTCGCGGAATTCGCCGCCGGGGAAGGCCATGTCGGCGAATCGGAAGTTCCGCGTCTCCGTCTTCATGCCGAGGGCCTCGAAGGCCCACGCGGGGACCCGCACGGAGTCGACCCGGCGGGTGACGATCTCGAAGACGCAGGCCTGGGCGATCATCTCGGGATCGGCGGCGTGGGCCCTGGCGATCAGGCCGCGGGCCTTCTCCAGCTTGGCGAGGAGGTTGGCCTCGTCGCCCCAGAAGCAGAGGCTTCGGCCCAGGAACTTCGCGCCCATGCTCGTCAGCATCCGAAGGTCGTCGTCGAAGTCCCCCTGGCCGATGAACAGATCCTGGACGGTGATCGCCCGCGACAGATAGGCGTCGAGGGTCTCGCGGGGGATGGAGCGCTCGAAACGAAGGTCGGACGTCGCGGCGGCGACGCCCGCAGGGACGCCACGCGCGCACGCCCCGAGCGCCAGGGCCGAACGGACGAAGTCGCGACGGTTCCAGACTCGGGCGGTCATGGCGGGGCCTCGTGAGGCGGGGTTCGGTGAAGGCTTCATTGTCCCACGTCGAGAGTCCGGCGGCCACCCGCGTCCCCGCGGGTTCGAGTCGTCGGGTTCGTTCGTCCGAGCGGCATACGAATCCGATGACGTAACTTGTTGCGGCAAAACATTGTTTTCGTCGTACCCATGGCTTCGTTCGTCGGGATTGAAACGAGATTTCGAAGGTCCGGGCGGGCGACCCCACGGCGGACGCCGCCAGGTCGACCCGTCGCCGAGTGGACGTCCGTCGCTCGGCCGGTTGGTCATTCATGCATCCGAATTGCCAAAAAACGACGATCCACCCGGTATGATCGCGGGCGGATGTCGCGGGATTTCATGATTCCGTCGGGATTTTTGGAAATCGCGCGCTCGGGAGCGATCCTGGACTTCGACTAATCGATTGTCATCGGCCGGGGCGGGCGTTATAATCCAAGCCGTTGAGATTCAGTCTCATCATCAGCGACGCGGTTCCCGTCCTACAGTTCGAGGGTCGAGCATGATCGCGCGGATGCCGGCGGTGGGAGAGGACGAGATCGGAGAGATGGTCCCGCTGTCGCTGCTCCAGGCCGGGGAAAGCGGCCGGGTGGGGGACGTGGTGGGGAACGTCGACCTGGTGCATCGGCTCCGCGAGATGGGCCTGTGCGACGGCGCGACGGTCTGGATGATCCAGCCGGGAAGTCCGTGCATCATCGGGCTGGACGGCCATCGCCTCTGTTTCCGCTGCGACGACCTGGCGCGGGTGTTCGTCCAGTTGCCGGCGGCCTGTTGAGCGGTCGCGACTCGATCCGCGTCGTCCCGCCCTCCCGCCTCCTCGCATGTGAAGCCGCCCGCCATGCTGATCGCCTCGGACAAATCGACCTGGACGATCGCCCTGGTCGGCAACCCCAACACGGGCAAGTCGACGCTGTTCGGGGCCCTCTCCGGGGTCAACCAGCGCACCGGGAACTATCCGGGGGTGACGGTCGAGAAGAAGACCGGCGAGGTCGTCCACGACGGCCGCCGCTGGCTTCTGGTCGACCTTCCCGGCACATACAGCCTGGCCCCGCGGTCGCCCGACGAGATGGTGACGGTGGACGTCCTTTTGGGACGTCGGCGCGACGTGCCGCCGCCGGACGTGATCGTCTGCGTCGCCGCGGCCGGCAACCTGTGGCGGAACCTGTACCTGGTCAGCCAGGCGCTTGAGCTGGGCCGGCCGGTCGTGCTCGCCCTGACGATGAACGACCTGGCGGAAAACGACGGCGTGCGGGTCGATGTCGCGGCCCTCGCCGACCGCCTGGGGATTCCGGTCGTCCCGATCCACCCCCGCCGGGGCGAGGGGCTCGAAGCGCTCAAGGCCGCCGTCGAGAGGGCCGGCGCGGGGGAGGCGCCGGCCCCGCTCGCGATCTTCCCCGAGGAGTTCCGCCGCGAGGTCGACGCCCTGGCCGAGACCCTCGCCGACGTCCCCCGCTACCTGGTCGAGCGTCTGCTGCTCAGCCCCAGCCCCTACATCGAGGACGGCCTGGGGCTGGACGACGACGACCGCGCCGCCCTTCGCGAGCGGATCGAGGCCGCTCGGGAGCGACTCGCCGAGGCCGGCTGCAAGACGCCGCAAGTCGAGACGACCGCGCGCTACGCCTGGGTCGGCAAGGCCACCGACGGCGTGGTCCGCCGCGGCGAGCGGAGGCGAAGGCTCGTCGACCGCGTCGACGCCGTCCTGACCCACTGGCTCTCCGGCTCGCTGGTCCTGGTCCTCGTCCTTCTCGTGACCTTCAGCGCGGTCTTTTCCTGGGCCGAGATCCCGATGGACTGGATCGACGGCGGGTTCAAGGCCGTGGGCGAGTGGGTCTCGACGACCCTGCCGGAAGGCCCGATCAACGACTTGATCGGCGGCGGGATCGTCGCCGGCGTGGGGGCCGTGGTCATCTTCCTCCCCCAGATCGTCATCCTGATCGGGCTGCTGGCGATCCTGGAGGAGAGCGGCTACCTGGCGCGCGCCGCGTATCTGATGGACCGGATCATGGTCCGCTTCGGGCTCAGCGGCCGGTCGTTCATCCCGCTGCTCTCCTCGTTCGCCTGCGCGATCCCCGGAGTGATGGCGACCCGGAGCATCGAGGACCGCCGCGACCGCCTGACGACCATCCTCATCATCCCCTTGATGAGTTGCTCGGCCCGGCTGCCGGTCTACACCCTGTTGATCGCCGCGTTCATCCCCGCCCGCTCCTACCTCGACGGTTGGATCCAGCTTCAGGGGTTGACCCTGCTGGCGATGTACCTGGTGGGCGTGGTGGTGGCCGCGGCGGTGGCTCTGATCTTGAAGCGGTCGCTGCTCCGCGGCGGCGCGCCGGTGTTCGTGATGGAGATGCCGGCGTACCAGTGGCCCTCGTCCGTCGCCGTCGTCCGGCGGATGATCGATCGGGCGTGGGACTTCCTCTCCAACGCCGGCACGATCATCTTCGCGGTCTCGATCGTCATGTGGGGGCTCTTGTACTACCCGCGACTCTCGCCCGAGGACGCGGCCCCGCTGATCGCCCGGCAAGAACGGGCCGCGACCGAGTTGGAGGCGGCCAGGACCGGCGGCGACTCGGAGAAGATCGCCGCGGCCGCGACGGCCCTGAAGCAGACCGAGGACCACATCGCCGGGGCCCAGCAGCGGCAAAGCCTTCTGGGACGGATGGGTCGCTGGATCGAGCCGGCCGTCCGCCCCCTGGGCTGGGACTGGCGGCTGGGCGCGGCGACCCTGGCGGCGTTCCCCGCCCGCGAGATCATCGTCTCGACCCTCGGCGTCATCTTCGACGTCGGCGACGACGTCGCGGAGGATGGGAACGAGCAGCGCCTGGTCCAGGCCGTGCAAACGGCCAAACGGCCCGACGGCCGGCCGTTGTTCACGATCCCGGTGGCGCTCTCGGTGATGGTCTTCTTCGCCCTCTGCGCCCAGTGCGTCTCCACCCTGGCGGTGATGTGGCGCGAGACCGGGAGCTGGACCTGGCCGGCGATCGCCTTCACCTACATGACCGTCCTGGCCTACGTCGGGGCCTTCCTGACGTATCAGATCGGCACGCTGTTGATTTCCTGAGCTTCACCGAAGCGCGAGGTGGTTCATGGGCTGGCAGGACGTCGTGGCGATCGGCGCGGTTCTCGGGGCCGTCTGGTATCTCGGGAGCCTGGTCTACAAGGGGATCTCCGGAGAGCGCAAGGGCTGCGCCCACTCCCGCTCCTGCGGCCACGACGCCGCCGCCAAGCCCCCCGCGCTGGCGACCATCGGCCCGGCGAAGGCGACGCGGGCGGACTGACCGTCGCGCGGCGTCCGCGTCCCCTTTGGAATTTCGGCGACCCATTCCCAAGGGCGCGACCAACGATTATGTTCGTTCCCGGTGGTTGGACGCATGATCGCCGCGGACCCTCGCCGCGATCTCGGCCCTGGCGTGGAATGAATGGAGCCACTTGATGAGTGTCCGAAGAAGCACGGCCGCCGTCTCAAGGGCCTTCGCGCTGATGCTGACCGCCTTCCTGGCGGCCGGATGCGGGGGCGAGCCCGTCGCCAACGTCACGGAGCCCTCGGCCGCCAAGGGGTATCTCACCCAGGCGCTCGACGCCTGGAAGAGTGGGGAACCCCTGAACTCGCTCGCCAACGGGAGCCCCGCGATCCAGGTCAACGACCGGGACTGGGAGCACAAGTCGAAGCTCACCGACTACAAGCTCGACGGCGACGGCGAGCAAAGCGCCTCGGGGGTGAAGTGGACCGTCCCGCTGACGCTCTCGGTCAAGGGGAAGACGGTGGAGAAGCAGGCGGTCTACGCCGTCAACGCCACCGATCAGTTCGTCTCGATCTCGCGGCAGGACCTCGGCTTCTAGGCGAGGCCGGAGTTCAATAGGCGTCGCCGTCGACGATCTCGCCGTCGGAGCGGTCGGCCAGGGCCCGGAAGACGCGGCGGTCGATCATGTTCTTGAGGAACCGCGCGGAGCCGTCGCCGAACAGGAAGTTCGCGCCGGCGCCGTGACTGCTTGAGAAGCCCCCGATCACGTCGGGCTTCAGTTCACCGCTTTCGAACAACGCTTCGAGCGCGGCCGGGTCGAAGCCGCGGCCGACGGGCTGGTTCCAGGGATAGCCGGCCCGGCGCGCCTGGGCGACGTCGGGCGCGCGGTCGTCGTTGATCCTCCAGCCGGCGTTGCGGAGCGTCGCCGAGTTCCCGACCGCCCACCCGCCGTAGGGGATCACGCCGCGGACGTCGCCGACGAAGATCGTGAAGGCGGGGCCGTCGACCAGGTCGGAGCGCGCGACGCGGCCGTTGAGGACGAAGACGCCGGAGTCGTCCGCGCCGATCGGCTTTTCCACGTCGCCGTGACAGCCCGCGTAGCTCGACAGGCTGTTGTAGGGCGACGACGGGCAGGAATAGCCGTTGAGCCGGACGCCCGCCGCGGTGCGGTTCTCCTCGGCGAACGCGCCGATGTGAAAGTTCAAGTGGTTGTACACGTTCCGCTGCTCCAGGAACGGCAGGATCCGCGCCGCCCAACCGAAGCGGTAGCCGGTCGGTCGGTTGTCGACGGGCCCCTGGTGATCGACGACGCCCGGCGGATAGACGCGGCTCGACGCCGCGTAGTTCTCAAGCGCGACGCCGATCTGAAGCAGGTTGTTGGTGCATTGCACCCGGCGGGCGACCTCGCGGACCGCCTGCACCGCCGGCAGCAGAAGCGCGATCAGGACGCTGATGACGCCCACCACGACGAGCAGTTCGACCAGCGTGAAACCGCTCGATGCGCGGTCGTCGCCTTCTCCCCTTGAGGGAGAAGGTGGCCCGAAGGGCCGGATGAGG
>CALCIB010000134.1 GCA_937907525.1 uncultured Planctomycetales bacterium | reverse complement strand
CCTTGACCGGAGCCTGGGGCGCCGGAGCGACCTTGACCGGAGCCTGGGGCGCCGGAGCGACCTTGACCGGAGCCTGGGGCGCGGGAGCGACCTTGACCGGGGCCTGCGGGGCCGGAGCGACCTTCGCCGGGGCCTGCGGGGCCGCGTAAGCTTGCGGCGTGGGACCTTGAGGAGATAGTTGGCCCGAGAGGCCTAGGGCAACAACTAGAACCGCACTGGTCATCGCGATGTCCTCTGTGCTGAGTGAGGTTGTCGGTCGACGTCTCGATCGACGCGGTATGCAGAGATTCCCCTGGTGGTCTGGTCCGGTCGACGCGTTGTCAACGTCCGATCGCCAACACCACCGCCCAATCGAACCCCGGCTCGATCGCCCAGAGGCGGAGAAGTCGGGGCCCGCCCCCCCCTTTCCGTCGTGAGCGGGGCGGCCTGATATACCTCGGATGGTGGCGGTAGCGCGGGCGCCGGTCGTCTTGGCCGACGCTCGCGCTCCACCCCAGGGGTGGCCAGTGCAGGTTATCGGCAGCGACGGGCCGGGCGATGAGGGAAGATGGCGAAATCGAGAATCTGCCCCGCCCCGGCATTTTAGGTGGGATACGGGACTTTATGGTCTTTGCCGAGTATCGAGGGGTGGGGGAGGTCTTGGTAAGAAATGGGATCGCCTCCCGATGGATGGGAAGTCGAACCATCATGAGGTTTGGCAAGGAGCCGCTGTCTTGTCGGCGCGGGGTGGTTTGGAGTCGCCGGTCGTGGAGACGATGCCGTTTCCTCGCGACTTCGCGCCTAGAATGGATTCCAGGGCCTTCAACACTACACCGGTATCGGGAGGCAGCATGAGCATCGGTAACCGGCTCGGCGGATGGACGTTCGGGCTGGTCGTCGCCCTCGCGGGGACGACAGTCGTGGCGCAGTCCACGGAGCAAGTCGTGGCCGTTCCCCTGGGGGGGTCGCTCGACGGCGGGACGGGCGATCGCTATTACGGGGTGTACGTCCCGACTCGGTTCGGGGGTGAGTTGACCGTCAAGGCCAGCGCCGGGAAGGTGGAGGAGATCAAGGGGCCCGACGGCGCGGCGCGCGGCAACGGGCGGGAGATCGGCGAGGATCGCCAGGGCTGGTACACCTTCAAGGTGTCTGGCGCGAAGGGTGCTTACAAGGTCGAGACCAAGTTCGTCCAGAAGGCGCAAAGCGAGAAGCGGCCCTGGAACTTCTATTACTGGCCGACGAAGGCCGACGCGCTGCACGAGCCCTGGGCCGGCGGCAACGGTCGGGCCGACACCCATGATCTGCGGGGCGACGACGTCCGCCTGGTGACGCCCGGCGGCTACGCCGCGCCCGGCCAGGACGTCGTGATGGCCGGCTCCAACGGGTTGTTGGAGACCATGCCGGCGCATGGCGACGAGCTGACGTGGTTCCCCAACCTCTATGACGACCTGTACGGCCACAACGGCGACGGCTCGCTCTTCGAGAGCCCCGCGCCGCTTTTGAAGTACGACCAGCTCTTCGGCACGTCGGCCCGGCAGTGGGAGGCGATGAACACCCAGAACCACGACGTCAGCCGTTGGCCGGGGCATTGCCTCGGGGGCGCGGTGGCGTCGATCGCCTTCAACGACCCCAAGCCCGCGCCGGGCTCGGGGATGAACTCCGACGAGTTGAAGGCCCTGTACGCCGAGTTGGGCGAGAACCACCTCAACCACCGCATCGGCGACTACGCCACCGACATCCCCGCCGGCCCGCCGCGGCCGGGCCCCGACCCGACGGACTGGAAGGCGCCCCGCGTCCACGCGATGTTCGAGACCCACATCCGCGGCTTCCGCCGGCCGTTGCTCTCCAACATGCGCGCCTTCCCCCCCCGCGGCAGCGAGTTCGAGGTCTGGAACCAGGCCATGTACAAGTACGTGGCCGAGTACAAGGCGATGCCCGGCCGCGGCCCCCGCGCCGTGATGATCGACATCGACGTCCACGCCAACTCCGGCTCCTCGCTCAACGGCCAGGGGGACGAGGATCGGGTGGTGCATTACCGCTACAGCCTGGTCTACGGCCTGGACGGCCGGGTCGACGAGACCAATCCGGGGGCGGCCGACTGGATCGCCGTCGGCGGCGAAGCCATGTACGCCCCCCTGAACGTCCTGGAGGTCCAGAATTCGGCCTGGGCGGGGCACAACCCCTACGTGACCCTGGACAACGTCCGCTCGTTGGACCTCGCCAACGGCGGCGCGGGTAATCCGCGGTTCGCCGGCACGCCGCCGGAGTTCCTCCAGGTCGCCAAGTTCGAGGCGGGCCGGTCGCTGCCGAGCGTCGGCGGCGCGATCTACGCCAACGGGGCCGCCGCCAACAACGTCTTCGCCAACGGGGCCGACTCCAACTCGGCGGCCACGGCGCCAAGGCGCGGCGGCTTCTTCGGCTTCTTCCGAAATCGTTGAGGTCGGGGCCGTCCCGGCGCCTCGCGCCCTCGCCGCCCGGCCGGATCGCGCGATCCGGACGGGCGGTCGCGTTTCGAAACTCCGGTCGTCGCGACCGGCGCGACCGTCAGGCCCGGCGCGCCCGCGACGTCGCCGGAATCGGACGTCTTTCCGGGTCCGGTATTTTCGTCGCGGCCGTTCAAGTTTCCCGCCGCTCGGGCCGATCCTAGAGACGTCGCGAGAGTGGACCGCGGGGCCGAGCCTTCAGGCGAACGACGCCGGCCCTCGTCCGTTCCCGACGAGCGTGAACGATCCCGCGGGCGTCGAACGAATCGGGGGCCACGGCCATGACTCCTCTTCTCGCGACCACGAACGACGCGGCCGTCCGGTCCGACGGCGGCGGTTTCGAGTGGGGCGCGACGCTGATCTCGATCCCCGACGTCGGCCCGATCCGCTCGCGGCCGACCGCCGCCGACCGCTGGGAGCGGGCCTGGAGCGTCGAGTCCCGGGCGCGGGCGCGGACCCGTCGCCCCCGAAGGCGGCTGCGGCGCGAGATTCGGGTGGCGGCGTGCCTCTGCCTGGCGGTCGCTCCGTTGGCGACGGTCGCGGGCTCCTGGGGCCTGGCCCACCCTCGCCGCGCGGGGGCCGCCGAGGTCGCCCCCGCGCCGGCGATCCGGCTGTCGATCGAGCCGGTCCTCGACGAGTCCGACGCCCACGTCTCGCTGCCGGGCTACGTCCTCCCCGCCGACCCTCTGGCGGAGTCGTCCCATGAGGGAAGTTGACCAGGCCCTCAGCCGCGCCTTCGCCATGAAGGCGACGGCCGCCGACGAACCCCCCGCGCCGCATCGGCCGACGCGGGGCGCCGCCGCGGCGCGGCCCTCGCGGATCTTCCGGCCGACGGCCGAGCCGCCGTCCTCGGCCCTGGTCTGGCCCGAGATCGTCGCCGTGCTCGAAAGCGAGTGGGGCGACCGCTTCGTCCAGATGGGGGACCGGGTGCTGGAGGCCCGCGAGAAGGCGGGGGTCCGGGTGCTGCTCTTTACGAGCCGCCACCGCGCCGAGGGCCGCTCGACGTTGGTCCTGACCCTGGCCCGCGCCCTGGCGCGCCGACCGTTGCGGACGTTGGTCGTCGATGCCGACCTGACCGGGCCGATGCTGGCGCGGTCGCTGGGGTTGCGGCCGAGGGTCGGGCTCGACGACGTGATCGAGGAAGGCGCGGACCTGGACGACGCGATCGTCGAGTCGGCCGCCGACAACCTCTGGGTCCTGCCGATGCGCTCGGCCGTGGCGCGGCCCCGCGACTTTCTGGCTTCCGCCGAATGGACCTGCGCCATGGCCAGGCTGCGGCGGGAGTTCGACCTGGTCCTGCTCGACGGCAGCCCGCTGTTCGCCGGGCTGTCCGCGGCGGTGCTGCACAGTTCGGTGGACGCGGCGGTGTTGGTCCATGGCCGCGACGTCACCGGCGGGCGCTCCATCGAGCGGGCGCGCGAGGTGCTGGAGGGGGCGGGAGTCCCCCTGCTCGGCCTGGCCGAGACGTTCGCCTGAGACGGCCGGAGGCCCCGGTGTACGAGTCGCGCTTCGGACTGAGCCGCCGCCCCTTCGGCGAGACCGCGACGCCGACGGCCTACGTCGCGCTTCCCAGCCGCGACGCCGTCTTGCGTCGCCTGCGCTACGGCCTGGAGTACGCCCAGGGACCGGTTTTGCTCCACGGCGCCCCGGGGGTCGGCAAGTCGCTCCTGGCGAACCGGCTGGCGCTGGAGACGGCCGCGGCCGCCGTTCATCTGACCTTTCCGGCGCTGCCGGCCGGCGATCTTTTGGCCTTCCTGGCCGGCGAGTTCCGCGGGGGGCCGATCGAGCCGTCGCCGGCCCTCGCCTTGCGTCGGCTCCGCGAGACGCTCGGGGAACTGGCGGCGCGGGGACGCCGGCCGCTCTTGATCGTCGATGATGCCGGGGCCGTCGCCGAGCCGTGCTGGGAGGCGCTTCGGCTGCTCTTGAACTTCCAGGTCGACGGCGCGCCGGCCCTGGCGCTTGTGATCGTCGGCGACGACGAGGTCGCCTGGCGGCTTCCCGAGCCGCTTCGGGAGCGTCTGGCCGCGGTCTCCTCCCCGCCCCGGCTGACTCGCTCCGAGACCGCCGCCTACGTCGAGGGCCGCCTGACCGCGGCCGGCGCGCGGGCGCCCCTGTTCGACCCCGAGGCGCTGGCCGCCCTGCACGACGCCACCTTGGGGACGCCCAGGCGGTTGAACCACGTCGCCGATCTGGCCTTGCTGATCGCCTTCGCGGAGGAGTCGCCGATCGTCGACGCCCGCGTCGTCGCCCTGGCCGCCCGCGAGTTCCAGGCCGATCCCCTCGCCGCTTGACCGCGCCTCGTTCCCATCCCCGCCGCGTCGCCTTCGGCTCAGCCCTTCTTCCTGGGGATCGCCAGCCCCATCGCCCGCATGAGCAGTTGCAGGTCGGCCCACGCCTCCTTCTTGGCCGCGGGAGCGCGCAGGAGGTACGACGGGTGATAGGTGACGACGGTGGGGACGCCGTGGACGCGGTGCCAACGCCCCCGGAGCCGGCCCACGCTCAGGGCCGTGTTCAACAGCGTCCCCGCGGCGATCTTCCCCAGCAGGCAGATGAACTCGGGACGGACGATCTCGATCTGGCGGTCCAGATAGCCGATGCAGTTGGCGACCTCCGCCGGCTCGGGGTCGCGATTTCCGGGAGGGCGGCACTTCAGGACGTTGGCGACGTAGACGTCCTCGCGACGCAGTCCCATCCCCTTGGTGATCATGTCGTTGAGGAGTTGACCGGCCTTGCCGACGAACGGGACGCCGAGCCGGTCCTCGTCGCCGCCGGGGGCCTCGCCGATGAACATCAGCCGCGCCGCGGGATTACCGTCGCCGAGGACGGTCTGGGTCCGGCTCGCGGCGAGTTCGGCGCACTTCATGCAAGCGGCGACCTCCTCCCGCAAGACGGCGAGCGCCCCAGGGCGGTTGGCCGGATCCAGGGGAGGCGACTCGAACCCGGCCGTCCCGAACATCGTCGGCGCGACGATCGGCCTCGCCGCGGGGCGGGGGGGGGCGGGCGAGGGCGGAGGCGGCGACGCCGGCCGCGGCCGCTCGACGCTCGGCGTCGGCGGCGGGACCGCGACGATCGGCTCGGACGCCGCGGCGACGGCCGCGGGGGACGGTCGAACCGCGGGCGGGCGCGCGGCGGACCTCGGCAGCGCGGCGACGCCGGCGCGGGTCAGGGATTCCAGACGCGCGCGCGTCTGGCGGATCAAAAGCGCCAGTTCTTCCCGATAAGGGTCCGTCCCGGCTTCGGCGTCGGTCTCGGCCAAGGTCTCCTCCGCTGGCTCGGCGTCGAGATCGGATGGTACGCCCCGGCCCGCGGGCGTTCAAGTTCAAGTCAAGGCTGGGGGACCATGCGCCGTCGCTCCGGCCGGGGGTTGAACGAGCGGGCCACCCAGGCCCGCCAGGCGGGGACGTCGAAGCCGAAGTCCACCCCGGTGAGGCGGTTGAGCGCCCCCAGGACCTCGGCGTTGCGGATCGTGAAGGTCTGGATCGCCGGCCGCGGTCCCAGGCCGGCCGCGGAGGGCAGGGGGCCGACGCCGTCGCCGAAGACGATCGGAGCGCCGCCGGCCATCGGGTCGAAGCCGATGACGTTGGGGACGGCCGTCGCTCCGTAGGCCGCCACGCCGGGACCGACGACCGGGCCGATCATGTACGCCGCCGAACTGCCGTTGTAGCCGATCAGGGGTCCGGGCGGCCCCTGGAGCGCCGGCCCCCTGGAGGGGACCAGCACCATCCGCTCCTCGGTCGTGACCAGGACGTTCAGGAGTCTGGGGACGGCCGAGAAGACTCCCAGGTTCCCAAGCGCCCAGGCCGCGCGGTTGACGACCCGGACGTCCCGCGACTTGAGCGCCCGAATCAGCCGGGCGGGGATCGCGTCGCCGTCGCGGCCCCGAAGCGCGTCCAGGATCGCGTCGCGGACCTCGGCCTCGGGCTCGCGCAGGACCATCGCGACCAGCGCCCTCGAAGCGGCGTCGCCGGGGATGCCGCCCAGCGCCCGCGCCAAGAGGGCGCGGAACTCGGGTTCGCGCCCGCCCAACGCTTTCGCCAGCGGGCCGACGGCCTCCGGCTCCTTCATCGCCATCAACTGGTCCTCGGCCTCGCTTCGGCGGTCGGCCGACTCGGACGCCAGCCCTTGAAGCACGGCCTTGATCCGTCCCAGGATCGCCGCGGATTCGGCGGTCTCCCGCGCCTCCTCCTCGTCGTCCGGGCTCCATTCCCCGTCGGAAAAGTCGGAGTCGGACTCGCGGCGCTGCTCCTCGGGAGTCAGCCAGCGACCGTCCCTGGCGACGTGGCCGAGCTGCCGCCGGGCCTCGGCGAAGTCGGGATCGCGCGTCAGCGCCTCCTCGTAATGCAGTTCGGCCAGGTCGGGAAGCTCGTGGGTCTCGCACCACGCGCCCAGTTCGTACTCGGCGCGGGCCGTCGGCGCGAGCTTCTCGCGCCGCGCCGCGTACTCGTCAAGCGGGCCGGGCCTGGACTCGACGTCCCGGATCTGGTCCTTGCGGAGCGTGAGCGGAGTCTTCCCCTTGGGCAGGACGACCAGGACGCCCCCGCCGTCGTCCGAGGACGGATCGGCGATCACCTTCCCCTCGACGCGACCGCCCCCCCGCAGCGCGATCACGTCGGCCCGCGCGGGGAGCGACGCCAGGACCGCCGCCAACCCGACGACCAGCGTCACGCGCTTCATGGCGGCCTCGCCCCTCCGGTCGAAACGGTGTCGATCCACGCCGCTGAGTTGTATTGTAGGCCCCTCGCCGTCGCGGCGACAACCGGGGCTCCGATACGGTCTCCGCCCGCCGCGTTGCGATCAAGGAGAGCGTCGCCTAGAATCCTACGATCGCGCGACGGTCGAAAACCGCGGCGACGATCGCCTCCTCCCCTTGAGGGAGAAGGTGGTCCGAAGGGCCGGATGAGGGGTCGACCGCCGCCGCGTCTCGGCGAAGGCCACGCTCCAGAAAAATCTTGGAATCCGATGGCTTCCGGTCGCGCCCACCCCTCATCCGGCCTTCGGCCACCTTCTCCCTCAAGG
>CALCIB010000133.1 GCA_937907525.1 uncultured Planctomycetales bacterium | reverse complement strand
TTCCGCCCATGGATTCGACAAGTTGTTTCGGCGGCGTTCCAAGGGCCGGATGAGGAGGGGCGAGCCCAAACGCCATCGACGTCCAGGGCTTCCCGGAGGGGCTTTCGCGAATCCCAACGGTCGTCTGGCGCGTCGTCCCCCTCATCTGACCGCTCCGCGGTCTGTCTTCCCCCGCGAGGGGGGAAGACCCGTTCAGGCCCCCAAAATCCGTGACGGTCAGTATTTTCGACCCCGACGCCGCGTCCAGCGACTCCGCGCCCATTGGGCGCGGCGATCCCTCGACCCGTCCAGCAGCAGATAGCCGACGCCCATGGCCAGCCCCGTGCCCAGCGAGAACGCGGCCAGCTCGACGAGGAAGCGCTCGCGATGGAACGTGGTGATCCCGGCGAACATCGCGATGATCAGGACGACGAAGATCCGGTCCTCGGTCAAGGGACGCAAGAACGGATACGCGACCGCCCCGCAGGTCCCCGCCGCGACCGCGGTGGTTGTCAACCGCCACGCCATGTAGCCCAGGAACGAGGCGTCCCGCGGCACGTCCTCGTACAGGACCGCCCAATGCAGCAGCCCCCCCATCGCGCCGAAGACCAGGCTGGCGCCGAGCAGTTCCAGGGCCGTCCGAAGGGCCGGGTTCGTCGGCTCGGGCGTCGGCGTCGGTTCCATCGGTCCCATTCCCACCTCGTTAGCGATCACCCGCGCCGTCCCGCCCGCTCGATCCGATAGCCCGACGAACCGCCGAGAAGGCCCCAAACGCGACCCACACGCCGAACCCCGCGCACAGGGAGCCGACGAACACGTCCAGGACCCCTTCGGCATGGAACGAGGCGAACGCCGAGAACATCCCGATGAACATGGCGGCGCGGGCGCGGTCCTCGGTCGACGAGTGGCGGAGCAACCCGAGGACGACCGCCCCGCAGACCAACGCCGCGGTCGCCGCGGTCGCCGTCCGCCACGCCGCGTAGGCGGGGAACGAGACGCCGGGCGATACGGGCGCGTTCCCGCCCGACCAGGCCCAACGGAGCGTCCAGTACGCCGCGCTGCAACTCAGGCAGGCGAGGAGCAGTGGCGGGACCGACCGGAGGACCATGCTCGTCGGCCCCGACGTCGTCGTGGATGTCGTCGCCTCCATCGCCGCCTCGCTCGTGATTCGGTCGGTCGGTCGTCGAGCCCCGAACTCCAATGATACTTCGACGGCGGCGGGAATTCACGTCCTGGGGCCGCGGTCGCCGGCGGGGTAGGCGCCCCAGCCGAGCTTGTCGCGGAGGGTGTGGTAGAAGCTGTGGCCGGGGAGTCGGACGATCGGGAACGGGGCGTCGCCGCGGCGGATCGTCAGTCGGTCCCCCTCCTGGACCGGCACCTGGATCTGGCCGTCGACGATCAGGACCATGGCGACCCCGTCGCCCCTGGGGATCATCTCGTAGGTCTTGTGGCCGCCGTCGACCAGCGGCCGTTGGGTCAGGGTGTGGGCGCAGATCGGCGTGACCACGAACATGTGCGCCAGGGGGGGCAGGATCGGCCCGCCGGCGGAGAGGCTGTGGGCCGTGGAGCCCGCGGGGGTCGCCACGATCAGGCCGTCGCCGCGATAGTTCATCACGCTCTCGCCGTCGATCGACAGGCCGATCTCGACGATCCGAAAGTACGGCGCGGCGCGGACGACGGCGTCGTTGAGCGCGTGGAAGGCGCGGGTCGGCCCCCGGGGCGAGGCCAGCGTCACCGACATGGTCATCAGGTTGTCGATGGTGAATCGTCGCGTGGCCAGGTCGGGCAGGTGGAGCAGGAACGTCTCCAGGGTCAGATCGGCCAGGAAGCCGAGGCGGCCGGCGTTGACGCCGATGATCGGGATCGGTCGGTTCCCCATGCGGCGGACGGCGTGCATCACCGTGCCGTCGCCGCCGACGACCACCGCGGCGTCGGCCGGACAGTCCGACAGGTCCGAGCCGACCGACAGGTCGACGCCGACCAGCTCCAACTCCGGCGAGGCGCGCACCGCGTCGTCGACGCGGTCGACGTAGGCGCGGGCCTCCTCGCGCGAGCCGTTGCCCAGGATCATCAGCCGAAGCGGCGTCACGTCAGTTCTCGCCCGGCGCCGCGGCGACCACCGCCGCGGCGCCGGCCTCCAGTCGGGAGCGGCCGTTGAGCGCCGCCGGGACCGCCTCGGCCGGTTCCAAGCCGACGGCGCGGGCCAACTCAAGCGCCCTGGCGACCAGGCCCTCGACGTCCAACCCGACCTCGGCGAGCTGCTCGTCGCGCTCCGCGTGCAGCACGAAGCGGTCGGGCAGCCCGGCGCGGCCGACGTGCCGCGTCGGCAGGCCGGCCTCGTTGGCCGCCTCCAGCACCGCGGAGCCGAAGCCGCCGTTGAGGCAGCCCTCCTCCACCGTCAGGACGAACGCCGCCTCCTCGATCGCCTTGCCGATCGTCGCCCCGTCCAGCGGCTTGACGAACCGGGCGTTGACGACTCCCACGTTCAGGCCGTGGCGCTCGCGAAGCACTCCCGCGGCGCGGACGCACGCCCCCAGCACGGCGCCGCAGGCGATGATCATGCCGTCGGTCTCCCACTCGATCACCTCGGCCCGCCCCAACTCGATCGGCTGAAGGTCGCGCTCCACGACCTCCAGGTTGGCCCGGGGGTAGCGCAGGGAGACCGGGCCGTCGTACCCCAGCGCGAAGTCGAGCATGGGGGCGACGTCCAGGTGGTCGCCGGGGGCGGCCACGACCATGTTGGGGAAAATCCGCATGTACGCCAGGTCGAAGCAGCCGTGGTGCGTGGGCCCGTCGGCGCCGACCAGTCCGGCGCGGTCCAGGCAGAAGACCACCGGCTGATTCTGAAGCGCGACCTCCTGGAAGATCTGGTCGAACGAGCGCTGGAGGAACGTGCTGTAGACGTCCACCACCGGCTTCGCGCCGGCCTTGGCCATGCCGGCGGCCAGGGCGACGGCGTGGCCCTCGCAGATGCCGACGTCGAAGAACTGCCCGGGGAAGCTCTCGCGGATCTTCTGCAGCTTGTTCCCCTCGCACATCGCGGCGGTCAGCACGGCGACCTTGGGGTCGCGGCCGCAGGCGTCGTGAAGCGCCGCGGCGACCGCGTCGGTGTAGGTCTGGCGCGAGGCGACCTTCAAGGGGACGAGCCCGCCGGCGACCCGCTTGAACGGGTTGGGCGCGTGGAACTTCACCGGGTCCTTGACGGCCGGCTCGAAGCCGTGGCCCTTGTTGGTCAGGACGTGCAAGAGGACCGGCCCCGGCATCGTCTGGACCTTCTCCAGGTACGACCGCAGGGCCTTCAGGTCGTGGCCGTCGATGGGGCCCAGGTAGGTGAAGCCCAACTCCTCGAAGAGCATGCCGTTTTGGAACGTCGCCTTAAGCGCGTCCTTGACCTGCCGGAGCCAGCGGTCGGCCGCCTCCCCCACCAGGGGGATCGTGGGCAGGAGCGACTTGAGCCGCTTGTTCCAGTCGGAGTAGGTCGGCGACATCCGCGCGCGGTCCATCGCGTTGGCGAAGCCGCCGACCGGCGGGCAGATCGACATCTTGTTGTCGTTGAGGACCACCAACAGCTTGCTCGCGGCGCCGCCGGCGTGGTTGAGCGCCTCGAAGACGATGCCGGAGGGGAACGCGCCGTCGCCGATGACCGCCACCGACCGCGCGTCGGGCCGGCCGGCCAACTCGTCGCCCAGCTTCAGCCCCAGGGCCGTGGAGGGGGCGCAGCCGGCGTGGCCGGTCATGAACAGGTCGTAGGGGCTCTCCGCCGGGTTGGGGTAGCCCATCAGGCCCCCCTTGGTCCGGATCGTGTGCAACCGGGCGGCGCGGCCGGTGATCAGCTTGTGGGGGTAGATCTGGTGGCCGGTGTCCCAGATCAGGCGGTCGCGGGAGAAGTCGAAGGTCAGATGCAGGGCCAACGCCAACTCGACGACGCCCAGGTTGCTGGCGAAGTGCGCCGCCCGCCGCCCGACCACGTCGATCAACTCGGAGCGCATCTCGTCGGCGAGCCGTTCCAACTGCTCGTCGGTCAACCCCTTGAGATCCGCGGGCGAGGCGATCCGGGACAGGATCGAATCCGGGCTTTGCATCAACACTCCCTTTCCAATAAAGCCAGGGCCAACGCGCGCAAAGGCTCGCCGCGGCCGCCCAGGGGCGCGAGCGCGGCGACCGCCTCGTCCCCCAACCGCCGGGCCTTCGCCCGGCTCCCCTCGACGCCCAGGAATCTCGGGTAGGTCCACTTGCCGTGGCCCGAGTCCTTGCCGACCCGCTTGCCCATCTTGGACTCCTCCCCCACGACGTCGAGCAGGTCGTCGACGATCTGGAACGCCAGGCCCACCGCGCGGCCGTAGGCCGCCAGCGCCTCGCGTTTCTCGGCCGGGGCGTCCGCGACCGCGGCGCCCATCTCCAGCGGCGCCCGCAAAAGCGCCCCGGTCTTCCGCCTGTGGATCGACTCCAGTTCCCCGGCCGAGCCGTCGGCCCCCTCGGCGGAACGCTCCTCGGCCTGAAGGTCGGCCATCTGGCCTCCGACCATGCCCGAGGGGCCGGCCGCCTCGGCGAGGATCCGGACGCACTCGGCGGCCGCGGCCGCGGGGCGGACTCCCTTGACGACCACCTCGAACGCCAACGTCAACAGGCCGTCGCCGGCCAGGATCGCCGTCGCCTCGTCGAACCGCTTGTGGCAGGTCGGCCGTCCCCGCCGCAAATCGTCGTCGTCCATCGCCGGCAGGTCGTCGTGAATCAGGGAATACGCATGGACCAACTCCAGGGCGACCGCCGGCGCGACCGCCTCCCCCCACGACGCGCCGCACGCCTCCGCGGCCATCAGGCAGAGGACCGGCCGCAGCCGCTTGCCTCCGCCCAGCACGCCGTACCGCATCGCCTCCGCCAGCCGCCGGGGGCAACCCCCGCCGTCCGCCTCGGGATCCGGCAACGCCGCGGCCAACGCGGCCTCCACCCGGCGGCGATGCGCCTCGAGGCGATCGTCGAGCGCCGCCGCTTCCAAAATTCGTGAGCTACTCGTCATGGAGCTGATGTCACACCGACGCCCGCCGCGGGCAAGTCTCCGACGACCGGCCCGCCTGGCGCGCCGACCCCCCTTGGAGAAGTCCTTCCTCCCAACTCCCCGCGCACGCTGCTATTGTTGACATTCCCCCCCGCCGTGTCTACATGGCCGCCTTGAAAACTTTGCGCGGCAAAGCCGATCGCGCGGCTCGACCGCCGCCCGGGCGCGGGTCTGGGGAGGATGCGGAGACGTCGCGGGCCGACCGCTCCGCACGCATCCGTTCGAATTCCTGGAGGACGCGCGATGGGCCTGGTCGAGTCGGTCGAGGAATTGCCCCTCTTGTCGCGGACTCCCGCGATCTGGGCCGAGCGGGCGTTGCGGGATCCGTCGGCGCTTCTCAACGACCACGCCTATCTGGAGAAGAAGGCGGCGGCCAACGCGCTTGAACTTCTCAACCGCTGGCCCGAGCCGGCCGCTCCCGACGTCTGGACGACCACCCTGGCGGCGGTGGCCCACGACGAGGCCGCGCACCTGGCGGCGGTCGTTCGGATCATGGCGCGTCGCGGCGCCCGGCTGGCGCGGACGCATCGCAACCCCTACGCCAACGCCCTGCGGCAACTCGTCCGCAAGGGCCGGGGCAACGAGGAGCTTGTCGATCGACTCTTGATCTCCTCGCTGATCGAGGCCCGCTCCTGCGAGCGGTTCGTGGCCCTGGCGAGCGTCGCCTCGACGACCGACCGCGAGTTGGCCCGGTTCTACAACCGCCTGGGCTCGTCCGAGTTGGGTCACTACCGCGTCTTCCTGACGCTCGCCGGCCACGTCTTGCCGGGCGACGTCGTCGATGCCCGTTGGCGTGAACTGCTGGAGGCCGAGGCCGACATCCTCGCCGCGCAGCCGCCGGGGCCGAGGATGCACGCCGGGGTTTGAACGAACGCTTACACTGTCCAAAATCTGGGGAAAGCACGATGACGGGCGTCCCTTCTCCCCTTGAGGGAGAAGGTGGCCGAAGGCCGGATGAGGGGTGGGCGCGACCGGAAGCC
>CALCIB010000132.1 GCA_937907525.1 uncultured Planctomycetales bacterium | reverse complement strand
GCTTCATCCGGGACGCAGGGAGTTTTCCGGATCGGTCCACTCACGGAAGAACCGCAACCGTCGTCCGCCGCGCGGCGCCCGTAGCCGCCGCGGCGTTGGAGTGGCCCCGCATGACCGTCGACGCCCTGAAGGACTGTAACAAGAAGCACCTGTCTCAAATGGCCAAGGAACGGGGCATCGCCGGCTGGCACGCGATGCGGAAGGACCAGTTGATACGGGCGCTCGCGACGATCCGACCGTCGTCGTCGCCGCCGCGGTCCAAGAAGGAGCGGCCGGCCCCGCGGCCGCCCAAGAAGGTCAAGCGCCCCTCGGCCGCGGCCGCCGAGCCCCCGATCCGGCCGCTCGCGGTCCCCAGCACGCTCGACCACGCCGCCCAGAAGGACCGGATCATCGTCCTGGCCCGCGACTCCTACTGGCTGCACGCCCACTGGGAGTTGAGCCGCGCCACCCTCGCCCGCGCCCAGGCGGCCCTGGGCCAGGAATGGCACGGCGCCCGGCCGATCCTGCGGCTGATGGACGTCACCAGCGAGGAAACCACCAACGCCGCGGAACGCCACGTCCGCGACGTGCCGATCCACGGCGGGGTCAACACCTGGTACATCGACGTGCTCCAGCCGCCGCGCTCGTACCGGGTCGACGTCGGCTACCTCTCGCGCCAGGGCAAGTTCTACGTCCTGGCCCGCTCCAACATCGCCACCACCCCCAAGACCGGCGTCACCGACGCCCTGACCGAGAACTGGAACAACGTCCAGGAGCAGTTCGAGCGGGTCCAGAACCCATCGACGATCCAGGAGGCCCGCGCCCCGTCGATCTCGGTCGACCTCAACGACCTGTTCGACGAGCGGCTCCGCCGGCCCCTCTCCAGCCAGGCGTCGCGCGACCTGTCGCTGGGGGTCCTGCCGGGGCTGGACCGGCGGTTCCACTTCGAGATCGACGCCGAGCTGATCGTCTACGGCGCCACCGAGCCCGACGCCCAGGTGACCCTCCAGGGCGAGGCGGTCCAGCTTCGGCCCGACGGCACCTTCACCGTCCGCTTCCGCCTGCCCGACTCCCGCCAGATCATCCCCGCGGTCGCCTCCAGTTCCGACGGCGTGGAGGAACGGACCATCGTCCTGGCCGTGGAGCGGAACACCAAGGAACTGGAGCCGATGATCCACGACGGCAACGAGCTTTGAACCCCCACGCCCGCGTTTCGGTATAATAACGTCGCCCGCGGCCGCCCGAGCGCCGCCGCGGGCGACGACGCGCGCCGCGGGGAGGCCGCGCGGGTCGGCTTTAGCGAGGGGGGGGCGCCTTGAATCTCGACATCGGCGCGGCGCTGGAGGGCTGGGGCTTCCAGCCCGACGGCCTTCAGGTTCGGCTCGTCGCCGGCGACGACGGCCGCGACAAGATCCAGATGCGGGTCGAATTGGGCGTCTTGCAGATGGAGCGCGACGGCCGTCCCGACGGCGACCGCCCCCACGGCCTCGAATCGCTCCTGGAGCATCACGAGGCCCGCCGCGACCACGCGCTCGCAGTCGGCGACGACTTCGCCCTCGACGCCGCCGACTGCGCGGAACTGATGCGCGAGGGAATGCAGTACTACCGCCGCTACCTCTCCGCCTTCCATCTCCGGCTTTACGACCTGGTGGCCCGCGACACCGAGCGAAACCTCCGGCTGCTGGCCTTCGTCGTCCGCCACGCCTCCCGGAACCGCGACCGGATGGAGTTCGACCAGTACCGCCCCTACATCGCGATGATGCTCGCCCGCGCCCTGGTCATGAAGGCGATCGACCGCGACGACCGCCGCGACGCCCTGGCGAGGCTCGACGAGGGGGTCGCCCGGATCCGCGAGTTCCTCCGCGAGTACGACCGCGAGGACCGCGAACAAGACTGCTCCGAGCTTCGCTTCCTCCTGGGCTGGCGCGACGAGATCGCCCGCGACCTTCCCCCCGATCCGCTCGCCCGCCTGGAGGCGCGGCTCAAGCGCGCCGTCGCCGGCGAGGACTACGAGGACGCCGCCCGCCTCCGCGACCGAATCCGTCGGATGAAATCCGGCGACGTGCCGGCGCCGGAGGCCGCCGGCTGAAGGTCCGTCCCGGAACCGCGTCGGACCGGGGCGCTCCATCGAAAACTCGGCATTCGGGGAGATAGGAACCACAGAGTCACAGAGGACACAGAGAGGGACAAGACCGGGAGAAAAATCCAATTGTATTTTAAAGTATATAATATTAATTTATGTAATAAAATTTTATTGCCTCCTTGTCTTCTCTCTGTCTTCTCCCTGTCCTCTCTGTGTCCTCTGTGACTCTGTGGTGCCTACTCCCCGATTTCCCCGAATGCCGGGTTTTCGACGGAGCGTCCCGTCCCGGTTTCCCGGCCCCATGCGCGTCGGCGGTCGTCGCATGGAGGGACGCTCATATCGGCGTCGGATCCCGCTTGATTTTCCGGGGGGTTCGGGTACGATGAGGCAGTCCGGTTTCGGCCGGACGAGCCTCTGCCATGTTCGACACGAGGCGTTGCTTTTGGCGAACCAACGTTTCAACCCGCGGGGCCCTATATCGACCTCTCGAAGCTTCGGCTTCTCGTAGGTCCGCGGGCCCCACCTGAACTGCGGGTTCTCAAAAGCGTCTCACCGGCATTGCGGCGGAGGTCTTATCGCCCGCGTCGACCCGTTTCGGCGGGACGCCGCGGGTTTTTTCTCGGACTTGCCCCGCGCGAGGTCCTTCGCGATGCCCGCCCACCCCCTGAAGAGACGCCTCCGCGCGGAGACGGTCGCGGCGGTGCTCAACATCGGCGAGGCCGACCGCGCGGCGCGCGAGGCCCGCATCCTGGCCGACGTCCGGGCGTTGCCGTCCTACCGCGCGGCCGCCACGGTCCTGCTTTACTTGAAAGCCTTTCCCGAAGAGATCGAGACGGCCCCCCTGGTGGCCGACGCCCGCGCCCTGGGCAAGCGCGTGGTCTACCCGCGCGTCGTCAGCCGAGCGGCCGGAATGGTGCTCCATGAGATCCGAGGCCCCTCCGACCTTCGCCCCGGCACCCTGAACATCCCCGAGCCCGTCCCCGACGCGCCCGTCGTCGCCCCCGGCGAGCTTGATTGGGTCCTCGCCCCCGGCGTGGCCTTCGACCTGTCGTGCTACCGCGTCGGCCGCGGCGCGGGCCACTACGACCGCCTCCTACCGCGAGTCCGCCCCGAAATCGAGATCTGGGCCGCCGCCTTCGACGTCCAGATCCACGAAGCCCTCCCCGTCGAGCCCCACGACGTTCCCGTCACCGGCGTCGTCACCGAGTCGAGGAGCTTCCGCCGGGGCTGAAGCTCCGTCCCGAACTCCCGGTCCCACCGGCGGGGGCGGCTGGAAGTCGTCGCGAAGCCGTTCGATCGGCCGCCGGCGTCCGTGGCGTCGCGAGGGCGGGTCGTCGACGACGATCCCTCGGCTCCGTCCGTGGAAAACCCAAAGCCAGGTCCACCCCCATGTCCCTCCGACGCTCATCCAGTGGAGCCAAACCTATTCGACCCATCAAGTAATGACAAGAGCCAAGTCTGACCTCGAGGCTCCTCGGTCTGGCTGCAGGCGTCATCAATGACCTCCTGGGACAATCCAGCAACGACGTCTTGACGCAGGCGTCGGAGAACGGACATGATGCGAGGTGGCACGAGTGAAGATTCGTCCAGAGGCCATGGGTTCTGTGGCAATACACGACATGCACGGACATCCTCCAGTGCTCAAGACGTGGCAACCCACTCGGAAGTCAGAACATATAGCCAAGCCGGCGGTATCACGCGCAAGGGTAATTAATCATGTCATTGCAAACAAACAATGATCTAAATTCCGAACTCATCATCGGCATCGTCAGCGCCGTCGGCGCTGACAAGTCGTTAGTGGTTGATCTGTTGAAAGAGCGGCTTGGGCGCGCTGGCTACGACGTTCGCGTAGTGAAGGTATCGAGCGACGTCATTCCCCTATTCGGCGAGATACCGGACCACGGGAACGACAACTACAAGAAAATCAGCGACCTGATGGATGCCGGAAACCGTGCGCGGGAGCAAACCGGCGATGATTTCATCCTGGCGCTTGGCGTCGCGACGCTGATTTTCGCCGACAGGGCCAAGGATGAAAGAGACACCTCACTGCCTTTGGAGAAAACGGCCGTCATTGTCGATTCGCTCAAGCGACCCGAGGAGGTCGAGAAGCTTCGGTCGATTTACCCGGCCGGCTTTGTCTTGATCGGAGTGCATGAAGAGGAAGGCCGCAGACTGCGGCATCTGGTCCAGGACCAGGGATTGACGCCAGAAAACGCGGAACAACTCATCCGTAGGGATGCGGAGGAAAGCAAGGTCGAGCATGGCCAGCGCGTGAACAAGACGTTCCACCTGGCCGACTTTTTCGTTCGCGTGTCGGACAGCTACGATCGTCTGCGGTGTGACATCAAGCGGATGGTTGAACTGTGGTTCGGAAACCCGCATCTCACGCCGATTTTTGATGAGTACGCGATGTTCTTCGCGTTCGCCGCAGCGCTGCGTTCCGCCGATTTGTCACGGCAGGTGGGAGCTGTTGTAACGAAGGATAATCAAGTTCTTTCCACGGGGGCCAACGATTGCCCGAAAGCCGGTGGTGGATTATACTGGCCAGTCCGCTTGTCCGAGGACGGTTGTATCGGCGACATCCCCAACGGGCGCGACTGGATGCGCGAAGATGGCGATTCTAACCGGGCGGAGCAGGTGCGGATCATCAAGCAGATTGTAGAGGAGGGCATCGGTTCTGAATACGGGCTGGACGGCGAAAAGCTCCAGTCGCTTCTAGAAAAAGCGTGATCCGCGATCTGACCGAATATGGAAGGGTGGTCCATGCCGAGATGGAAGCTCTGCTGAGTTGCTCGCGCGGCGGCTTCTCGACGGCAGGCACAACGTTATATTGCACAACATTTCCCTGTCACAATTGCGCCAAGCATATTATCGCGGCCGGCGTCCTACGGGTGGTTTACGTCGAGCCCTACCCGAAGAGTAAAGCCCTACAATTCCACGACGATTCGATCGCCAGAGATGGCGGGGTCAGCCAAGACGGGATGGTGCGATTTGAACCATTCGTGGGAATCGGCCCCAGGCGATTTTTCGACCTCTTCTCGATGCGACTGGGAGCGAGTTACTCGTTAATCCGAAAAGAAGACGCGACTGGCAAACCGAAACCCTGGAGTATCGAGCGGGCGCAGCTTAGAATTCAGATGCGTCCGGCCTCCTACCTCGAGCTTGAGGAAGAGGCCGTCAAAGCTTTTGGGAAATCTTTGAGATAAAAGGAGTTAGACCATGAACAAGGAGATGCTTCGTCAGCAGATCGATCGGGCGACCAAGCTCGTCGATGCCAGGCCAGGCTGGAAGCAGAACATCCTCGCCCGCAGTTCCCAACCGACGCTGGCCACCCCCCGCGCTCCGGTGAACAACCAGAGTAGTCAGAGTAGTTCAGCATCAACGCAGTCAGGCAAGAACCCCTGAGCTTGCGGACGGCCCGCCGTTAAGACCTACCTGTTATATCAATTTTGCCGTCTTTGCCTCTGGAGGGAAGAAGGTTATCGGCCGGGGAAAGGCGCGGGAGCCGATCCTGGTATTCCTCCCTCCGCGTCTTGTGTTATCGGCTCCCGACCTCTATTAGTTTTCGGCGGAGCGCGCCGACGCGCGGGTCATTCGTCCTGTTCCCAGGAGGAATCGGGGGGGGCGGCGTAGAGGGCGAAGCGGCGGGGGAGGTCGATGGCTTCGGCGGGGCCGTCGTGGAGGATCACGCGGTAGGCCAGGCGGATCGACTCGCCCTGGGCCAGGCGGTGCTCGCCGCGGCCCTCGATCTTGAAGTCGGGACCGCCAAAGGGGTTGGCGGCGAAGAGGCCGTAGGTCCGGACGTGCCAGGGGGTCGGATAACGGAAGCTCGACGGGTGGTTCAGGATCGCGATCCCGACGGTCTCGCCGTCGACCGGGCCGGAGTAGTCCACCCACGACGACGGCTTGCCCCAGGCGTCAGCGTCCTCCAGGGCCTCGGCGTTCTTGATCTTGCCGCCGGTCTTCTTGTCGACGTCCATCGACGAGGCGACCCGGACGCCGAACGACCCCTCCTTGGTCGCGCCCAGCACGACCGGGCCGACCGTCGCCTTGAGCGTCGCCTCGAAGTCGAGGACGCGGACGCCCGCGGCGTCGTGGACGGTCAACACGCGCTCGTCCTCGCAGACCTTGGCGCCGTCGGGGGCGAGCCAGTCGTCGGTGGTCTTGAGGCGGCCCAGGACCGGGCCGGAGGCGACGACCGCGCGCGAGGTCTCGCGGATGATCCCCTTGTCGGGCCCCCAGAAGTCGACGTCGTTGACCTTGCCGTGGCTGAACCAGAACGATTGCTGATGGGGGTGGTCGGCGTCCTCGCCCTCGACCTTCTCCATCGGATAGGAGCGGGTCGTCGCCTTGCCGGAAGGGCCGATCAACGGCCAGAGGAACGGCTTCCAGGGGCCATCGACGTGGTGGACCGCCAGCGGGTCGCCGTCGACCTGGATCTTGAGGTTGGGGCCGTCGGGCGCGAACGCCACGCCCTCGCCGTCCCTGGGCGCGCGGATGGAGAGGGAGACGACGAACGTCGTCGGCTCGGCCATCTCGGGCGCGACGAACGCGAGGGTCCGGGCGTCGCCTTCGGCCAGCGCGACGGCGTCGATCGCCGGCGCGTCGGGCGCGGATCGCAGCGCGTAAAGCCCCGGATCCAGGTCGTCGGGCGCGGCGATCAGGATCGGCGAGCCGGCGGGGACGCCGTGGTCGGGGCGGATCGTCAGGCGCCGATCCTGGGCCAGGGCCGGCGAGGCCGCCAGCGCTGACGACAAGAGGAGCAGCGCGAGGGTCGGGCGTCGCGGCCGGGATCGAATTCGCATCATATGGCTTCGGCCTCATGTCTGGTGAGCGTTCGGGGTGAGCGCTTCAATGTGCGTCACGCCGGTCGGACTTGCAAGCGCGAAGCTCCTTGCCCGCGGGGCGGCTTTCATGGGATCGGGCGTTCCCGCGTTTTTTTGGTTGATCCTGGATTGCGCAACGGATACAGTGCGAGACGCTTCAGAAGGGACGGCGCGGGTCCGGAGTCGGCCGACAGGCCAGCCGATCGCTTCCGAAGTGGCGACGTCCCGCCGGCCGTCCCTCCGCGGAAGGGTCTCGGGAGTCGCGCTGACTGGCACGTTTCGGTCGATCGGTGGAGAGCCTGGCAGCGGGCGTATTGAGATGGCGAAGAGGCTATACGTCGGCAACCTCAAGTATTCGGTCACCTCGGAACACCTCCAGGAGTTGTTCGAGCAATTCGGCGCCGTCACCTCGGCCCAGGTCCTCAGCGATCGGGAGACCGGGCGGAGCCGGGGCTTCGGGTTCGTCGAGATGCCCAACGACGACGAGGCCCAGACCGCGATCGAGACCCTCGACGGCCAGGACCAGGACGGCCGTCGCCTGACAGTCAACGAGGCCCGGCCCCGGACTCCCGGCGGCGGCGGTGGCGGCGGCGGCGGCTACCGCGGTGGCGGCTACGGCGGCGGTGGCGGCGGCTACGGTGGCGGTGGCGGCTACGGCGGCGGTGGCGGCGGCGGCTACCGCGACGATTATTGAAATCGTCCTCGCCCCGCCTTGATTCGAGGCGTACACTACCTTTGTAGGTTCCGCGCGAGGGACGGCGCCCGGCTCGCCGGCGCGTCATCCCTTCGCCGTGGATTGCTTCAAGGGGAGGCGCGTCGTCGCGCCTCCTCGTAACGCAACGCCTCGCGCGAGTCCCGCCGATGAACCCTCCCGCCACGGCCCGGACGTCGAGCCCCGACGCCCGCGCGCAACGACTCGAACGGATCCGGCAGGTCGTCGACGCCCGGATCCGACCCGAACTGATGGCCGACGGCGGCGACGTCGAGGTCGTCGGCATCGACGAGGACGACATCGTCCAGATCCGCCTGATCGGGGCGTGTCAGGGCTGCGTCTCCACCGTCCATTCCACCACCATGCTCGTGGAGAAGGCCGTCAAGGCCGAGGTCCCCGAGGTCCGCTTCCTGGAAGCCGTCCCCTGATCCACCCCTCGCCCACGCTCGACCGCCGGGCCGACGCCCCCCCCTGGCTCCTTCCCAGGGCGGCCTACGTCCACGTCCCGTTTTGCGCCCACAAGTGCGGCTACTGCGACTTCGCCTCGGTGGCCGGTTCCGACCACCTGGCCGACCGCTACCTGGACGCCCTTGAACGCGAAACGGCCGCAACGCTCGGCGAGCCCGGCGAGGTCGACACGATCTTCGTCGGCGGCGGCACCCCCACCCGTTTGAACGCCCGCCAACTCGGGCGGCTGACGGCCATGATCCGCCGCTGGCTCCCCCTGGCCGAGGGGGGCGAGTGGACCGTCGAGGCCAACCCCGGCACGCTCGACGCCGAGAAGGCCGACGTCCTGGCCGCGGCCGGCGTCGACCGCGTCAGCCTGGGCGCGCAGTCGTTCCAGCCCCGGCTGCTTCAAGCGCTGGAGCGGAACCACGCGCCGGAGGAGGTCGGCCGGGCCGTGGCGATCGTTCGCGACCGCTTCCCGCGGTGGTCGCTGGACCTGATCTTCGGCGTCCCCGGCTCCAGCCTCGACGACTGGCGGGCCGACCTGGACGCCGCGCTCGCGCTGGGGCCCGCCCATCTGTCCTGCTACGGGCTGGTCTACGAGAAGGGGACCGCCCTCTGGAAGCAGCTTCAGCGCGGCCGGGTCGATCCCGTCGCCGAGGAGGACGAGCGGCTGATGTACGAGCTGGTGATGGACCGGCTCGAATCGGTCGGACTGTCGATGTACGAAATCTCCAACTACGCCCGCCCCGGACACGAGTCGCGACACAACCTCGTCTACTGGGCCAACGACGCCTACTGGGGCCTCGGCCTGGGCGCGGCGCAATTCGCCGACGGGCTTCGCACCGTCAACGCCCGCGACTTGTTGGGCTATCTCAAGCGGATCGAGGCCGGCGAGTCGGTCGTCAGCCTCTCGGAGCGGCTCGACCCCGAGAAGCACGCCCGCGAAACGGCCATGCTGATGCTCCGCCGCACTCAAATCGGCATCATCCGCGACGACTTCCAGCGCCGAACCGGCTTCGACCTCGACGCGCTTTTGGGCCCGGTCGTCGCCCGCTTCACCGCCGAGGGCCTGCTGGAGGACGACGGCGCCCGCGTCCGCCTGACTCGCGAGGGCCGCTTCCTGGCCGACCGGGTCCTGTGCGAGGTGGTTTGACGCCGGTGGGCCGGCCGCGCGGCGGGATCGGCTCGAACGGCGGCCCGCCGCTTCGGCTCGCCGACGATCCCGGCGGGGGAGGGGAGTTCGGCCATGCCGTCGGCCCGTCCGCGGAGCCCGCGAGTTTGTCGCGCGGCGGGCCGTGTCGCCTGCTAGGATGGGGCGTTTCCGGGTTCTCCGACGTCGGGGGGAGCGTTGATTCGCCTCATAACGAGTTGGCTCGCGTCGCTGGTGTTGGGGATGCTGGTCGTCGGGCCGCTGGCGGCGCTGGGGGTTTGCGCGCTGGTGGACGTCGGGCCGGACGGGACGACGCGGGCGTCGCTGTTTCCGGCGGCGGTCGCGGTCCTCGACCCGTTCGTCTGGACGACGCTGCGCCACAGCGCGACGGTGGCCGGGATCGCGTCGTTGGCGGCGATCGTCGGCGGGACGATCGTCGGTCGCGCGGTGGGGGAGTCCGGGGGGCCTTCTCGGCTGGCGGCGGTCGTGGTCCTGGGGCTGGCGGCGGCGTCGCCCCCTTATTTGATCGCGTTGGGCGCCTCGGCGTGGCTGGACGTCGGCGGATCGTCGGCGTGGGGAAGGCTGGCGCTTGGGTCGCGATGGCTGCCGGTCGATCCGGGATGGGCGGCGTGGACGGCCGCGGCGAGCGTGCCGGCCGCGGCGCTGGGGGCGTTGGTCTATCTTCAGGCGCTTGACGCGCTAGGAGGCTCGTGGCGGGACGCGGCGGCCCTCGCCGGGGGAGGGCGGGTCGGTCGCTGGCGACGGCTGGCGTGGCCGTCGCTTCGGCCGGCGATGGCCCGCGCGGGGGCCTGGACGTTCGCGATCACGCTGGCCGATCCCGGCCCGCCGTTGCTGTTGGACTTGCGGCGGACGTTGGGGAGCCGAATGGTCCTGGCGGCGACGGGCGACGCGCCGTTCCCCGCGCTGGCGACGCTGGCGCTGGCCGCGATCCTGACCGTCGCGGCCTGGCGCGCGGTACTCCGGCTCTGGTCCGGCCGCGACCGCGGGGGCGCGGCGGTCGCGCGCGAGGCCCGACTTCGCGCGCCGGCGTCGTGGCCGCGGGCGGTCGCGGCGGGGAGCGTCGCGGCCGGGTTCGGCGGGTTCGTCATGGCGGCGATGGTCGGGCTGGGGATGGTCGGCTGGGAGGCGGGGGCCGACGCCGCGGCGCGTCGGAGCCTGGCGACCGACCCGGAGATGACGGGGGTCGTCGTCCGCTCGTTGCTTCTGGGTCTGGGCGCGGCGGCGCTGACGACGGCGTCGGATCGATGGGTGGCGAGGCTGGAGGCGGCGGCCGGAACGGCGGCGGCGGGACGGTTCCGACGGCTGGCGAGGCTCGCCGCGCCGCCGCCGCTGGTCGCGGGGGTCGTGGTCCTGGCCCTGGGGAGGCTGTTGACGCTGGCCGCGGCGGCCGGCTGGATCGGCGCGTCGCCGGCCGTCCCGTACCTCGCGGGCGATCGCGCGCCCCTGGTCGCGGCGACGCTGGCGGTCTGGCTGGCCGTGGCGACGACCCGGATCGACCGCCGCCCGCTCGGCACGGCCGAGGCCGACGCCGCGGCCGGCCGTCGGTTCGACGCCGCGGTCCTCGCCGGCGCGCGCCGAGGGTCGGCCCGTCGCCTGGCGCGCGCGGCGGGTTTCGCGGGGGAGGGCCGGCGCGACTTCGCGACGACGTTCGCCGCGGCGGCCGTCGCCCTGGCCCCGACGGTGCTGATCGCCTCGTCGGCGACGATCGCGACCGTCGGCCCCGGCGTGCTCCTGTACCGCGAACGCCCCGGCCTGGGCGCGGCGTTCGCCGCGACCCTCGGCGTGATCGCCTGGGCCGTCGCCCTCGCGACCGGCCCGACGGCCGCGGCGACCAACTCAAGTCGAACGTCCGCCAGCGCCGAACGTACTGGATGACGCGGTCCCTCGCGCGCGCCGCTGACGGCTCGACACTTATCGGATCCGGCATGCGATCCTCACGCCAGCCGACGCCAAACGGCCTTCTCCCCTTGAGGGAGAAGGTGGCCGAAGGCCGGAT
>CALCIB010000131.1 GCA_937907525.1 uncultured Planctomycetales bacterium | reverse complement strand
GAGGGAGAAGGCCGTTCGGCGCCGGCTCGCGTGGATGTCGCCCGATAAGTCTCAAGTCCCCGCCCCCACCTCCGCGGCGACCAGCCCGGCGTCGCGGGCGAACTCCGCGAGGTCCCGCGTCAGCGCTCCCGAGGCGTCCATCCGGGGCGGCTTGTTCTGGCCCCCGAGCTTGCCGCGACGCCGCATCCAGCCCTCGAACGTCCCCGGCAAGGCCGCCACGACCGCCGGGGCCGGCACTCCCGAGCCGCGGCCGCGATGGGCGCGGTAATCGGCGTTGCGCCGTCCCAAGGCGACGTCGAGTTCCGCGCGGAACGCCGCCAGGTCGTCGGGAGGGCGGTCGAACTCGATCACGTACAGGTGATGGCCGGCGTCGGCCGCGAAGACCGTCCCGACGTGCCACTCGCGGGCCGTCGCCCCGAGGGCGCGGGCGGCCTCCAGGATCGCCCCCTCCACCTCCTCGCCGATCAGGTGCTCGCCGAAGCTCGACATCGACTCTTTCGTCCTGCCCACGAACCGGAGCAGGGGGGGCGAGAGCGACTCGAACCGGACGACGTCGCCTATGACGTGCCCCCACATCCCCGCGCACGTCGATACGACCAGGACGTAATCCACGCCGGTCTGGACCTCGCCCAGCCAGAGCCGGTTCCGGGGCGGTTCGCCCTCGCGGTACTCGGCGAACGGGACGAACTCATAAAAGATCCCGTGATCGACGAGCAGCCGCAACAGTCCGGTCTCGGGGTCGCCGAGGGCGATGAAGCCCTCGGAGCAAGGGTAGGTCTCTTGAAGCCGGACGGCGTCCGAGCCGAGCGCGTCGCGGAACGCGGCCTCGTAGGGGGCGAACCTCACGCCGCCGTGGACGACCGCCTCCAGGCCGGGCCAGACCTCGGCGATCGTCGACCGGCCGGCGATCTCCAGGACGCGGCGGAAGAGCGACAACAGCCAGCTCGGCACGCCGCTCACCATGGTGATCGGCTCGCGGATCGAGCGCTCGGCCAGCCGCTGGAGCTTGCGGTCCCAGTCGGACTCGAGCGCCAGATCCAGCGGCGGGAAGGCGTAGGGACGGAGGACGTCGGCCACCTCGATCGCCGCTATGCCGCTCAAGTCCCCTTGAAGCACGCCGGCCGCGGGTTCTTCCAGTTGGGTCGTCCCGCCGAGGAAGAAGATCCGGCCCTCGAACAGTCGCGAGCCGGGGCGGGCCGTCATGTGCGCGGCGGTCACGGTCCGGGCCGCCCGGCGGTTCGACCGGACCATCTCCCACGACACCGGAATGTACTTCGTCGTTCCCAGCGTCGTCCCGCTGGTCAGCGCCAGGTACGGAATCCGCCCCGGCCAGGTCAGGTTCTCGAAGACCGGGAAGCGGCGGCCGAGGTAGTCGTCCCACAGGTTTTCGTATGTGCGGATCGGCACTCGTCGTCGGAAGTCGTCGATCGTCCGGATCGACGCGAAGCCGTGGTCGCGGCCGAAGGCGGTGTCGCGGGCGAACCGGGTCAGGCGGCGGAGGGTCCGGTCTTGTTCTCGGAGCGGGTCGAGCCGCGCCAGGGCGTTCGCGCGGGCCTTCGCGTGAAGACGAAACGCTCGGTTGACGAGGGCCCTGACGGGGCGGGAGCCGGCCAGGGCGACGAGGGGCCCGGTCATGGCGAGGCGACCGGCTGGCGGACGCGCCGGCAGTGGTAGACCCCGGCGGGGGGGAGGTTGCGGGGCTCGAACCGGAAGCGGACGTCGTGGAAGAGCCGGCGGTAGAGGCCCAGGTAGACCCAGGGCATCTCGGTGATCTGGCTGAACGTCCCGTCGGGCGCCAGGACCTCGCCGACGACCCGGACGACCTCGCGGCGGACGGCCTCCGGCAGCGAGGGGGTCGGCAGGCCGGAGACGACGTGGTCGGCGCGGTCGACGCCGCGGTCGCGGAGGACGTCGGCCAGGTCGCGGGCGTCGGCCTCGATCACTTCCAGACCGGGGACGGCGTCGAATCGCTCGCGGAGGAGCCGGAGGAAGTCGGGATCGCGCTCGACGACGAGGAGGCGGGAGCCGGGGGCGACGCGCTCGACCAGGGCGCGGGTGACGGGCCCGGTGCCGGCGCCCAGCTCGACGACCGTGACGGGGCGGGTCCGCTCGACGTCGGCGACGGTCGCCCGCGACAGCCATCGGCTGCTGGGGGCGAGGCTGGCGATGGCCGTCCCTTGCCGCAGGAACTTGCCGAGGAACAGGGCGAAGTCGCTCATGGCCGGTCGCTCAAGAGGGGAGGGGGGCCGGCAGCCGCGCCGGGTCGAGCGCCTCGGGGACGCGGCCGAGGCGGTCGGTCAGGTGGCCGGCGATCAGGCGGTTGACCAGCCGGGCCTTCTCGATCTGGGGGGCGTGGCCGCAGTCCGGGATGACGACCTGGCGGACGTTCGGGATCCGGGCGGCGACCCGGATCGAGCCGGGGACGTCGGAGAGGATGCGGTCCTCGGCCCCCCAGACGACCAGGGTCGGCGCCGTCAAACTCGGCAAGAGGGGGGCGACGTCGTGGCCGATGGTGCCGCGGAGGGTCCGCAGCACCCCCTTCTTCCAGCGCCTGTTCCGGAACTTCTCCTCGAAGGCGGCGATCAGGCGGCGGTCGGCGTGGCGGGCCTCGTGGAAGACCGACGCGACCAGGGCGTCGTAACTGCCGCGACGGACCCCGGCGACGACCGGCAGGTCCTCGTCGCCGTGGAGGCCGGAGGGGCAGAGCAGGACCAGCCGCCCCACCTTGTCGGGGTTGGCGACCGCGAACGTGACGGCCACCTGGCATCCCAGGCTGGAGGCCGCCAGATGGAACGGCGGCCGGCGACCCGTGGCGTCGAGGCGGTTTCCCAGCCGTTCGGCCAGGTAGTCGACCGTCACCTCCAGCCCGGCGTCGATGTGGCGATGCAGTTCGTCATCGTCGTAGACCAGGACGTCGGGCAGGCGCAGGTCGAACCGTCGCGCCAGGTAGCGCTCGTTGGCGAACCAGCTTTGCCGCTGCTCGGCCAGGCCGTTGACCAGGGCCAGAGGCGCCAGGGGCTCTCGCTCGCGCGCGCGGGGGGACATGGCGAAAGAGGCTCCATCGGGACCGTCGGCGTCGTAGCTCCTTGAACGTAACACGAACCCGCCCGTTCGGCCAATCGGCTTCGGCCGGCTTGACGGCGCTCGACGGCGGTAGGGACCATGGGGCGGGAGGCTTGTCGCATGCGCGTGCTGATTACGGGCGGGTCCGGGTTGATCGGGCGTCGACTGGTTCGGCGGATTCTAGAGGAAGGGGGCCGGCCGGTCGTCTTGTCGCGGCGGGCCGACCGGCTTCGGCGCGAGCCGGGAGGCGGGGACTTCGAGGTCGTCCAGGGCGATCCGACCGTCGCGGGGCCGTGGCAAGCGGCGGTCGACGGTTGCGACGCCGTCGCGAACCTCGTCGGCCACAACGTCTTCGCCGAGCGCTGGACGGGCGAGGTCAAGCGGAGGATTCGCGACAGCAGGGTCCGTTCGACGGCTCACGTCGTCGAGGCCCTCGCCGCGGCGAGATCCCGGCCGGGGATCCTGGTGCAGGCGTCGGCCGTGGGATATTACGGACCCAGGGGGGACGAGGAGTTGGACGAGACCGCGCCGCCGGGCTCGGATTTCCTGGCCTCCGTCTGTCGCGAGTGGGAGGACGCCTCCGCCGCCGCGGAGGCCCTGGGGGTCCGCCGGACGGTGGTTCGGATCGGGATCGTGCTCGCGCCCGGCGAGGGGGCCTTGGGGATCATGACCCCGCTTTTCAAGCTGGGCCCCGGCGTGCCGGTCGGCGGCGACGGCGGCTTCGGGCCGGCTCGGGGGCGACAGTGGATGAGCTGGATCCACGTCGAGGACGTCGTCGGCATCCTTTATAAGGCGCTGACCGATCCCGACGCCTCGGGGCCGATCAACGGGGTCGCGCCCAACCCCGTCCGCAACGCCGAGTTCGCCCGCGCCCTCTCGAACGCCCTCTGGAAGCCTTACGCCCCCTGGCGGATCTTTCTGCCGTGGGGCCCTCCCGACGCCCTGCTCCGGCTGGTCCTGGGCGAGGTCGCCGACGTGGTCGCCAAGGGTCAGCGCGTGGTTCCTCGCCGGGCGCTGGAGCTTGGGTACGAGTTCCGGCATCCGGATCTCGCCGGGGCCCTGAAGGACGTTCTCGACGCATAATTGGAATGTGATGAACCTCCTCGTTCTCCAGGAAAGGTCGCTGATGATTGTCAGTCTCGCCGCCGCGCTGTCGTTGATCCTCGCCGCTCCCGAACCGAAGGCCGAGCCCGGCGTGGCGGTCGTGGTGGAGTCGACGCTTCCCACCTCCAACCGCCAGGTCCGCCAGCGGGCGTTCGACGGCGATGTCGATTCGGCCTACGAGACCGCCCACCCGCCGCGGGAGGGGGATTCCGTCACCTTGACCTTCGACGCGCCGGTCCTGGTTCGCTCGGCCGAGGTCCACGCCAGGGGCCTCGACGGCGGGACGCTGGAGGGCTCCGAGGACGGACGGACGTTCGCGAGCCTGGCCGAGTTCCACGACGGCGTCGCCAGGGCCGAGCCGGGCGCGACCCTCAAGGCGCTTCGAGTCGTCCCGGCCGGGGACGCCGGGGAGGCGGTCGCCGTCCGGGAGTTCGCCGTCGACTCCGAACCCGCCCTGCGGCGGTTCCGGTTCCCCGTCGAGTTCGTCGTCGACGAGGTGGACGACCCCGATCTCAAGGACTGGGCCGAGAATGCCGCGCGGACCTGCGAGCGGGCCTTCGACCTGATCGCCGACGCCCTGCGGAGCGACGGGTACAAGCCGGCGCGGGTGGTCCGGCTCTCGCTCAAGGACGGGGTGGACGTCCCCGCCTACGCCTCCGGCGACCGGATCACCGGCTCCACCAGGTGGTTCCGCGCTCATCCCGACGACGTCGGCGCGATGATCCACGAGGCGTCCCACGTCGTCCAGCGCTACCGCGGCCGGGGCAACCCCGGCTGGCTGGTGGAGGGGGTCGCCGATTACGTCCGCTTCGTCCTCTACGAGCCAGCCAACATCGGCCCCCTTAATATCGAGCGCGCCCGATACGACCAGAGCTACCGCGTCACCGCCCGGTTCCTGGATTACGTCGTCCGCAAGTACGACCCCGACTTCGTGTTGAAGCTCAATCGGGCGATGCGCGAGGGGAAGTACTCCGACGCGATCTTCCAGGAGTCGACCGGCAAGCCCCTGAAGGAGCTTGGCGACGAATGGAAGGCGTCGTTGACGAAGTGAACATGTCTCCCCTTCTCCCCTTGAGGGAGAAGGTGGCCGAAGGCCGGATGAGGGGTGGGCGGGACCGGAAGCCCTCGGATTCGAAGCCGTCGCCGTGCCAAGGCTTACGCCGAAACG
>CALCIB010000130.1 GCA_937907525.1 uncultured Planctomycetales bacterium | reverse complement strand
GACGCAGATTCGGATCGGACAATTTAATGTAATCTGTGTTAATCTGCGAAATCTGTGGATATTCTCTCCCAGGTTGTTCGAGGGAAGTTGTTTCGGCAGCGTTCCTCGCGGTCTGTCTTCCCCCGCGAGGGGGGAAGACGGATTTCAGCCCCGCCCGCCTCGCCGGCTCAGTCGGCGTCGGCGACCACGTTGATGCGGCGGCCCCCCTGGTCGAACTTGACCTTGCCGTCGATCAGGGAAAAAATCGTCCAGTCGCGGCCGACGCCGACGCCCCGGCCGGGGGTCCAGCGGGTGCCGCGCTGGCGGCAGATGATCGAGCCCGGCTTGGCGACCTGGCCGCCGTAGAGCTTGATCCCCAGCATCTGGGGGTTCGAGTCGCGACCGTTGCGGCTGGAACCCTGTCCTTTTTTATGAGCCATCGCTCGACCTTATCCGTTTCCGTGTGATGATCCGACCGCGTCCGGCCCGCCCACGGCGACGCGGACGGGAGACGACGAGGCGGGGCCCGTTCGCGTCGCGGCTTCGCCGCGCGGGACGATCCCCGCCGATTCCGAGTAGATTATCCGATCCGACGCCCGGCCGACAAGCCCTGACGCCGGAGATCGGCAGGGAGGACGCAGGTGGAAGAGCGACCGATCGAGAAGCGTCCGGCGGTGGTCCTGTTGAGCGGCGGCCTGGATTCCTCCACCGTGCTGGCCGAGGCCAGGGCGGCCGGGTTCGCCCCGCGCGCCCTGACGATCGCCTACGGCCAGCGCAACGACGTCGAGCGCGCCGCGGCCCGACGGGTGGCCGCCGCCCAGGGCGTCGTCCGCCACGTCGAGCTCGCCATCGACCTCCGCGCCTTCGGCGGCAGCGCCTTGACCGCCGACCTCGACGTCCCCAAGGACCGCGACCCGGCCGCGGCCGAGGGGATCCCGATCACCTACGTCCCGGCGCGGAACACGGTGTTCCTCTCCCTGGCGCTCGCCTGGGCGGAGACCCTGGGGGCGTTCGACGTCTTCATCGGCGTCAACTGCGTCGACTACTCCGGCTACCCCGACTGCCGCCCCGAGTTCCTCCAGGCGTTCGAGACCCTGGCGAACCTGGCGACCAAGGCGGGCGCGGAGGGGACGGGACGATTCACGATCCACGCCCCGCTCCTGAAACTCTCCAAGGACGACGTCATCCGTCGCGGCCTGGAGTTGGGCGTCGACTACGGCCTGACCCACACCTGTTACGACCCCGCCCCCGAGGGCCTCGCCTGCGGCCGCTGCGACGCCTGCCGGCTGAGGCTGGCCGCCTTCGAGCGGGTGGGGATCAAGGATCCGGTCGCCTACGCCGGTTGAATCCGCGACGGCGCGGGCCGGCTCACCAGTAGACCCAGTCGTAGGGCGGGTCGCCGGGCTCGATCTCCTTCTCGGAGACGTGGTACTCGTCGCCGCGGCGGATGTAATCGATCCGGAGGGTCTTGTAGCGGACGATCGGCTTGCCGCCGTCGGGGGGCTCGACCTCCTTGTAGCCGTCGGAGAGGCCGCGGACGTAGATGCTGAAGCGATCCGCGGCCGGATCCCAGCGGTCCCAGACGGCCACGCCGAAGACCGCGTCGTCGACCCCCTGCTTGACGCTCTCGGGGATCGTCCCCATGACGTCGACGGCGCCGCGCAGCGCGATGGTGGGGTCCTCGCGGCCCTGGATGATCGGGATCGCCTCGGGGACGACCGAGTCCTCGAACTTCTGGCCGCGCTCGTTGACCATGATGAACTGGGGCAGGAACGGCCGCGGCGCGCCGGTGTGGTTGACCACCTTGTAATACAGGTAGTAGACCGTGCGGCGGCCCTTGCCGGGGATCTCGACGGTCTGGAGCCGCAGCGGCTTGTAGGCGAAGTCCAGGACCCAGATCCCCTCGCGGTCCTTGGGGAGCGGAGCGGTCTTGATCGACGTCCAGCCGCCATAGGCGACGCGGTCTTGCCGCCAGGGGATCGTCGGCAATTCGGGGACCAGCTTGGGCGGCTGATCGGGCGTGGGCCGGACCTCGTCGCCGGGCTCGAGCGCGGGGGCCTCGGGGGCGGGCGCGTCGGCGGCGTCCTGCGCCCGGGCGAGGAGGGCGGTCGTCGTCGAAAGCGCCAGGGCAAGCGCGATCCGCCTGTAGAGGATCGACACGGGACGGTCTCCCCAGGTCTGTGTCCCGCGAGAGGGACGAGGGCCAAAGCGTCTTGGAACGGAGGACGGAGGCGACGTGGCGGCGCGTCCAGGTGCGACCTCGGGAGGCTATCGCGAACCGTCAAAGTCCGTCAAGTCGTCTTCCAGTTTAGCCTTTCTTGGGGCACACTGGCCCAGGCGGTCGCCGGACCCCGACGATTTTCCCCCGGACGGGGCGGATCGCGAGGGTTGCAACGCCCGCGTGGACTTTTACAATGAAGCGGCGCGGCCGCCGGGCCGAGACGGGACCGAACCACCAAGGAATCCGCCGCCCATGAGCATCCGCGGGATTGGAACGAGCGCCGCCCTTTTGGTCGTGGCGGCCGGGATCGCCGCGGCCCCCGGCGACGGTTTCGAGACGATCGTCCTGAAGGACGGCCAGCGCGTCGTCGGCGACGTGGTGGCGGAGAAGGCCGACGCCCTGTACGTCGATTTGGGGTACGACCTTTTGAAGGTGCCCCGGGAGTCGATCGCGCGGCGGACGAAGGGCGAGGAGGCCGGCGGCGAGGCCGTCGCCGCGGCCGGCGCGACCGCGGCCGACCCCTCGGGGTTCTTCACGACCGGCTCGCCCCGGCCCGCTCCGGTGAAGGAGCTGGTGGCCAGGTACGGCGAGGCCGTGATCGCGATCGAGACCCCCTCGGGCAAGGGCTCCGGCTTCTTGATCAACGACGAGGGGTACGCGATCACCAACGCCCACGTCATCGAGGGGGAGACGCGGATCGCCGCGATCCTCTACCAGAACGCCAAGGGGGGCGGACTGTCGCGCAAGCGGGTGGAGGACGTGGAGATCGTCGCGGTCAACCCGTTTTTCGATCTCGCCCTGATTCGGCTCCCCCTGGGCGAGGACGTGAAACCCGAACACGCGATCCTGGGTACCGAGGAGGTGAACTCGGGGGATTCGGTCTTCGCCGTGGGCAACCCGCTGGGGATGGAACGAACCGTGACGCAGGGGATCGTCAGCAACCGCAGCCGGAACCTGGAGGGCCAGATCTACATCCAGACCGACACCGCCATCAACCCCGGCAACTCCGGCGGCCCCCTGTTCAACCAACGGGGGGAGGTCGTGGGGGTGACCAGCCGCGGGGCGCGGGCGGACATGGCCGACAACCTGGGGTTCGCGATCCCGGTCGCCTACGTCAAGGACTTCATCCGTCACCGCGAGGCGTTCGCGTTCGACAAGACCAACCCCAACAGCGGCTACCGCTACCTCGACCCCCCGAGGCGCTCGCGGCGCGAGAAGCCGGAGGGGCTCCTCGGCAAGACCGTCGGGGCGAGGTGAGCGAGCGAGCGAGCGAGCGGAACGCCGCGCCGGCGGGAGGCCGGCCCCGCCCCGCCCCGGGGCGGGGGGCGTCCGCGAGAGGGAAGCAAGGGGTCTCGGCCGCGGGCCGAGCGACGTGACAGACAGGCGGTTTCGTTCCCGGCCCGGGGCCGTGGCGCGCCAGCCCAGCCAGCAGAATGGAGTGATGATCGATGCCTAAGGCCAAGCGGGCGACTTTTCGCCTGGCCCTCGTGGGATTGCTCGGACTGTCGAGCCTCGCGGCGGTCGCCGACCGCGCCGCCGCGGCGGTCCCGCCCGAGCAGGTGCTGCCCGACTCGACCCTGTTCTTCCTCAAGGTCCCCGACGTCGCCAAGTTCCGCGAGGCGTTCCTCGCCAGCACCTACGGCCAGATCTACGCCGACCCGGCCATGGCGGCCTCCCGCGCCGACTTCGTCGAGCGGGTCAAGCCGTTCAGCGACAAGCTGAAGGAACAGCTCGGCGTCTCCCTGAAGGAGCTGGTCGAGCTCCCCGCCGGGTTCGCGGTCGCCGCGATCCCCCTGGAGGGGGCCAAGCCGGACGTCGCGCTGGCGATCGTCGCCGACGCCGGCGGCAACGCCGCCAAGCTCGCCGAGGTCCTGACCAAGGGGAACAAGGAGGCGGAGAAGCAGGGCGCCAAGGTCGCCGTCGAGACGTTCAAGGGGAACCCCCTGCACGTCGTCACGCCCCCCCGGCAGGCCGCCGGCGGCGACGCCGTCAAGCCGATGGTCTGGACCTACTCCGGCTCCACCTTCCTCCTCGGCGGCGACATCGACGTCGTCAAGGACCTGGCGACCAACGTCGAGGGCCGCGCCTCCGCCTCCCTCGCCGCCGGCGACGCCTTCGCCAGGACCCAGAAGAAGATCGGCGACCCCGCCGCCCACGCCGTCTGGTTCGCCGACGTCGTCAGGCTGATCAAGTACGCCGTGCAAGTCAACGCCGAGGGGAACGACGCCCAGGCCCAGCAACTCGTCTTCCAGATCCAGGCCCTGGGCCTCGACGGACTCAAGTCGGTCGGCGGCGCCCTCGCCCTCAACTCCGGCGGCTACAGCAGCCTCACCAAGACGTTCTTCAACGCCCCCGCCGCCGGCGTCAAGGGCCTCTTGAAGATCTTCTCCTTCCCCCCCGCCGCCCTTCGGCCCGAGCCCTGGGTCCCGGCCAACGTCGCCAGCTACCAGACCTTCTCCTGGGACCTCCACAACGCCTACAAGGCCATCGAGGACCTGGTCAACCAGTTCCAGCCCGGCATGCTCAACGTCCTTGAGCAGCAGCTCGTCGGTCCCGAGGGAGGCCAGCCCCTCTCGTTCCAGAAGGACCTCTTCGCCCCCCTGGGCAACCGCGTCACCATGATCAGCGACTTCAAGAAGCCGATCAAGGAAGACAGCCAGCGCGTCGTCCTGGCGATCGCCCTCTCCGACGCCAAGACCTTCCAGGCGTCCTTCGACCGGATCATGGACCTGACCCACGCCAACCCCAAGAAGCGCGAGTTCCAGGGCTCCACCATCTACGAGTTCGAGCTGCCCGACATGCCCGCCCAGAACGGCGTGCAGCCCCAGCTCAAGGGCCCCGTCAGCATGACGATCGCCAAGGACTCCCTCTTCGTCACCACCGACGGCACCCTCCTGGAGCAGGTCCTCCGCCCCGGCGCCGTCGCGCTTTCGGAAAGCCCCGAGTATCAGGCGGTCGCCAAGCAACTCCCGGAGAAGGTCAGCGGCATGACCTTCGCCCGGCCCGACGAACAGGCCCGCTTGACCTACGACATGTTCAAGTCCGGCCGCTTCGAGCAGGCCCTCAAGCAGGGGATGGCCGCCAGCCGTCCCGGCCAGGACGTCCCCGACCTCCCGCGGCTGGTCAACCCCGACAAGCTCCCGGACTTCGAGGTCTTCGCCAAGTACCTGACCCTCGGCGGCAGCTACAGCGTCATGGACGACGACGGCCTCGTCCAGACCGGCTTCAGCCTCCCCAAGGCCAACCCCTGATCGCCGGGCGATGAAACGTCTCGGTCGCGGCGGGCTGGAAAACCCAATCCAGCCCGCCGCTTCCATTTTCATCACGGAAGACCAGGAACCACGGAGACACGGAGAGGAGGGAGAAGAAGAGGACAATCCACAGATTACCCAGATTAACGCAGATTAAACAAAAAGGATTGATTTAATAATCTATGGTAATCTGGTTAATCTGTGGATCAACTCTCCCCTTCTTCTCTCTCCTCTCCGTGTCTCCGTGGTTCCTATCTCCCTGGACGTTGGGTTTGGGTCTTCGGTATTTTGGAGCCCCGCCGATGCCCCACCTCGACGCCCGCGTCCGGCTCCGAGGCGCGCGGACGCACAACCTCAAGGGGATCGACCTCGACCTTCCCCTCGGCCGCTTGATCGTCGTCACCGGCGTCGGCGGCGCGGGCAAAAGCTCGCTGGCCCTGGACACGCTGGCCGCCGAGGGCCGACGGCGGTACGTCGAGACTTTCTCCGCCCACGCCCGCCGCTTCCTCGACCCGGTCGAGAAGCCCGACGTCGACCGCCTCGCCGGCCTGCCGCCGGCCGTCGCCCCCGACTGGAACGCGCGGCCCTCGCCGCGCGCGACCGCGGGGACGATCGCCGAGATCCACGACCACCTCGCGACCCTGTTCGCCCGCCGCGGCGAGGTCCGTTGCCGCGACTGCGGCGCGACGGTCCTTCCCGCCACCCCCGCGACCGTCGCCGCCGCGATCGACGCCTTTCCCGAGGGGACGCGCTACGAGATCGCCTTCCCCGTAGACGTCCTCCCGGAATCCGACCTCGACGCCCTGGGCCGGACGCTCCTGGAACAGGGGACGACCCGGCTCCGCGTCGGCGACCGCCGGATCGATCTGACGTCGGAACCGCTCGCCGCCGCCGGGCTCGACCGCGACGCCCCTTTCCAAATCGACGCGGTCGTCGACCGCCTGGTCCGGGGCCGCGACGCCACGCCCCGACGGCTGGATTCCATCGAAACGGCCCTCGGCCGCGGCGTGGGGCGCTGTCGGATCCTCACCGATTCGGGCGATCGGACCTTCGTCCGCGGCTGGCGCTGCGGCCGTTGCGGCGCCGACCACGTCGAGCCCCAGCCCGACCTCTTCCGCTGGACCGCCCCCCTCGGCGCCTGCCCGCGCTGCGAGGGCCTCGGCGCCGACGCCGACGGCCTTCCCTGCCCCGCCTGCCGCGGCGCGCGGCTGCGCCCGGAGGCGCTCGCCGTCCGTGTCGGCGGCCTGAACGTCGCCGAGTTCACCGCCCTGACGGTCGATCGCGCCCGCGACGCCCTGGCCTCCCGCGCCGCTCCCGACGAGCCGCCCGACGTCGCCGCCCTACGGCGTCGGATCGACGCGCGACTGGAGGCGCTCGCCCGGATCGGCCTGGGCCATCTGCCGCTGGATCGCCCCGCGCGCGCGCTTTCCACCGGCGAACTGCGGCGCGCGACCATCGTCCGCGCCCTGGGGACGGGCCTGACCGGGACGCTCCACGTCCTGGACGAACCGACCACCGGCCTGCACCCCCTCGACGTCGCCCCGGTCGTCGACGCGCTGCGGCGGCTTCGCGACGAGGGGAACACGCCGATCGTCGTCGAACACGACCCCGACGTGATCCGCGCCGCCGACTTCATCGTCGACCTCGGCCCCGGCGCGGGCGACGCGGGAGGCGCCGTCGTCTATTCCGGCCCCGCCGCGGGCTTCGAAAGCGCCCCCGGCTCGATCACCGCCGACTTCCTGACCGGCCGCCGCGCGGTCCCCCGGCCCCCGTCCCGCCGCGCCCCTTCGCGAGGCTTCCTGACCCTCCGCGGGGCCTCGGGCAAGAACCTCAAAGGGGTCGACGCGGCGTTCCCGCTCGGCGTCCTTTGCGTCGTCGCCGGCGTCGGCGGCTCGGGCAAGTCGGCCCTGGTCGAGCAAACGCTCCATCCGGCGGTCCACCGCGCGCTCGGGGGCGGATCGCTCCCGGCCCTGCCCTTCGAGGCGCTGGACGGCCTGGGCGACCTGGCCCGCGTCGAACGCCTGGACCAGTCGCCGATCGGCCGCTCGGGCCGGACCAACCCGGCGACGTACCTGAAGGCGTTCGACGAGATCCGACGCGCCTTCGCCGCGACCCACGAGGCCAAGCTACGGAACTACCCGGCGTCGAAGTTCAGCTTCAACGTCGACGGCGGCCGATGCTCGGCGTGCAAGGGGGAGGGAATCCGTCGCATCGACATGCAATTCCTCCCCGCCGTGACCACCCGCTGCCCGGACTGCAAGGGGACGCGCTATCGGCCCGAGATCCTGGAGGTGACCTATCGCGGCAAGACGATCGCGGAGGTCTTGGACCTGACGGCCCGCGAGGCGTTCGCGTTCTTCCGCAACCGGCCGCGGATCCAGTCGCGGTTGCGGCCGTTGCTCGACCTGGGCCTGGACTACCTCCGGCTCGGCCAGCCCGCCGCGACCCTCTCCGGCGGCGAGGCCCAGCGCCTGCGGCTCTCGGCGTTCCTGGGCGGGTCGACCGCCGCCCTCAACCGCGTCGGCGCCGCCTCGCACGCGCTTTTCATCCTCGACGAGCCGACCGCCGGACTCCATCCCGCCGACATGGTCCGGTTGCTGGAGGCGCTCTCGAACCTCGTCGACCGCGGCGGTTCCGTGATCGTCGTCGAGCACGCCCCGGAGATCATGCTGGCCGCCGACTGGATCGTCGAGCTAGGCCCCGCCGCGGGCGACGCCGGCGGCCGGATCGTCGCCCAGGGAACCCCCGAGGACGTCGCGAAGACCGACACGCCGACGGGGCGAGTGCTGGCGGAACGACTCGGGCGACCATGAAATGAACCGATGACGCGCGTCCTTCTCCCCGGATGTGCTCTGTCGAAGAACTGGCGAGGCGAGTCGAAAACGATCTTCCCCCCTCGCGGGGGAAGACAGACCGCGCAGCGGTCAGATGAGGGGGACGACGAGCAAATGCGCCGTCGGATCTCGCGAGCCCGTCCGATCGGCTCGGGATTCCAACGGCCCCCGGCATGCCCTCCCCCTCATCCGGCCCTCCGGGCCACCTTCCCCCGCGAGGGGGGAAGGACGTGGAAAGCCGAAACGCTTTCCACAGTCGGCCCCGAACCTGCACGCTCGGCATCGAGTCCTTGATCTACCGAGCGAACGCGGGCGATGATGACGCTTCGTCGCGATCGAGCGCGGAGCGGGAGGGTGGTTCGATGGCCAAATCCAAGTCGGGTTTCGCGGGGCCGCTGGAGGCGATCTCGCCGTTTCAGTATCGGATCCCGAAGGAGTATCGGGAGGACATGCGGGTCGACGGCGTGATCTTCGCCGACGAGTCGTTGATCGGCCACATCCGCGCCGACCAGGGGCCGGAGCAGGTGGCGAACGTCGCCACCTTGCCGGGGATCCAGAAGGCCAGCCTGGCGATGCCCGACATCCACTGGGGCTACGGCTTCTGCATCGGCGGCGTGGCCGCCACCGACCCCGAGGACGGGGGCGTCATCTCCCCCGGCGGCGTCGGCTACGACATCAACTGCGGCGTCCGCCTCTTGCGCACCGACCTGGAATGGCGCGACGTGAAGGACAGGATCCGCCCGTTGGTGGAGCAGCTTTTCCGCGACGTCCCCACCGGCGTCGGCCAGCGCGGGCGGTTCGGCTTCTCCAAGCCGGAACTGGTGGAGTTGATGGAGCGAGGCGTCCCCTACGTCGTCGAGCGGGGTTGGGGGACCGACCGCGACGTCGAGTTCGCCGAGGCCGGCGGCCGGCTCGACGCCGCCGACCCCGGCCGCGTCAGCGACCGCGCGATCACGCGCGGGGCCGACCAGTGCGGGACGCTCGGCTCGGGCAACCACTTCATGGAGGTCCAGGTCGTCGACCGCGTCGTCGACGAGCCCGCCGCGGAGGTCATGGGGCTCCGCGAGGGCCAGATCACCGTCTTGATCCACTCGGGCTCGCGAGGACTGGGGTATCAGGTCTGCGACGACTACCTCAACGTATTCAAGGACGCTCCGGCGAAATACGGCTTCACGCTTCCCGACCGCCAACTGGCCTGCGCCCCGGCGCGGAGTCCGGAGGGCCAGGCGTACCTGGGGGCGATGCGGGCCGCGGCCAATTACGCATGGTGCAATCGTCAACTGTTGACCCATCAGGCGCGCGAGGTCTTCGCCAGGATCTTCGGCAAGCCCTGGGAGGAGTTGGGGATGGACCTGGTGTACGACGTCGCGCACAACATCGCCAAGTTCGAGGAGCACGACGTCGGCGAGGGCGTTCGCAAGCGGGTCTGCGTCCACCGCAAGGGGGCGACGCGGGCGTTCCCGCCGGGGCACCCGGAGATCCCCGCGGCCTACGCCGAGACCGGCCAGCCCGTCATCATCCCCGGCAGCATGGGAACGGCGAGTTGGGTCCTGGCCGGCCAGCCCGGAAGCATGGTCCATTCGTTCGGGTCGAGCTGCCACGGCGCGGGGCGGTTGATGAGCCGCACCGCCGCGGTGAAGCTCGCCGAGGGCCGCCGGATCGACCGCGAGTTGGCCGACGTCGGCATCATCGCCAGGGCCCGCGGTCACAAGGGGCTCGCCGAGGAACAGCCCGCCGCCTACAAGGACGTCGACCTCGTTGTCGACGTCGTCCACAAGGCCGACATCTCCAAGAAGGTCGCCCGCCTGCGCCCCGTCGGCGTCATCAAGGGATGAACGATGAAGTCGGATATGTTCTTGCGGTTCGTCGTCGCCCGCAAGGACGCCGACTCATCGAAGCGCGAAGGCGTCTTCACCCCCGCCTATCGACTCCTGAAAAGCGGCGCGCTCGCGCCCGACCCCGCCGACCGGCTCGATCGCGCCCTCTCCTGGTTCCAGCTTCACCTCCCCCTTCCCGACCGCTCCCGGATCACTCCTCGGGGCATCTTCTGGTACAAGGCCGACGCCGAAGACCTGGTCCGGCGCATGTGGGAGATCGCCAACGTCCTCGAAGCCGCGGGCGTCGCCGTCGAGTTGATCCGCGCCACCAAGCCCGGCTACGTCCTCTACGAAGACCGATACCAGGTGTGCGCCGTCCCCTTCCGGGACACGGGGGCGTAGAGGGGAAGTCCGGCATCAGTCCACTTCCTTCCCTAGAACGCCGCCGAACTAACTTCCCGGAATTGAACCACCGAGTCACGGAGGACACGGAGAGGAAATCGAGAATTGAAAAATTGTGGATCAAGATGTTGAAGACGGACGAACCGCTTCTCGGCTTCTCCCTCCGTGCTCTCCGTGACTCCGTGGTTCCCTGTCTTCGTCCCATGGGTTCGGCGGGTTATTTCGGCGGCGCTCCCGGGAAGCCGGGCCAGGTGAGGAAGAGGACTTGACGGGGCGCGTTGACTCTATAGGAAATATCCTATAGACTTGGGAGTACCGGAATTTGGCGACGAGCAACCACGAAACCCCGGTGTTACGGCCCGTCGTCTGGATGGGCGATGCCAAGCGGAATGTCCAGGCGTTCCCCAGGGGGGCGCGGAAGCTCATCGGGGATGAACTGCAACTGATCCAGTTCGGGGGCATGCCCCGCGACGCCAAGCCATTCAAGGGGGTCGGGGGAGGGGTTTTCGAGATCGCCCTACGCCATGAGGGTGACGCCTACCGGACGGTGGTCGCGGTCCAGCTAGGCGACGAAATCTACGTGTTGCACGCCTTCCGGAAGAAGTCGAAGAAGGGGATCGCGACGCCCAAACCGGATGTGGATTTGATCAAGCAGCGTTACAAAGAGGCGAAGGAGCTAGCGGAGCATGAGTGAAAAAGACAAGCAAGCCATCGAGCATGAAGAAGGTTCTGGCAACGTTTTCGCCGACCTGGGGCTTGAGGACGCCGACGAACTGTACGCTCGGGCGCAATTGGGGTTCCACGTCCACAAGTTGCTCGTGGCCCGATGCCTCAAGCAGCGGGAAATCGCCGACCTCCTGGGCGTCAAGCAGCCGGAAGTGTCCCACCTGATGAACGGGCATTTCAGCCGATTCACCACCGACAAGCTGCTGGAGTTCCTCAAGCGGCTCGACCAGACCGTCTCCATCCGCATCCGCCCACATCGGCCGGGGGAGCCGTATCAAGAGATCGGATTTGGGACGTAACCGGCTGCTTCCCTCCATGGCGGCCCGAAGACGCAGGTATGCCGTTGGGAGGAGGGAAGAGAAGAAATTAGGCGTCGCGGATTTCCCTTCCCCTTTTCCGTCCCTCGAATCGTCTCCTGAGCCCTTTCCGTCCGCCTTTTGCTTTCATCCTATTTGTACTTGATTAGATCGGACTTATTGGCTCTTTCGAGCAATCGATTCCATGCGTCTGTTGGATACACGCTAATGGCGCGTTGGCTTGGGTCGTCATCATGGTAGCCGGTTGTCGCAACTCCGATCTTCGTGAAAACCAAAAAACCGACCCGCTCGAGCGGGTCGGGATCTAGATCAAGGAAAATCGGATTGGGATCCCGATGGTCGTCTTGACACCAAATTGTTTGGCCAGTGATCGCCACCGCGTATTTGCCTGGGGCCAAGCCAATCTGATTAACAAAACCATTTTGATCATAGCCAATATTAATTTCCATCGTCGGCCCCCAGCTATCGACTCTTTCGTTCGATGAATTAGGAACTCCTAGTATTTCGGCTACGGCCGTTCTCGCCATGCCGAATTCGATGGGCAAGGCCCCTGCGAACGGGTGAATGTCCAGCGACCTCATCTCATAGAGCCCTCGCTGGGTTACGCAAGACGCCGCCGTGCCCGTTCATTTTTCCTCTACATATAAGATGAACTGACACCGGATTTCCCGCAGGCCGGACACCGCGGGCCGTTCCGCATAGCCGGCGCCCCCTCTTCGACCTCGGACGACCCGACACTTATCGGATCCCGCATGCGACTCTCACGCAAGCCAGCGCTTAACGGCCTTCTCCCCTTGAGGGAGAAGGTGGCCGAAGGCCGGATGAGGGGTGGGCGCGATCGGGAGCCCGGAATTCGAAGTCGTCGTCACGCCGGACCTTCGTTGAACCGCGACGCCGATTGACCCCTCATCCGGCCCTTCGGGCCACCTTCTCCCTCAAGGGGAGAAGGCGATGATCGTCGCGGCCTCCGAAAAAGTGTCGGGTCGTCAGCTTCGACCTGGAGGGGAACGCCTTACAGGGGGCGGTCACTCCGGGCTTTGTTCGTCGCTTGGCGGGTTTCGCCGATCCCAGGCGTCTTGCAGGAACTGGTCGAAGGTCACAAGGTCGTCGATGCCCCGCAACTCGCCACCAAGATCGTGCCAGAGGAACAGGATTCGGGGCTCGGGGCCGACGTTGTAATCGAGGACGACGCCGAGTCCACCGCAATCCCCGATCAGGAATTGCTTGCGGCGGTCGCCGGGGGAGAGGCCGAGCCCTTCTTCGACGTGATCCCAGTCCTCGCCGTCGAGGGTGGTGATCGTGTCGAGGCCCTCGAAATCGAGGTCGGTCCCGCGGACGTATCCGCCGTCCTGAATCATGAGGGCCTCGACCAGGGTCGGTGGCAATCGGACCTCGTGGACCTCCTCCCACCGGCGGATCGCGGCGGCCGAGGCCGGGGGTGGGACGTTCACATAGTCCACCTCCTCGTCGACCGGGGTGTGCCAGAACTCGTTCGGAATGTTCATGTCGGCGCTCTCCGGCTCGAGATTCACTTCCGCCTGGTTTTCGCGGATTCGAGGGCCTTGTCGGGAGGGCACGCCTTCAATCGGGCCACGCAGACGCGCCAGTGGTCGAGCAACGCCGCGGCGTCGGGCGCGCCGCGACCTCCGGGGCGGATGCCGAGGCCATCCAGGATCCGCCGGGCCTCCGCGAGTTCGAGCCTATGGTCGGGGGCGATTCTTGTACGCCTCGATGAATCGACGGGTCGCCTCGTCGGCGTCGACGTCCGGCGCGACGTCTCCGAGGAACAAATCGACGTCGTCCGGTTCGCGTCGTTCGCTCATGGCCTGGGCCCTCCGTCGGATCGTTCGATCAACCTGGCGGGTTCCTCGTTCCCTCTTCCCTGAGTCGACCGGCGTCGCGACGCGGTCAAGTCGCCGAAACTCGCGAAGGCCCAGGGTTGTGAACCGCCCAGGCTTCCGGTCGCGCCCACCCCCCGTCCGGCCTTCGGCCACCTTCTCCCTCAAGGGGAGAAGGATGCGTGTCGTCAGCCTCCGGTCCCGTCAAATCATATGCCGAACACTATTGGGATCGGCCTCGGCTTTGGAGAAATCCCCTCCCCGCGCGGAATCTTGAAATCCGGGCGGCCCAGCCGCGGATCATGGGAGTGTCGGGGGAGTCCGTCGCTTTTTGACAACTCGATTGGATCAACGTTCGAACGGGACGTGGGGAAGCCCGAGCGCGTCCCTCGCGGCAACCCGGCGGTGGTCGCGAAAACCTTTCGCGATCGCCTCGGCAACCTCGAAAAACATGTTCGACTTCCAGCCGGAACGCCGCGATTTTTCGTCGCAACACCCTTATTGAACAAGACTTTGCGGCCGATGGCTTCGGTCGTCGCGACGACGAGCGAAGCCAGACGTCGACGCCGCCTCAGGCCGTGCGGTCCAGGGAGTCGGGCTCGGACGACGGCCGGGGGGGCTGGTCGAGCGGCGGGACGGTCCAGGTGGCGGGGAGGCCCGAGGAGGGGGGACGGCCGGCCTCGACGGCGCGGACGAGGACCTCGGCGGCGATCTCAAGGCCCAGGCTGTGGGAGTCCAGCACGACGTCGTAGTTGTGGGGGTCGGCGCCGTTGAGCCGGTGCATGGTCCGGTCGAACGCCAGCCGGCGGGCGTCCAGGTCCTTCGCCGCTCGTCGGGCCGTGCGGGGCGAGACCCCCATCCGTTCGCCCAGTCGGAAGGCCCTCGCCTTCAGGGGGGCGACGATCCGTACCGAAAGGGTCGACTCCCGCGGCAGCAGGAACCCCGCGCCCCGGCCGACCAGCACGGATTGCCCCGCCCTGCCGATGGCCTCCAGCAGCTTCGCCAGGTGGTCGAGGTAGGCTTCCTGGGGCGCGTAGTGTTCCTCGCGGAGGGGGAGGAGCCAGTCCTGGATGACGCTGGGGGCCAACTCGTCGTAGGTCTGGACCTCCTCGACGGTGGTCTGCATCCGGTGGGCGATGGCTTCCAGCAGTTCGTGGTCGAAGACCTTCCAGCCCAGGCGGCGGCCGACGATTCGGGCGATCGCCCCGCCCCCCGCGCCGGCCTCGCGGCTGACGCAGACGTTCTGGAACCGCGCCGAGCCGCCGGCGGAGAGCGGCAGTTCGCGTTCGTCGTCGCCCCAGCCGAACAGCCAGCGCACCATGGAGCGCGGCCATTCCCCAAGGCCCCAGCCGCGGTCGCCGGCGGGGGTCGGGGTTTGTGAGGTCGAGATCGAGAACGGTTCCCACGACGAGTTCATGCCCGAGCCCTCTTCGCCGGAGTCGTCGCCTTCCACCCCACTTTAGGAGATCGGTCGGCCGTTGAAAAGCCGCCGCCCCGCCGTTCCGGCCGGTTGTAACATTTGCACCGCGGACGGGCGCGTCGAATTTTTTCCGGGAATCGGCGATTTTCGCTCAAGTCCCGGCCCGTCCGCGATTTGAGGAACCGGCGGCCATGTCCGCTCGGGTTTGGCGCGCGGCTTGCCTTACATCCCCGCGTCGTCCGACGGAGGACGGGTCGACGGGCGGCCCCGCGAACGCGGTTCGGCCGCGACATACGATCACGATGGACCCGGATGAAGGATCGTCCCGCGATGAAGAATCGGCGACACACCCTGCTCTGGATGAAGGATCTCCTGGACCACATGGCCCAGTGCCACGATCAACTGCAATGGGCCGAGGAAAACGACTCCACCCGCGAGTACCTCGCCGATTCGCTCATGGGCGACCTGGTGGAATGCCAGCGGCTTTGCGAGGAACTCAAGGCCCCCCGGCGGCACGGTTCGCGCCGGTTCGCCATGTCGTGACGACGGCCGGCCCTTGACCGCGGCGAGGGCCCCCATCATCCTCGAAGTCGTCGCGATCTCTCGACGACGAGACGAGGAGGAGCCATGAGTCGCGCGAAGTTCCACCGCAGGACGTTCCTGGCCGCGACCGCCGGCGCGATCGGCTGGGCCGCGACGGGGTTCGCGAGGTCCGCGGCCGCCCGCCCCCCCCTCCCCGTTCGCGACGGGTTCTCATTTCTGCATTCGTATGAGTCGACGGGACGCTACTGGAGGGGGATCGAGAAGGCCGGGCTGGTTCGACCCTCCAACGGGGTTCGGCTGGTGAACTCGCCGTTCGGCGACGAGGACGCCCGCCGGTTCAACGCCGTCGCGGCCGTCGGCGGCCCGCTCCACGCGATCCTGGCCGAGCGCAAATGCCGGTTCGTCGTCGACCGCGTCTGCGGCGGCGCGCCGTACCGCGACTACCCCTTCGACAAGGCCCTGATCGCGGAGTACGCCAAGCTCCTGGGCGAGCGCTTCCTCGGCGGCCAGGTCCACGAGGTCCTCTCCAACACCCACAACGACTGGGGACGCTTCCGAACCGCCGACCCCTTCAAGGCGGGGGTCCCCATCGAACCCATGGATTTCCAAAAATATTTCGATTGGAGCAACCAGGCGCGCTGGCTGGAATACGGCGTGCTGGACGACTACCGCGGCCGGCTCCATCCGCTCGACGAGAAGGGCTTCTGGGAGGAGGCCGAGCGGAACGCGAGGCGCCAGGGGGGGCGGTTCGGCGGGCGGTTCTCCCACGCGGAGGGGACCGGGTACGGGGAACTCGCGTGGCCGGCGTTCTATCGCTTCGGCGCGGCGTCGTGCTTCGTGGAGGTCGGGCCGTGGGCGTCGTCCCAGACCCAGTTCGCCATCGCCGCCGCCCGAGGCGCGGCGAGGGCCGCGGGCAAGCCCTGGGGCGTCTTCTTCGCCCCCTGGGGGCCGGAGGGCTGCACCAGTTGGGTCGAGCCGTCGGAGTCGTCGTGGCGCGCCCCCCGCGCGTCCCTGGACCAGAGCGGCTGGCCGGTGGGCCCGGACAAGGGGCCGTCGAGCGCCTTTCAGCGGCGGTCGTTCCTCCACGCCTACCTATCCGGCGCGCACACGCTTCACGAGGAATGGGGCGCGGAGGACAACCTGAGCGACGTCGACGCCGGCGTCCTCTCCTCTTACGGCAAGGTCACCCGCGACCTGCTCGACTTCCAGGACGCCAACCCCGACGTCGGCGAACCCTTCACCCCGATCGCGCTGGTGGCGAGGGCCGTCATCCCTCCCGACGCCGCCGAGTGGGCCGGCTTGAAGGAGGCGCTGTTCGCCCTTTCGGAGTACGACAAGGGCCAGCTCGCGCGGCCGTCGGCGAACAAGGCGGAGGCGGTCTGCTACCCGCCGATGAACTTGCCGGAGGTCTTCGACGTCGTGCCGGCCGACGCCCCCGCCGCCCTGTTCGAGGCTTACGAGGAGGTGATTCCGGCCTCGGCCACCGACGCGGTCGAACGCTTCCGCGCGGCGGTCGCCCGGCTCTGCCCGTTCCGTCGCGAGACCACGCTCCCCATGCAGGTCAACCGCCGCGGCGACGGCGCGTGGATCCTGGCCCTGTACAACCCCTGGGGCGCGACCCGCGGCGACGTCGAGGCCTCCGGAAGCGTCCTCGACCCGGAGTGCGCCCGAAAGGACGTCGTGACCGCCAGGCCGGCCGTCCAGTCCGTTCGCGTCCTCCACGCCTGGCCCGAGGGGACGACCGCCAGGCGCGAGGGGGACGCGATCGCCTGCGAGGTCGGCCCCGGCGGCGCGCTGGTCCTGGAGGTCCGGCTCGGAGCCTGACGCGAACCGTTCGCGTTCGAGGGATTCCGCCGGACGGTGGCGAAACCGAGGCGGATCGGCTATCGTGCAAGGCCACGCATGAGACGATTCCGGCCGAACCGAGTCCCCGCCATGCCCCGAACCCGTCCCGAACCGATCGCGCGCTTCACCGTCGACTCCCTCAAGGTCGAGGCATACGAGGACCGCGGCCAGGCCGGCGGGGCCGCGGCGCTCGCCGTGGCCGAGGCGATCGCCGCCAGACAGGCCGAGGCCGGCAAGGCCAACGTCGTCTTCGCCGCCGCGCCCAGCCAGAACGAACTGCTCGCCGGGCTCGTCGCCGACCCCTCCATCGACTGGTCGCGCGTCGCCGCCTTCCACATGGACGAATATCTGGGGATCTCCCCCAAGCATCCGGCGTCGTTCCGGCGCTACCTGCAAGAGCACCTCTTCGGCCTGGTCGACATTCCGGACCTCCACCTGATCCCCGGCGAGGCCGAGCGCCCCCCGGCCGCCTGCCTGGCCTATGACGAGATCCTCCGCCGCAACCCCACCGACGTCGTCTGCGCGGGGATCGGCGAGAACGGCCACCTGGCGTTCAACGACCCCCCCGTCGCCGACTTCATCGACCCCCTGCTCGTCAAGGTCGTCCGCCTCGACCGCGCCTGCCGCGAGCAGCAGGTCCACGACGGCTGCTTCCCCCAGCTTTCCGACGTCCCCACCCACGCCTACACGCTGACCGTCCCGGCGCTTTTGCGAGCGGCGGCCCTCGCGGTGGTCGTCCCCGGCGCGCGCAAGGCCGACGCCGTGTTGGCGACGCTTCGCGGCCCGATTTCCGAGTCGTGTCCCGCCTCGGCCCTGCGCCGGCACCCCGGCGCGACGCTCTATCTCGACCGCGAATCCGCCCGGCGCGTCCTCTGATCCCATTCGTCCCGACATCCGAAAGGAGCCGGCGCCGTGCGGTTCGTCACCATCGCCACCGACCGCGGCCCGCGCGCGTGCGGCGTCCGGCCCGACGGCCTCGTCGACCTCGCCGCCGCCGACCCCGAGCTTCCCGCGAGCCTCAAGGCGGTCCTGGCCATGGGCCCCGACGGCGTCCGTCGCGCGGCCGAGGCGACCGCCAACGCCCGGGCGACGATCGACCGGGCCTCGGTCAAGCTTCTGCCGCCGATTCCGAACCCCGAGAAGATCGTCTGCATCGGCCTGAACTACCGCGACCACGCCGCGGAGACGAACTCGCCGATCCCGTCCGCGCCGATCTTCTTCGCCAAGTACCCCAACGCCCTGGTCGCCCCCGGCGATCCGATCCTGTTGCCTCCCGAGAGCGAACAGGCCGACTACGAGGCGGAACTGGTGGTCGTGATCGGTCGCGGCGGCCGTCGAATCCCGAGGGAGCGGGCGATGGAGCACGTCGGCGGCTACATGCCGGGGCACGACGTCTCCGCCCGCGACTGGCAACTCCACCGCCCCGGCCGCCAGTGGATCGCCGGCAAGACCTTCGATACCTTCGCCCCCACCGGCCCCGAACTGATCTCCGCCGACGCCGTCGCCGATCCCCAGGCCCTCGGCGTCCGCCTGCGCCTCAACGGCCGGACCATGCAGGATTCCGACACGTCCAACCTGATCTTCCCCGTCGCCGACCTGATCGCCCACCTCTCCGCGATCATGACCCTCGCCCCCGGCGACCTGATCTTCACCGGCACCCCTCCCGGCGTCGGCATGGCCCGCAACCCCCCCGTCTGGCTCCAGCCCGGCGACGTCGTGGAAGTCGAGATCGACGGTCTGGGGACGCTGAGCAACCCGGTCGTCGCCGATCCGGCGCGTTGATCGGGCGCGCGGGAGGGGGGATAATCGCCTCCGACGGCCAAGAACGGCCGACTCACGGGAAAGTCGCCAAGGTCCGCATGGATTCGGGACTCCCGGCCTTCCTTTCGCTTCATCGGAAAGGACGGAGACGATGAGCAAGTTACGCGCGCGTCGAGAGTTCCTGGGGGACGTCGGCCGGGGCATGCTGATCGCGTGCGTCGGCTCGGGGACGGCCCTCGACATGGGGTTCGCGTCCGCCCGGGCCGACGAGCCGGCGGGCGAGCCGCTCGCCTTCGACGGCCTTGAGCCGCTGGTGGCGCTGATGCAGGAGACGACCGCCGAGAGAATCGTGCCGGCGCTCGTCGACAAACTTCGGACGGGCACCGAGCTGAAGCGGCTGGTGGCGGCCGCGGCGCTCGCCAACGCGCGGACCTTCGGCGGCGAGGACTACGTCGGCTTCCACACGCTGATGGCCCTGGCCCCGGCCTTCCACATGGCGGGCGAGCTTCCCGAGGCGAGCCGGGCGCTTCCGGTGCTCAAGGTGCTCCACCGCAACACGAACCGGATCCGGGAACACGGCGGCCGTCCCTCGGAAGTGCTCCGCGCCGTCGAGCCGGCGACCCTCTCGCCCGGGCGCGACCCCGGCGAGGCCCTCCGCGACGCCGTCCGCGGCAAGGACGTGGACGAGGCCGAGCGCGTCTTCGCCGCGATCGCCGGCGGCTCGGCCGACGAGGCGTTCAACAGCCTGCTCGTCGCCGTCGAGGACCAGACCGAGGTCCACCGCGTCGTCCTCCCCTACCGGGCCTGGGAACTGCTCGACGTCGTCGGTCGGGAGCGGGCCCACGCGATGCTTCGCCAATCGGTCCGCTACTGCGTCCAGAGCGAGCGGCGCTCCGGCGGTTCCGCCGACGCCGTCGAGACGCGCGCCCTGCTGCCGAAGCTGTTCGACCAGTACCGCCTGCCGCGGACTCCCCCCGGAACCACGCGGCCCGGCGACGACTGGGTGGGGGCGACGTGCAAGACGATCCTCGAATCGAGCCCCGCGACGGCCGCCGACGCCGCGGCCGCGGCGCTGGCCGAAGGGATCGACCCTGGCGACGTCGGCGAGGCGATCGCCCTGGCGGCGAACCAGTTGGTGCTTCGAGACCCCGGGCTCCCCGAGCGCTGGGCCTCGCCGGGCAGGGCGCCGGGAAGCGTCCACGGCGCCTCGATCGGCGTCCACGCCAGCGACGCGGTCAACGCCTGGCGGAACATGGCGAGGGTCGTCAACCCCGGGAACGCCGTCGCCTGTCTGATCCTCGCCGCTTACGAGGTCGCGCGGGACCGCCAGGGGCGCGACGCCGAGTTCAAGTCGTGGCGGCCTCGGCCGCTCGCCGAGTACCTCGAAGGCGTCAAGCCCACCGAGCCCGAGGCGCTTCTGGCCGAGACCGAGACGGCGATCCGGTCGAACCAGCAGGAGATCGCCTCGGCGCTGACGGCTCGCTACGGGGCGCTCGGCCACGACCCCGCGGCGATGTTCGCGCTGATGCTGAAGTACGCCGTGAGCGAGGACGGCGCGCTCCACGCCGAGAAGTACTACAACACCGTCCGCGAGGAATTCGCCCGGACCCGCCCCGCCTTCCGTTGGCGACAACTCGTCGGCCTGGCGAGGGTGACGGCCAGCGAATGCGGCCGCCCCGCGCCGGGCGTCGCCCAGGCCCGGGAACTGCTCGGCGTCTGAGGAAGATTCGATCCCGGAGGACGCCGCCCTCCCCGACGACGGCGAGGGTCGGGATGGACGCCCGGGCCGATAGTCGTTAGTAATGACCTCGCGCGCCCGGACGGAATCGAGCGCGCCTGGTCGGCCCGCGCCGACGATCGGCCCTTGGAGCGAGCGAATCACGGATGAAATTCTTCATCTCGGCCGGAGAGCCCAGCGGCGACCTGCACGCCGCCAACCTGGTCCTCGCCCTTCGCGAGCGCGTCCCCGACGCCGAGTTCACCGGCTTCGGCGGCCCTCGGATGGTCGAGGCCGGCGCGACGTTGAAATACCCGCTGGTGAACCTCGCCGTCATGTGGTTCCTGAGCGTCTTTCAGAACATCGCCACCTTCCTGCGACTGATCGTCCTGGCCGATCGCTGCTTCCGCGACGAAAAGCCCGACGCCGTCGTCCTGGTCGACTACCCCGGCCTGCACTGGTGGATCGCCCGCCGCGCGAAGGCCCGCGGGGTGCCCGTCTTCTACTTCGTCCCCCCTCAGCTTTGGGCGTGGGCCGGCTGGCGGGTCCGGAAGATGCGGAGGTTCGTCGACCTGGTCCTCTGCGGCCTGCCGTTCGAGCCCAAATGGTACGCCGACCGCGGCGTCCCACACGCCGAGTTCGTCGGCCACCCGTACTTCGACGAACTCCACGGCCGCGAGGTCGACGAGGCGTTCACGGCGTCGCTGACGGCCGACGCCCGGCCGCTGCTGGCGATCCTGCCGGGGTCGCGGACGCTGGAGTTGAAGCGGAACCTGCCGATCCTCGCCCGCGCCGCGGCCAAACTGACGGCGCGTCGGCCCGACGTCCGCTTCAAGGTCGCCTGCCTCCACGAGAAGCATCGCGAACTGGCCGAGGCGATCGTCGCCGAGACCCTCGCGGAACTCGACGACCTGCCGTCGCCCGACCTGGAGATCCTCGCCGCGCGCACTCCCGAGGTCGTCCGCGCCGCCGACGTCGCCTGGTCGGTCTCCGGCTCCGTCAGCCTGGAACTGATGATGGAGGCGCTGCCGACCGTCGTTTTGTACAAGGTCCGGCCCATCGACCTGTTCATCGCCCGGCCGTTCATCAAGGCCAGGTACATCACCCTGGTCAACCTGCTGGCCGACGCCGAACTCATGCCCGAATACCTGACCACCCGCGACGTCTCCGACGACCTGGTCCGTCACGCCGACTCCTGGCTGGGCGATCCCGAGGCCAGGGCCCGCGCCGTCGCCGCGCTGGCGGCCTTGCGAGCCACCGCCGCGCGTCCCGGCGCCGCCGGCCGCGCCGCCGACCGGATCCTCGCGCGGCTCGGCCCCGTCAAGACGACCGACGCCAGCTACCGCGGCCCCCACGCGCGGACGACGACGCTGGAGTCGGTCGACGACCAGGGCTGACCCGCGTTCGTCGAGTGGCCTCGGCCCTCTCGTCGGGATAGAATGACGAGGGTGGCGGAGTGCTCCACGTCGATGGGAAGGAGGGCGGGATGGCGGTCGAAACGAGAGACGCTCTCTTGAACTTTCACTTGCCCTCGGAGTCGAAACGGATCATCGAGGAGGCGGCCGCCTCGCTGGGCCAGTCGGTCGACGACTTCGCCGTCGGCGCGCTCGTCGACCGCGCCCGCGCGGTCATCGAGCGTCGCGACGCCACCGTTTTGAGCGATCGCGACCGCGACCGCGTCCTCGCCCTGCTCGACGAGCCGAACGCCGTCCCCAACGCCGCGCTGGTCAAGGCGGCCGAGAGGTACGGGAGGCGTCTTGACTGACCCCGGCGACGCCTGGAGCATTGAGAAGTTGAGTTCGCGGCACGACCGTTCGGCGTTCGATTGCGGCCGGCCGATGCTGACCGATTGGTTGAAGACGCGGGCCGGACAGTTCGAGAAGCGAGATCTCGCCCGGACATACGTCGCCGTGAGGACCGGCGGGACGGTCGTCGTCGGCTATTACGCGCTTTCGAATCACCGGGTCGCCCACGACGTCTTGCCCCCCGATCAATCCAAGGGCCTGCCTCGGCTGGATGTGCCGGTGGTGCTTCTCGGCCGCCTGGCCGTCGATCGGACGGCCCAAGGGAAGGGGCTCGGTTCGTTGCTGCTGATCGACGCCTTGCGGCGATCCCAACATCTCGCCGAACACGTCGGAGTCCGGGCGGTGGAAGTCGACGCGATCGACGACGACGCGCGCCGGTTCTACCTGAAGTTCGGATTCACGCCCCTGCTTGACGATCCGAACCACCTCTTGCTCCCGATGCACGTCGTCCGCAAACTCGACCTGCCGCCTTTCAGGGCGTGACGGGAATACAGTCACATGCTCGGTTGGGCGCGCTTTTCCAGGAGCATGCGTAGATACGAGCGCGGCTCGACCGTCGCCAGGCCGAGTTCGGCGGCGAGGTCGAGGACGGCTTGCTGGGCGTCGGGCAGATCGTCGCGGTCGAGGGCCAGGGCCTCGACCTCGGCGAAGTCGCCCAACTCGTCGGCGCGGTCGAGGGTCACTTCGAGCGGACGGCCGCCGAACGTCAGGCGGAACGGCGTCCGCCGCTTGCGGACCAGGGCGACGCGGCGGAAGCCCAGGACGTCGAACATCCGGGTGAGTTCGTCGAGTCGCAACGGGCCGGGAGCGAAGGGGACCTCGATCTCCTCGCGGGTCTTGGTCGGGCCCGGCTCCTTGGGGCCCTTGTAGGTCACGCGGTTGTCCTCGCCGATGGAACGGACGCGGAACGCCTCGTTGCTGGCGGCGAAGTCGCGCGCGGGATGGTTGAGGTAAAGGTCCTCCTCGTCGAGCGTCGCGCCCTCCTCCGCCCCCAGCGCCTCGAGCGCGCGGCGGAGGGCGTCGTGGTCGACGTCGCGATATTTCAATTCGACTTCGTATCCCATGGAAGGCGCGGCCTCCCGGCGCGGCCGGGTTAAGATGAGGGGGGCGTCCCCGACGTCGGCGGACGCCCCCAGTCTATCAAACCGTCGACCGTCACGGCTCCTTGGGTCGTTCGAAGAAGGCGGTCTTCCCCCCTCGCGGGGGAAGACGGATCGCGAAGCGGTCGGACGAGGGGGGCGCGAAGAGAAGCCGTTGGGAAGTTGAAAGCCGGCTCGGACGGCTCGGATGCCGACGGCCTTCTCGCTCGCCCACCCCTCATCCGGCCCTTCGGGCCACCTTCTCCCTCAAGGGGAGAAGGACGTCCCCGTCGTCCCCGAAATCCGTGGCGGTCGGCGAAAACGAGGGTCTCGCCATGCCGATCCACTTGCCGCCCGTCAGCCGCCGCTCGTTCCTCCACGGCCTGGCCGTCGGGGGCGCCTCCCTCGCCTGGCCCGGCCTCCGCGCCGCCGCGGCCGAGGAGCAGGCGCCTTACATCGCCCTCCTGTCGGACGTCCACATCGCCGCCGACCCGACGAAGGTCGTCCACAAGGAGGCGTTCAACATGACCGAGAACCTCCGGGCGGCGGTGGCCGACATCCTCGCCCAGCCGACGCCTCCCGCGACCGTGGCCGTCCTGGGGGATCTGGCGTTCAACCAGGGGCTCCCCGGGGACTACGCGCAGTTCCTCAAGCTGATCGACCCCCTGCGCGAGCGCGGGCTTTCCGTTCACCTGACCATGGGCAACCACGACGAGCGCGAGCCGATCAAGGACGCCCTGAAGTCGCGGGCCGAGACCGGGGTCGAGGGCCGGTTCGCGACCGTCTTCGAGTCGCTGGGCGTTCGGCTGGTGATGCTGGACTCGCTCATCAAGATCGGCCACGTCGAGGGGGAGCTTGGGGAGGTCCAGAGGGACTGGCTGAAGAAGACGCTCGACGAACGGCCCGACGCGACCACGGTCGTCATGCTCCATCACGACCCGTCGCCGACGCTCGATCCTCCGGCGAAGGGGAGGCTGCAGGACACCAAGGCGCTCTACGAGATCCTTGAGCCCCGCAAGCAGGTCAAGGCCCTGGTCTTCGGACACTCGCACGTCTGGAGCCTGAAGAAGCGCGAGGACTTGCACCTGGTCAATCTGCCGGCGGTGGCCTACCACTTCGCCACGCCCCAGCCGCTGGGCTGGTGTCGGCTGGAGCCGGGCCGCGACGGCGGCGGGGCGACGATCGAGCCGCGGTGCGTCGCCGGCGACCGAACGCTCCACGGCCGTCGGTTCGATTTGCCGTGGCGCGGGGCTTGACGAACGGGATCGGGATGTCGCCCTGATGTCGCGGTTTTCGAAAAACCGATCGCCGCGATCGCGCAAGTTCGGACGCCCCCAAGGTACTTCGACACGCCCCCCGGTCGTCGATTGACGGGGGGGGGCGCGCCGCTACAATCGGGTGGTCGTCACCGCCCGACCACCCTCCCCAGGGGTCGCGGCGGTTTGGACCATGGGGCCTTGCCGCGAGGTGGACACTGTGATCATCATCCCCAGGGAAGAGGGCGAAAGCGTCCTGATCGGCGACGACGTCGTCGTCACGGTCGTTGAGATCAAGGGCGACCGCGTTCGGCTCGCCATCGATCATCCCGACGACACGGTCGTCGAGCGCGGGGAGAAGCGGTCTCGGGTTCGGACCTATCGCGACGTCCTCTTGTCGTCGCTCTCGTCGTAAGGCCGTCGGGTCGTGGCGGCGGCGACTCTCGCCTTCTCCCTCAGGGGGAGAAGGTCCTTCGGCATCGGCCCCCGCGGAAGTCTTCAGCGGCAAACCATTGGAGCGCGGGCATGTCGACCGAAGAGGAGCGCAAGCGCGCGTTCAAGGCGTTCAAGAAGCGGCTGAAGCTCGCCCGGCTGGACGACCAGTCGGGCCTGAGCCCCGGGAGCAAGACGTCGAGGATCGGCGGAATCACCCCTCCCGCCGGCCACCCCCCCGGCATCTGGGAGGAACTCGCCGACGAGGGCAAGCTCCGTCGCGAGGGGCACAACATCTACTCGCTGACCAGCGAGGTTTGACGTTCCGGATCGGTTGCGCCGTCGCCGCGCGGCCGTCGCTTCGTCGTATCTTGATTCCAGGGTCGATCCTGTAGGCTGGGTCTGGACCCAGCCCACGCAAGCCAAGGCTTCTCCAAGCTGGGTCTCGACCCAGCCTACGGGGGCTGACGTTCCGGATCGGTCGCGCGGGTTGCGCCGTCGCCGCGCGCCGATCGTGGGCGGGAAGCCCTATCGGTCCCCTGGGTCGACCGTGTAAGATTCCACAACCCCGCCGACGAGGGTCTCGATCGTCCCTCGCTCGGCCGCGGTTCGTGGATCCACATCTGGAACGATCTTGACCTTCAGGCGGCGTAAGATCATGACCGACGAGGCGCGCGCGACGGTCTGGCGATGGGATCGCGACGACGACGGCGTATGGACGCTCTGGTTCGACATGCCCGGCAAGTCGCTGAACCTGCTCAACCCCGCGGCGCTCGAGGAGCTGGACCAACGGTTGGCGGAGGTCGAGGCGGACGCCGGCGTCCAGGGGATCCTGATCCGAAGCGCCAAGCCCGCGGGCTTCTGCGCGGGGGCCGACCTGCACATCTTCCGCGAGGCGCCGTCCGCGGAGGTCGAGGCATACGTCCGCCGCGGGCTGGACGTGCTGGACCGCCTGATGCGGCTGGGGCCGTCGACGGTCGCGGTCTTGCACGGGGCCTGTCTGGGCTACGGCCTGGAACTGGCCTTGGCCTGCCGCCAGCGGGTCGCGCTGGCGTCCGGCGTCCCGCTTCAGCTTGGGACGCCGGAGGTCCGGCTGGGGCTGATCCCCGGCGGCGGGGCCGTCGAACACCTTCCCCGACTCATGGCTCCCAAGGACGCGCTCGACATGCTGCTCTACGGCGCGCCGATCGGCTTCCTCCAGGCGCGCTCGCAAGGGGTGGTCAGCGGCCTGGTCTCGGCCGACGAGCCGGAGCGACTGCTGGAGATTCTGGCGTCGGAGGCCCCCGCCGAGCGGCCGTTCCTGCCCGAGGAGTGGCTTGACGAGTTGGCGTTCGCCAAGACCAAGCTGGAACAACACGCCGACGACTTCCCCGAGGCCCACGCGGCGATCGTCCGGGTCATCGAGATCGACCTGGCCGAGGGCCCCGAAGCCGCGCGCGAGGCCGTCGTCGCCAATCTGGTCCGCCTGGCCGCGACCGAGGAGTCCCGCGCCGCCATCGCCGACTTCTTCCGCCGCGTCCGGCGGTGAGAACGGTCGCCGCTCCGTCGAAAACCTTCGCGAGCAAGCACATATGATCCCTTCCTCCCTTGTGGGAGAAGGGATGTTCGTCATCGCGTCCCCTCTTGCTTTTCGACGAGGCCCCCTGGCGCGGGAAACGAAGCGGCCCGGCCGTCGCTCCCGTCGAATCGGGGAGCGACGCCGGGCCGAACCGCGCGGCGATCGGTCGTCGCGGGCGTTACTTGGCCTTGCCGGTCTTGCCGCCTGACTGTTCCGGATCGCCGGCGGCCTTGGGCGCGGCCTTGAACTCCTCGGACGTCATCTGGGTGACCGTCCGGTCGAGGTGGAGGACGTAGCCCCCCTTCTCCGGGACGTCCTTGCCATAGGCCAGGATCTCGGGGGCCGACGTCTGGCCCGGCTCCTCCTGGGTGTCGGGGAGGGCGGCGCCCCACTGGACGACGATGTCCCCCTTGCGCGCCGCCTCCACCGCCGGCGAGACGATGTTCCCCAGGGCCTTCATGTCCTCGATCTTGCGAGGCGGTTTCTTCTTGGCGATCGTATACATCCGATAGTCCTCGCCGAAGGTCTCGAGGTACACGTTGTCGTCCGCGCCCCCCGCCGACCCCGGCCCCGGTCCTCCGCCGCAGCCGGTCGCCAGGCCCAGCAGTACCGGGACCAGTCCGACCCATCGTCGCCACTGCAATCTCGACATCGACGCGATTCCCCTTCTCGGTGTCATCGAAGCGCCGGCGCGCCCCGTCGGCTTAGTACGAGTCGGCGCTGACGACTTCCCCGCCCGCCTTGCTCCCCAGCGCCCGCCAGGTGGCCAGGTTGACGGAGTCCTTGATGAACCGGACGGAGCCGTCGCAGAAACCCACGTTCACGCCGCCGGAGTGGTAGCTCCGGGCCGCGCCGTGAACCTGGCTGTAGGAGGCGTCGGAACAATCCCAGAGCTTGTAGTTGGGCGGGACGGTATGGGAGAAGCCGCTGGTCGAGGGGAGGCTGCGGAAGTACATCTGGCCGCGGTAGCGAATCCGCATCTGCGTCGACCCCTGGCAGTCGGTGGGGGGAGCGATGGCCGACACTCCCGTGAAGTTGCCCGCGGAGACGTAGACGTTGATCAGGTCCACGAAGGGGATCTCGGCGATGGTGTTCTGGACGGCCCGGGAGCGCTTGGTCTCCGAGAACAGGGTGGTGTTGCTGGTGCCGTCGGTGATCTCCGAGATCTTCACGGCGATGCAAGCCAGGTAATCGGGATCTGTCGGCGACCCGCCCGTCTTGAACCGGATGTTGGTGACGCCGGCCCGGCTGGAGTCCGGTTCCTGATAGGCCGCCGTGCCCAACTGCTGGGAGGGGGTGTTGCCGTAGCTGCCGAAGTAATTGCTGTAACCGAGCCCCCCGGGAGCGTACTGACTGAACTTCGCGGCCTCTCCGTCGGACGGGCAGACGTAGGCCGAGACGATCTGGTAGCAGGCCGTCATCTGCGCCGGGGCGCCGAGGTCGACCCCGTGCTGGAGATTGAACGCGGAATAGGCCGCCGACTGCTCCAAAAACGGCAGCACCATCGCCTGCAACGACATCCTGGTCTTGTACGTGGTCGCGGTCGGGTACGGGCCGATTCCCGGCGGGAACGTGCCGTTGGTCGATTCGAAGTTGGCCGAGGCCAGGCCCAACTGCTTCAGGTTGTTGACGCACTGGGCGCGACGAGCGGCCTCGCGGGCCGATTGCACGGCCGGCAGCAGCAGGGCGATCAACACGGCGATGATCGCGATCACCACCAGCAATTCGATCAGAGTGAACCCGCGACGTGAGTTCGCTTTCATGGGACGACGGCCTCCAGCGAGAAAATCGAGAATCGAACGAGGACGAACCGCGATCGATCGCGCCGGCTCGAACGAGCCCGCGCGGGAGCCCCAGAGGTCGGGGCCGCGCGACCCCGGGAACCAGGCCGTCGAGGACGCGCGCGACGACCCGAGCGCCCAAACCCATGGCGCGAACGGAGTTTCGCGAGCCGATCGCCTGTTTCCCCGGCGATCACGATCCTAGCTTCCCCACTCATGAATTTCCAGTGGTGTTTCGAAAAAAAAGGTGACATCCGAACATTAAATCGTTAAACCTACAAACGTCCGAGAAATCGGCCGTCCGATCGGCCCCAGGCCGGGTCCGAGGAACTCCGTCATAAAATTGGGTGATTGAACCCGTTAAGGCGTGGGAACGCCCAAGGGAGGACGCGGCCTCGGCCGGACGCCGCGGCGACGCATCAGGATTGGCCTATCGGTTATTTCGAGGGCGGAGGGGTCGTCGGCGGGGCGTCGGCGGCTTGCCGGACCTTGGGGTCGGCCGCCTTGGGGTCGGAAGGGGGCGTCGGATCGGGTTGGGCGGTCTGCTGGGTGGGGGCGGCGATTTGGCGGGGGGGCGGCGGCGGGGCCTGGACGGTTTGCGGTTGGGGGGCCGGCGCGGGCGGGGGCTTCGGCGCGGCGGGGGGGACGGCCGGCGCGGGGGTCATGCGGATGAGGGGGGGGGTGGGGGGGCCGTTGGGGGGGG